>JAISIP010000146.1 GCA_031261965.1 Victivallales bacterium | reverse complement strand
TTTAGAGGTAGCCTTGAGGAAAAGGCCGAATGAAAAAAAATTACTTCTATTTTGTCCTCTGTCTGGCGGCAATCATCTTATCCGGGTGTGCCGGGGTGGAGGCCAGACGGGAACAGCGCCGCGCCGCATTTGAACCGCTTCGCCCCGACCCGGAATTCAGACTGTTGCCGGATCAGCCGCACCATTTGCGCAATCACCGGCAAAGCTCCGTCAATAGTGCGATCGACGCAAAAAAAACAACCGTAGGCGCGGGTGCTTTGCCGGTGGTAAAAAGCCCGGAGTTTGAAAGTTGCGGGCTGGAAAGTACGTCATCGAAAATGGCGGGGAATAAATTTGAACTTTATGTGATCGCCAAATACGGATTTGCAGGCAAGCTCAGAGCGAGGGCACTCAATGCGGCTCAAGAGGAGATCGGGCGGGCGCACTCCGAGGTTGATATAGATGCCGACGACGCAACTTGGGTCGTTTTTTCATTCCCCGATGGCTGCGACCCCAAAGCGATCAAAAGCGTAGCAGTGGAGTTGACGAAATAGAAGATGCGTCCAGTTCTTATTACCATCGGATTATTGATCCTCTCGAACATCTTTATGACGTTCGCGTGGTACGGTCATTTGAAGAACCTCTCCGGGCGGGCGTGGTATATCGCCGCCATGGCGAGTTGGGCAGTTGCTTTCTTTGAATATCTGCTTCAAGTTCCGGCGAATCGAATCGGACACAACGTGCTTTCGCTCGGACAGTTGAAAATCTTGCAGGAGGCAATCGCGCTTTCGGTGTTTGTGCCGTTTTCGATTCTCTACATGAAAGAATCGCTGTCGTGGAATTATCTCTATGCCGCCATCTGTATCGCGGGGGCGGTCTATTTTATCTTTCGAGGGTAAACAAAAAACACGATGGCGGAATTTTGTGAAGGAGTCGGGCGAATCGGGTTATTGGCATTGCTGTATCTTGCGGTCGGAATTTTTCCGCTATTGCTAATCGGAGTAGCGTTGCAATTTGTTTCGGGTCGTTTTCGGGTGTGTTGCGCCAAGCTCTTCGGGACGAGATTGTACGTGTGGCTGACTGCTCCCGGGGTGATGTTGCACGAGTTCAGTCATGCCTTGCTCTGCGTGGTGTTTCACCACGAAATTACCGAATTTGTTTTGTTTTCTCCGCAAAAAAACGGCAACCTCGGATGGGTGAGTCACAAGTGGGATAAAAACAGCTTTTGGCAAAATCTCGGTTGTTTTTTCATCGGAATTGCCCCGCTTTTTTTTGGTGTGGCAGCGATAGTGTTTTTGACGTTGTTACTGTTGCCGACCGAATTTTTGACGTTTCCCGATCTACCGGAAAGCGGTTTAGCGGCATTTAAAACGCAGTTTCGCTCGACGTTTATCACGCTTTGCCGGGTTTGGGTTGAAACCCAAATTTTGTCCGACTGGAAATTTTGGCTATGGCTGTATGCAGTTATCGCGATCGGCTCGCAAATCACGTTGAGCCGCACCGATTTGTCGGGGACTAAAAGCGCGGCAGCCGCACTAATTGGGCTGCTGCTGTTGTTGGCGATTGCTGTAGCGTTACTGCCGATAGACGGAGTCTGCTTGCCGCTAATTGCGATTCGTTGCTCGGCGATGCTTTGCGGGTTGCTTTTTTACCTTTTGTTGCTGTTTGGGGTACTTACTTTGTTGCTTACAGTTGCCGCGAAAGAGTGGAGCTAATGGCGAATTTCAGGACACATATGGTGTTGGGCGGGTTATGGGGAGTTTTCGCCGGATTTGCCGCTTTTTTGACAAACTGGTGCAATATCGCCCAATCGGTGGTACTCGGAGTTCTCGGAATGATCGGCGCGGCTCTGCCGGACATCGACGGCAAAAACGCCCGACCGCGCCAAATCTTACTCGGGATTCTCGGCGTGGGAATTCCGTTTTTGCTGTTGGGGAGTCATTGGCACGGCTTGACCAACGAGGCGCGTTTGGGTTGGATAATCGGGTTGTATGTGGTGATTCGCTACGGCACGGACTTCTTTCTCTGTCATTTTTCCCGACATCGCGGCGCGTTTCATTCGATTCCTGCGGCAATCTTATCGGGGGAAATAACGTTTTTAATTTTTGTTGATTCAAGCTTGACAGTACGTTTTGCGTTTGCCTTGTCGGTGGCGGGCGGATACATTTCGCATCTTTTGCTGGATGAACTCTATGCCTGGAATTTTATCGGAGCAACCGAAAAAAAGAGTGCGGGCAACGCTTTTACCTGGAAAACCGATTCCGCTGCCGGCACACTTCTTTTTTATTTAATTATTGCTATTATCGGATATTATCTACTATCTGCCTCTAAAAACTGGAAATTTGGCTAAAAATTGTAGCTCACGATTGTATGTGCGATCTTGCGTATAGCTGGTTAACTCTATATTAGCCAGCTACTTGCAAAATTGCACCTCCATGTTGTGGATCTGCTAATTTTTAACTCAAAGCGAGTTTTTAGAGATACCCTACTTTTTTATAATCGACGTTAGTTTACCACTTTTTGGTTAAAAAACACCTCAAAGTCGGCATGGGTATCGTTTTTGCGATAATTTAGCTCCACATTTTGGGGTGCGTGGGCGTTTATATGCAACTGATTGCCCTTTTTAACCCAGGAAACCTCAATGCGGCCGTGGACAGTCGGACGCGCCCCCGAAGCGTGTTCCAGATCACTGATTCTCGGTGAAATTCCGAACTTTGTCGCGCCGGGAGACTCCGGGACGATTCCTAAAATCAACCGGGGCAAAAAGTAAAGCGGTGCTGCGGACCAGCCGTGGCAGTGGCTACGGCTCGGAAAGTCACTGGGGGTGTTGGTTCCGCGGGGGAAGCTCTCCCAGACCGTAGTCGAACCGAGTTCGAGCATCGGCATATAGTCGCGGTAGATATTTTTCATGATTTCATCCGGCATACCGAGTTTTTCCAAGCTCAAATATAAATAGAGCAGAGCAAACGGCGAACCGATTTTGATCAGCTCCGGACGTGGCGTAACCGTGTTCGCCCGGGCGGCGGCGATGAACTTCGACTCAGCGATGTCATAAAGTAAAGCGAGCATACTTGTGTGCATGGAGACATCTTCAGAGACCGTTCCGTCGGCGTGAATCGAATCCGGCCACGCCAATTTGCGCGAATCCCATTTATTGTTAATGGCTTTTTTGAGTTTTTCGCAACACTCTTTGTAAGACTCCATCGGCTCGTTGAGCGATTCACCCAGCCTGATCGCGCTGGATAACGTGGCGACCAAAAACATCGAGTTGTACAACATTGTCGGGTGACTACAATCGGTCTTGCTCCACTCAAACAAATTCCAGTCATAACAAGAAAAGAGTCCGCTCACCGGGTCAATCAGCGCTTTTGCGCCGTCAAGGTTGCGAATCACCATCGGCCAAACTTCGCGACCGAACTTCAGATCGCCGGTTTCATAACAGTAATCCTCGACCGACATCCCCCACAAAAAGCTCCATACCGGAATAATGCTGCTCCAGCCGGAGGGTACTTGGCTGCCGACCAGCGGGAAACGTTCGAGCGATTGCCCAGCAAGGCGAATACAGCGACGCACCAAATCGTAAGCCCCGAAACAGGACATGGCAAAGAGACTCTCGTTGCGGGCATCGCCGACCCAGAGGGTCTGCTCATAGAGCGGGCAGTCGGTAAAGGTGTCTTCCATGCAAAGCTTGAGCGTCCGCGCCGAAATTTCGTAGATGCGTTCAAGCCGTAAATCGCTGGCGTGGAACTCACCTTCGGGAACCACCGGGTAGGTCGATTCTATCAACCGCAACAGCTGAATACGCACCGGTTTGGCGGCATTTCTAATAGTGATAAACAAGTATCTTCCGCTCCGCCGGTGCAAACTGCTGTAGCGGTTGTATCCCTCACGGCAGATATAGCGCATACCGTTGCGATAGTCGCCCCGGGTATGTTGCAGCCGCCCGTCGGGGGTGATGTATTCGATCGCGGTAAGATCGATAACCGTCCCGGAGGCGGCGAACAACGCGAAGTTCCAAAAGCCGACATTTTGTTCGCCAAGGTCGTAACATAATTCAACATCGCAACCGGGAGTCGGGTTGACCACAGTACAACTGTCGTCGTTGAAAATAAGCGCGTCGGGGTTTTCAAGGTCGTTCGCCTGCAAATTCTGCACCTCTCGCAACATAAACGCCGGGTACGGGTCAATGGAAAGTTCCGAACGCTCAAATAAACGAACTTCAGGATATTTTTGGCAAAACTCGTTTGCGCTTTGAATCTTCAACGCCGCCTCGGCGACACGACTGAACTCCTCATAGCGGGCGTTGTTGGGACTGTCCGGCTCACGAAACGGAATATCCGAAGACAAGTGGGCGATTCGGCTCAAATCCACCACGGCGATTCGCCCGGAAGTGTCGTAGCAGCTCTGAATCTCAAGCTCGGCATCGGCGGGCAAGGTGATCGCACTATCGACCAAATGCCCGTAGCTCAAATTATTGCTTGCCGCGACTATGAGATTATCGCCTTGCTTCAACGTTATTTTGTCGTCAGAGGAGATTTGCCCGTTGACGCTGACATTTAGATTCAAACTTCCAAAGCGAATGGTTTGAGTACGTGGCGATTTGACCCGAAACGCGACCAAAAGCGGCAGAACATCGGAGCAATTTGCCGTGACATCGCCGGGAAAATAGATTTTTTTCGGCGATACAGCGATGGTGATTCCCGCTTTTTGAACCCGATTCCCCCCGACAAAACGACGCAAGAGGAATTCGTGGCGCGAAAGAATTTTGCAGTCGCGTTCGTGAAGATCGCGATACGCTCCGTCTTGGGCAGCGCAAATTTTTGTGGCGGGTTTCCAGTCGAGTTTATCTAAAATAGAAGCGTCAAAAATTTCATACGGAGGCAATTGAATCGATGATTTGACCGTTGAAGTGATCCATTGCGGTACTTTTGCGGCAAAAAAGTTTTCGTCGCTGACTATAATTTGATCGGGGTTGGTCATCTCCAATTGAGCTAAAAAACCGGCGCGTTGCGGAATTTGGTGAAACGTTCCGCACCCGTAGTAGCGGACAGTCGCTTCGATTTGGTTTTGACCGCTCCTTAGAATGCCGTTTAGATCGTAAACTTCGTATTGATAGTGTTCCGGGTAGGCGCGGGCAGGACCGTCTCCGAGCCATTGCCCATTGACTTTCAGCCGATAATAACTGTCGGCGGTGATCTTCAGGTGAGCTGATTCCGGGACAGTCTCAAGCCGAAAATCGCGCCGAAATATTGAGCAAAGATTGTAGTCACGCCCGTCGGAATCGTCCGACCAAATCCATGATGCCGAGATGTCCATGATAAACTTTTCCTGTTGATATGGTTGAATCAGCAAAAAGGTATCACTATTTTGCAAAAAAGTAAAGATAATTTTCGGAGAAAATAACAATATTGTCGATATTGTAGAAAGATTGTCTTTTTGGGATATTACTCTTTTTCCAATTGACGGAGCAACATCTCGGCGGGGGTCAAGAATTTTTTTGCCTGATTGCACGCACGGCAAGCGGCAACCAGATTGCCACGGGTGCTTTTACCGCCCCGGGATACCGGGACAATATGATCCAAAGTCAGTTCTTCGGGTGTGAACGTTTTGCCGCAATAGTGGCAAACTCCGCGTTGAAGCAGATTTTGAAAGTAGGGGGTTTTGCGCAGTTCGCGTGCTTTGGCGCGTTCTTTTTTTATATGCCGCTCGTCGCGGTTGATTTCGACCCAATCGTCCACGGTTAACTCACCCGGCGACACGCCCGGTGTCGAGAACGTTGCGAATCGCTTTTGCCACGGTCGGAAGGCGGTGCGGTTTGGGCAAAAATCCACACGCACCCTGCTTGAGCAAGTCGTTTACTTCCGCTTCGGATACAAAACCGCTTGAAAGCAGAATTTTGGCGTTGGGGTCAAGCGACCGAATCTTGAAAAAGGTCTGATGTCCGCCTTGTTTGGGCATAATCATATCGAGCAAAACCAGATCGATTTGATTGGGATTCGCCTCGTAAATTTCAACGGCATCAAGCCCGTTCTCGGCGAGAAGCACCGAGTAGCCCAGCTCCTGCAACGCTTCAATCAGAAAATCCCAAATCGTCTCATGGTCGTCAACGATCAAGATTGTCTCGTCGCCCTTGGGCAGAGAATTCATTTTTTTGTTCATCCTATCTAAATTTTCCTAAAAGCTACCTCTAAATCAAAACACACCAGCATATTATACTCTATTTTTAGAAAAAAGACAAGTTTTTAATGTTAAAAAAGGTGCTGTTTTGGCGTTTTTCAAGTTGCATTCGGTGATTTGGCGCAATGTCGTTCGGCTATTTGGCGCAATGTCGTTCGGTGATTTGAAATCGGAGTTACTGATGACGACGCAACACCCCAAAGAGTTCTTTGATTTCAGAGGCGCGACAAAAATGACTCACGCCAAAGTAAAACAGCACAAACAACCCCCCAAGCGTCGCAAACGCGGGAAATTCGCCAACGACACCAAACGTCAAATGCTCGCACAAAAACGGGTACATTTGCGATAGTACCACGCCGATAATAAGCGCAATACATAGCGACCGACCGACCGTTTTAAGAATACCTCGACCATCCAAAGGGATTCCCTCGCGCTTAAGGTGACGCAACAAAAGCGCGTTGTTCAACATCGACGACAGCACCGTGGCAAGTGCGATTCCACCTTGTTGCAACGGCCACATCAGCAACAAGTTCAGTCCGATATTACACGCAATGGCAATAAGCGAATAGCGCAAAGTCGTAGTCATCATCTTGCGTGCATTAAATGGTGCTAAAAGAACTTTTATCGCGCAAAACGCCGGAATTCCCGCCCCGTAAAAAATCGCAACCATCTGAGTTGCCATGAGGTCAGCTTCGGTGTAATTTCCTCCCAAGCAGAGAATGCGAATCATCGGTTTCCAAAAAAACATCACCCCGATCGCCATGGGAATGCAGAGAAAATAAACGTGGCGAAGACTGAACGATAGATCGTGCGAAATTTCATCCGCATTGCCATGCGCCACCGACCGAGACATGGCTGCGGTCAGCACCGAACCCAATGCAATCGCGTATATTCCAATCGGCAAGTCGATAATCCGATCGACGTAATTTAGCGCGGGAACCGCCTTGGGTCCCAGGCAGATCGCCAACGTGCGATCGATTAAAAAACTAATCTGCAACGCCGCCCCGCCGATCATGCCGGGCAAAACCAAGCGCCAGAGTCTGCCTAATATATCGCTTTGACGAAACGCCCGGCGCGACATAGTTGGGAATCGTCCCGCCTTCCAGAGCAGCAAAAGCATGAGCAAAAGCTGAATCGCTCCCGATAAAAGCACCAACACCGAAAGCGTTTCAAGAAATCCGATCAGTTGTGTACCGGCTAACTTGCGATTGTACGCCACATAAAGTCCGCCGATTAAAAAGAAGTTGAGCAATAACGCGCCGAGTGCCGGTAAAACGAAGATTTTTCGAGTATTCAGCACCGCGCCAATCGCACCGACCAGGCAGAGAAAAAACGCATAAGGCATAAGCAGCGGCAAAATCAAAAACACCAGGCGAAATCGTTCACTGCCAAGTATCGGCAAAAATTGCAGCACGCTTTCGTTATAAGAGATCGCCCGCAAAGCAATCGCTCCGCCCGCAACTATCGCGACAATCAACGCAAGAATCAGCGAAAGTACCGAGAAGACAATTCCCAACTCGCGCCTGACCTGTTCCGGACCGGCTTGAGCGTCGGTTTCGGACACCAGCGGAATGAGTGCCGTACCGAGCGCCCCCTCGCCGAGCAGACGGCGAAACGTGTTCGGAATTGCAAACGCCAAACCCCACGCACTCGCGACCGAGTCGCCGCCAAGTACCCGCGATTCAAGCATCACCCGACCAAGCCCGAGAACACGCGAAAGCAACGTCGCGACGGAAACCCCAAGCGAACTTTTTAAGATCTTGTTTCGGCGTTGCATACTCATAAACTATCGCTATTTGGCGTATGGTTTCATCGCGTTGATCATTTCGCGTACCGCCTCTTCCATGCCGACGGTGATTGCCCGACCGACAATCGAGTGACCGATATTGAGTTCCGACAGATGCGGTATTTCGAGAATCCCTGAGATATTCACATAGTCGATGCCGTGTCCGGCATTGACCGCAAGTCCAATCCTATGCGCGTACTTTGCAGCACCCTTCAGCCGCTCAAGTTCCCGGATTTGCTCCGCCCCAGAGGCATTGGCGAAAGTCCCGGTGTGAAGTTCCACATAATCGGCGTTGACCGCTTTTGCCGCATCGAGTTGAGCTTCTTCGGGGTCGATAAAGAGACTTACGATGATTCCTGACTGGTGCAACTTGTCCACCGCAACGCGGATTTTATCGAGTTGCCCGACAACATCAAGACCACCCTCGGTGGTAAGCTCCTGACGTTTCTCCGGGACTAAACAACTGCTGTGCGGTTTGATTTTTACGGCAAAGGCGACCATCTCATCGGTTACAGCCATCTCCATATTGAGATTTTTCACCTTTTGGGACAGCTCGCACATATCCGCGTCTTGAATGTGACGGCGATCTTCGCGCAAATGCGCGGTAATACCCCACGCCCCGGCTTTTTCCGCCAGAAGCGCCCCGTCAAGCGGACGCGGAAACTGTGCTTTTCGCGCCTCGCGTACTGTGGCGATATGATCGATATTAACTCCGAGTTTCAACATGATTGCTCCTCCTTACAGCAACAGGACGCCCAAAATGCTTCCGATAATTCAACGGCAATTTGCGCGTCATTGGTCACAATTCCAAACCGGCGCGGGGCAACGCAAAGCTCCCCGGCGTTTTCGGCGAGAGTGCGTATCGCTTTGCCGCTCCAAGTCCGCCCGGTATTAGGCTCAAAATGCAGCACCAGATAATCCGAATAGAATCGCAAAAGCTTAAGCGATTCAATCTCAATGGTTCTGGGCAGACACTCCAGCGAAAGCGCGATCTGCGGATGCAACGCTTCGCGGATAAATTGCCCGTATATGTTCGCATCTCCAGGCAGCCGCGCTTCAATGCGCAATTTCAGGCAAAATTCATCGAGAATTCCAAAAGTTCCGCGCAATAAAGTGAACAGCGATTCGCGATAGCTCTTCTTGGACTGCATTTGCTCCCAATTTATCCGCAAACCGACTTCGTCGCAGTGAAGTTCCGCCGATCGCCGGCAACGCGACCTAAAAAGGCGCGAAAATTCACTCTTCAAAACCGTGTTTTGCTCCGGCAATAAAGCGACGATTTCGCGATCGACGATCTCACGCGGGATAATCCTCGCCCCGCTCCCGGCAATTCTCTCAAGTTTGGCACGCAATTCGCCGCAATCCAAGACCTCACCCGGCAGCGATAGAAAGTGCAATGCCCCGGGGAATGGCTCCGGCAACTGGGCAAATTCCTCAATAGAGCTAAGTACCACGCCAAATTCCGTTGGTTTTTTCACAAAAACCCCGCTTCACGCAATGTGTCAAAGGTGATTTCCGATTGACCTGACGGCGCAACGCCGGAACGTAAATCCAATTGACGGCGGATATATTTGCCCACAATGTCGCTTTCGAGATTCACCAACATTCCGGGTTTGCGCTCAATTAACGCAGTGTCGCTTCGCGTTACCGGAATCAGACGAACCGCAAAATCGTCTTTGCCGACTTCCGTTACCGTCAACGAGACACCGTCAATGGCGATACTCCCTTTTTCGACGATCTCCGGCGCAAGATTTTGAGGTAAAACAACGCGTAATTCATAGTCGCCGTCGGGAAGTTTGCGCAAATTGATCACTTCGGCAAAAGCATCAATATGACCTGAAACAATATGCCCGCCCATGCGGTCACCAACTCGCAACGCCCGTTCAAGATTCAATTTCGCACCCGGCTTAAGCTGACCGAGATTCGTCCTTTTTTGGGTTTCGGCAAGGGTAAAAAACTCCAACACGTTGCCGGTCAACTCCCGCTCCAGCGTCAGGCAACAGCCATTCACCGCGACGCTTTCGCCCCGAACCGGGTCGGTAAAGCGTTGCGCCGGGCGTACCGTCAAACAATTTTGCTGCAACCCCACTAATGTGCCGGTCATCTCGACTAACCCGGTAAACATACTACTCCTTTAGATACCCCGACACGGCGATGTCCTCGCCGTAACGGGTTACTTTAACATTGTGCAACTGCCGGGCGAACTCCATCGACACCGGGTTGTTTCCGCCGAGTACCGGGCGACTGTCCCGCCCTCCGAGCAACTTCGGCGCAATATGAAACTCCACTTTATCGACCACTCCGGCATCGATGGCGGCAGCAGCCAACTCGCCGCCGCCTTCGATCAACAAACATGTGATATTACGCGCCCCAAGCCGAATCAGCAAACTATGCCACTCTTCGTTACTCTCAAGCTCCACCCGCTCGGCGTTGCCGTCGGGGAAAAAGAACGCTATTTCTTCGTCATCCATACTGCGGCTGGCAATCAACCGCAAAGGTTGCCGCGGCCAGGACTCCGGCTCACGCACCGTCAATAGCGGACGATCTTGCCGCACTGTTTCTCCGCCGACCATAATCGCGTCGCAAAGCCGACGCAAAACCTGAACTCGGCGACGCGCTTCCGAGCCGGTAATCCATTTCGATTCGCCCGAGGCGGTCGCGATTTTACCGTCGAGCGTCATCGCCATTTTTAGAATCACAAACGGTTTGCCCGTTACGACCCATTTAAAAAACGGTTGATTCAGCTCACTGCACGCATTTTGCTCCACCCCGACAAGGACTTCGATTCCGGCGGCTTTCAGCTGCTCAACCCCACGCCCGGCGTGGTGAACATTGGGGTCGAGCGAACCAATTACCACTCGCTTAATCCCCGCTGCAACAATCGCGTCGGTACAAGGCGGGGTTCGCCCGGTGGTGCAACACGGTTCCAGTGTAACATACATCGTCGCGCCTTTTACCTCAAAATTATGGCGCGACGCATCCGAAAACGCATTGATTTCGGCGTGCGGTTCCCCGGCTTTAAAGTGGTAGCCGCGCCCGATAATCACGCCGTCACTGACAATAACCGCCCCCACCATCGGATTTGGACTGGTCAACCCCCAACCCATACGCGCCAAACCCAACGCCTCAAGCATAAACTTTTTGTCGGCAGAGTCATCCATAAAATTACTCATGCTCCTCTTCGGCATTGGCGGATTCTTCACCAAACAGAGCGTCGGCGTAAAATTCCGGGCTAAACGGCTGCAAATCCTCAGGCTGCTCGCCCAACCCGACAAAAAAGGTCGGCAACTCAAACTCCTGATGCAACGCCACGACCATACCCCCCTTGCCGGTGCCGTCCAACTTAGTCAAAACCAGCCCGGTCACTCCGGTTGTTTTGGAGAATTCCCGCGCCTGATTCAGCACGTTTCCACCCAAACTCGCGTCCACAGTGAGCCACACCTCATGCGGTGCACCGGGATAGGCTTTTTCGATCGAACGGCGAATTTTGGCAAGCTCTTCCATTAACCCCTTCTGGTTGTGCTGACGCCCGGCGGTGTCGATCAGCAGATAATCCGCATTGCGCGACAAAGCCGCGCAAGTCGCATCGTAAGCCACGCTGGCAGGGTCGGCCCCGTGCTTGGCGGCAACTATCATCGAGTCGGTGCGATCAGCCCAAAGCTGAAGTTGCTCCTTTGCCGCCGCCCGAAAAGTGTCGCACGCCGCGAGAATCACTTTCTTGCCATCGCCTTTGAAACGCGCCGCAAGTTTGCCGATGGTGGTGGTTTTGCCGCTGCCGTTTACCCCCACCATTAAAATCACCGTCGGCTTCCCCGGTTCGGAGCGGTGAATCGGGCGAACACGTTGACTTAAAATCTCTTTTACCGACTCGGCGGCAACTTTGACCAAATCCGCATCAGTGGCAATCGCGCCACGTTCGTATCGCTCTTTTATTTCACTGACAATACGCAAAGAGGCAGGAACGCCGAAATCGGCGGAGATCAACAGCTCCTCAAGCTCGTCGAAACTCTCCGCACTGTGGATTTTTATCCCGGTGAAAATCGAACCGAGCGTCCGGGTCACTTTGGTGGTGGTCTTTTCCAACCCGCGCCTGAAAATTGAGAAAATCGATTTCATTTCGATTCGCCTTTTTTGACCGACTTACCGCTGCGCGGATCGCGTTTCAGCGTATCTTTGACGCCATTTAGCACTCCGTTGACAAAACTCCCGGAATCCTCGCCGGAATAATCGCGGGCGATTTCGACCGCCTCGTTGATACTTACCACCGGCGGAATATCTTCCATATAAAGCATTTCCGCTAAAGCAACACGCATAATATTACGATCGACATGGGAAATCCGCTCAAGCTCCCAATCCGCAATCGCGATCCGTTGCCGGATCACAGCATCGATCGCTTCGGCGTTGAGTGCCACCGCCAGATAAAGCTTTTCGGCATACTCTCTGGCTTTGCGACCGGTACGGTTGTCCTTGAGTCCGTGCTCTTCTTTAATCTGGTCAAAGAAGAGATCAAACGTCGTTGCGTCGGGCAACTCATTGCGCAACTCGCAACGAAACAGATATTGCATCGCTATCTCGCGGCCGATTCGCTTGGTATGAGGTTGATTACCCGGTTTTTCAGACAATTCATCGTCGTCGAACATCATTGAATCGCCTTGGTCAAATTTGCCATCTCAATCGCCGCAATCGCCGCGTCAACCCCTTTGTTTCCGGCTTTTGTGCCGCTGCGTTCGATCGCCTGCTCAAGATTCTCCGCCGTGATCATGCCGTAAGTGACCGGCACGCCGAACTCCATTCCAAGTTGGGCGAGACATTTCGCCACTTCGGAGTTGATGTACCCGGCGTGCGGAGTCGCCCCCTGAATCACCACCCCCAACGCGATTAACGCATCATATTTTTGGGTTTGCAGCATTTTTTTGATCGCAAACGGGATTTCATAAGACCCCGGTACATAGCTTAGTGCCACATCTTTGGCATCTCCGCCATGGCGGGTGATCGTATCCATCGCGCCGTCAAGCAGTTTGCTCACAAAAAAATCGTTGAACCTTGCGCATACGATTCCGAATTTCAGACCTTTTGCGTCAAGTTTACCCTCAAACACCGTCCCGGCAGTTTTGTTGCTTGCCATAATTTTGTATCCTTCCATAGATTGCTGTTGGCTATCTCTAAAAACTGCATTGAGGTAGCCTGTTAGTAGACTCTTACCGCAATTCCACTTTTAGTTTGTTTTGCATGCTTTCTTTTAGCTTGTCAAAACGGGCATTGACCTCCGCATCGACAAGTGTACGCTCCCGGTTTCTGAAAGTAAGTTTATACGCCATGCTCTTATACCCCTCCTTTTCAAAAATATCGAAAAGCTGAATCGACTCCAGATCAGTTGGTTTTTCCTTGCGGATAAACGCCAACACATCATCGTGGCTCAACCCCGCCGGAGCGACAAACGCCACATCGCGACTCGTCGCCGGAAACAGCGAAAACGGCTCGTAATAACCCGCCCCGTGTGCCGCAATCAGCAATGTAGCCATATCAATTTGAGCTACAAAAATCGGATATGTCGTGCGAAAACCCTTAGTTAAATGCGAAGAAATTTCGCCGAACGCCCCTGCGGTTTTTCCGGCGACTTCGACTCCAAGCGCACGCCCCTTGCGAAATCTGCCGTCTTCAGTCGGCACAAAGCGGTAACGTTTGATGTTCATCATCTCAAACAACGACTCCAACGCCCCTTTGAGATCATAAAAATCATATTGTTCCTGCAAAGCGTCGGAATATTGCTCCGGGTACTTAAGCCCGGTCAGTGCCATGCAAATTTCAAACCGTTCCTCGGGGAACAGCTCGGAATTCCGGCAAAACGCCTTGCCGATTTCAAAAAGTTTCAACGTAAGATTCCGGCGTGAAATATTGCGCTCAACCGAGCCAAGCATCTCGCCAAGCAAACTCGGACGCATAATCGCCAGCTCTAAACTGATCGGATTTTTAAGCTTGATTAGATCAGCTTCGGCAAAACGGCTGTCCGCCAACGCCGACTCGCGATTTACCGTGCTGTAATGTAAACACTCGTCGAAGCCCAAAGCGATGATTTTATTGCGCAACGTTTCCAGCGGCAAATACGCGTCTTCGCGAATTGAGGCGCAAATCTTGCCCGTGACCGCAATCTCGGGGATTTGGTCAAGCCCGTCGATCCGGGCGACCTCTTCAATCAGATCCGCCTCTCGCTCAAGGTCATGCCGAAACAGCGGAGCAGTAACCACACAATCCGTCGCGGAAACCTGATCGACTTTTAGTTGCAACGCCCGAAAAATTTCAACTATACGCTCATTGCTCACCGATGTACCGATCAACGCCCTAACCCGGTCGAAACGGCAAGGGATAACCATTTCCGCCGGTCGACCGGAATTCACGTCAACTAACTCGCTGCCCAACTCGCCGCCTGCCGTTTCAAGAATCAACTGCGCGGCGCGTTTGGAGGCAAGCTCTGCCATATCCCAATCGACTCCCCGCTCATAGCGGTAACTTGAGTCGCTTGAAATACCCAACTCGCGACTCGTGGCGCGGATATTGGAGGCGAAAAATACCGCGCTTTCAAGCAAGACATCGGTCGTCGCGTCAGTCACGCCGGAGAATTCTCCGCCCATAACCCCCGCCAGCGCCATCGGCTTTTCGGCATCGGCGATCACCAAATGGCGCGGTTCAAGCGTCAAGGTTTTGCCGTCAAGCGTGGTGATTTTTTCGCCCGATTTCGCCCGGCGGGCGACAACTCGCCTGCCGCTCAGTTTGGCAAGATCAAAAGCGTGCAACGGCTGCCCAAGCTCCATCATCACATAGTTGGTCACATCGACCACATTGTTACTCGGCCGCAACCCGACACTCTCAAGCGCGGTTTGCAACCACTTGGGCGACGAACCAACTTTTACATTGCGAATCAATCTGCCGGTATAGCGCAAACATAGATCGGGGGCTTCTACTGTAACCAGGCCGGGGGCGGGAATCGTACACTCGGGAATTTCAATTTCGGGCAACTTCGCCTCGGTATTGAGCAAGCAAGCCACATCCCGCGCCACTCCCCACATCGAAAGCCAGTCGGAACGGTTTGGCGTAACTTCAATTTCAATGCGAGTATCGCCCGGGAAAAGTCGCTCAATCGGAGTTCCAAGCTCAAGAGCTGAATCCAGCAACATCAACCCGTCATGATTGTCGGATAACCCAAGCTCTCTTTCGCTGCACATCATCCCCTGGGACTCCACCCCGCGAAGCTTCGATTTTTTGATTTTAAACTCACCTTCGGGGGTATGAAAAACCGTCCCTATCGTCGCCACCGGAACGACGTTACCGGCATCGCAGTTCGGCGCGCCGCAGACAATCTGGAGCGTTTCTTTGCCCACATCGACCGTGCAAACCGACATATGATCCGAATCCGGGTGCGGGGTGCGGGTCAGAATCCTGCCGGCGACAACGCCCGGCGGGATAGTTCCGCTGCTTTCAAGTGCCTCAACTTCAATTCCCGCCATGGTAAGTTTGTCGCAGAGCGTTTCAAGCCCGCAGTCGATTGCGACATATTTACACAGCCAGTTTTTTGAGATATTCATTTAAGTAAAGTTCCCTTTATTGACCGTTCAGAATTGTTCAAGGAAACGGACATCGTTTTCATACAAATACCGCAGATCCGGAATCCGATAACGCAACATCGCAAGACGCTCGATACCAAGCCCAAACGCATATCCGCTCCAAATCTCCGGGTCATAGCCGACGTTTTTAAGTACCGCCGGGTCAACCATTCCCGCCCCGGCAATTTCAATCCAACCGGAGTTCTTGCAAACCGGGCAACCTTTGCCTCCACACATAATGCAGGAAAAATCGTACTCCACCGACGGCTCGGTAAATGGGAAAAAGTGCGGACGCAACCTGATTTTTACCTTCGGACCGTACATCTCGGTGGCAAAAGTACGCAACACGCTTTTGAGATCCGCCATAGAAACATTTTTGTCGATGTAAAGTCCCTCGATCTGGTGAAAATTCATCCCGTGAGTAGCGTCCGGCGTATCGCGGCGAAATACCCGTCCCGGCGCGACAATGCGAACCGGCGGTTCGTGCGACTCCATAGTACGGATCTGCACCGGGCTGGTCTGGGTACGCAAAATCCGCCCGTCCTCAAAATAAAAGGTGTCTTGCGGATCGCGGGAGGGGTGATCCATAGGCGTATTCAACGCGTCGAAATTGTGAAAGATGTCTTCGATCTCGGGTCCCTCGGACACGATAAAACCCATGCGCCTAAAGAGATTTGCACACTCGTCGGCGATAATCGTAACCGGGTGCTTATGACCAAACTTCCACCGCTTCCCCGGCAACGACAAATCAAGCGCGTTGCTTGCCGATTCCGGCTTTGCCGCCAAGCGGTTTGTCGCCTCGTCGATCAGCGCTTGAATTTGGTTGCGTCCCACATTAAATGCACGCCCGGTCTCTTTGCGCTCTTCGGGCGGTACAGTGCCCATCTCTTTGGATAACGCCGGAAACAGCCCGTTGCGTCCGAGATAATCGATTCGGATTTGCTCAATTGCGACGCTATCGGCGGCAATCGCGGCTTTTGATTCCGCCTCTTTTAACGCAACGTTGATTTTTTCAATGATCGCATTCATAGATTATTATGTCCCTGAATCTTGTAAAAAAGCAAAAACAGCTTGAAGCCGGTGAAAAAGCCACCATCTCCAAGCTGTATAAGCATATATTGCAAGCCTTAAGCTTGGGTGACTTTTTCCACCAAAGCTTTAAACTCCGCAGGTTCGTTGACCGCTAAATCGGCGAGAACCTTGCGGTTCAAATCAATGTTCGCCTTTTTCAGACCGTTCATAAACTTGCTGTAATTCACATTCAATTCCCGGCAGGCGGCGTTGATACGCACAATCCAAAGTCCGCGATATTGCTGTTTCTTTTGCTTGCGACCCTTATAGGAATGGACTCCCGCCTTATCGACGGCATCGTACACGGTACGAATGTTCTTGCTCGAATTCCCGTAGAAACCCTTCGCCCGCTCCAGGGTACGTTTGCGACGCTTGCGCGACGGCACGGCATAAGTTACTCTCGACATATTGATTCCTCCGTCGTTTTAAAGTTACAGACCGTAGGGGAGCGCGGCTTTGATCCGCCCCATTTCGGTCGATTTCACTGCTCCGTCCTGACGGAGACGACGACGGCGTTTGGCGTTCTTGGACGACTTCAAATGTCGGGCACCCGCCTTGTGATGCCGGAACTTCCCGGTCCCGGTCTGCTTGAGCCGTTTTGCGGCACATTTTCTGGTCTTTAGCTTCGGCATTGTTATTCCTTCCATACTACATTAAGGATTGCTTTTCGCCGAGCCGGTCAATGCTCCACCGGCTGCGACGCACCCAATTCACCCCCCCCCTTATTTGGGAGCGAAATTCACTGAAATATTTCGCCCTAACATCTTCGGCTTACCATCGGCTTCCGCATGGGGAGTCAACTCGGACATAACTTGATCCATCAGCTGGAATGCCAGATCCTGATGAGCCATTTCACGACCGCGAAGAGCCAGAGTGACCTTTAATCTACACCCTTTATTCAAAAAGTCAAGCGCGTGTTTGATTTTTGTTTCATAATCATGACTATCGATGTTCACATGAAATTTGACTTCCTTCTGCTTTTGAGCGGCGGAATTTTTGCGTTGCGCCTTCAGATTTTTCTTCTGCTCATACTGAAGTTTGCCAAAATTCATAATGCGAACCACCGGCGGCGTGGAGCGATCTGACACCAAAACCAGATCCAACCCGGCATCATGCGCCAGATCACGTGCTTTCGCCAGCGATACCACATCCAGTTGTTCACCCTCCGGGCCAATCAGACGAACCTCGTTGGCGGTGAATGTGCGATCATTGGGTTTCAACAACTTAGCAATAGCGATACCCTCCTTCCAGTAATCATTTTTATGCTATGCCTATACAATACTTCAAACAATTTTATTTTCAACCTCGTAACGCATTTTTTCCGCAAGTTGTTCACAAGAAAGCGTTCCAAGCTCGCCTTCCCGACGATTTCTGACGGCGATCGTACCTTCTTCCGCCTCGCGTTCGCCGACAACTAACAGATACGGAACGCGTTCGTTGCGGGCATCTTTGATCTTTGCTCCGAGGCTGGAGGCGCGGGTGTCGGTTTCGACTCGGAACCCCTGTTGACGCAACGAACTTTCCAGCTTTTTGGCGTAATCGAGCAATTTCTCCGAAACCGGCAAAATTCGCGCCTGCTCCGGAGCCAACCACATCGGGAACGCCCCGGCGTACTGCTCAATCAAAATGCCGAAGAACCGTTCCAACGACCCCATCAACGCCCGATGCACCACAAACGGACGATGCTTTTTGCCGTCTTCGCCGATATAGGTCATATCGAACCGTTCCGGCAAATTAAAGTCGAACTGTATCGTCGCGGTTTGCCACTCCCGACCGATCGCGTCTTTGACCTTTAAATCGATCTTGGGGCCGTAAAACGCACCGCCGCCGGCATCGACTTCACACTCCAAACCGAGTTTATCGATCGCTTTTTGAAGCGAATTTATCGCCTTTTCCCACCGCTCCGGCTCGCCCACCGCTTTGGCGGGACGGGTAGACAAATACGGCTTGATTTCGCTGAAGCCAAAACTCTTCCAGATATGCAAGCTAAAACGCAACACTTCGGCGATTTCATCTTCGATTTGCTCCGGCGTGCAGACGATATGGGCATCATCTTGAGTGAAGCCGCGAACCCGCAACAACCCGTGCAATGCGCCGGACTTCTCATAACGGTAAACCGTCCCCAGCTCCGCCCAGCGCAACGGCAACTCGCGATATGAACGCAAACGCGACTGGTAAACTTCGATATGGAACGGGCAGTTCATCGGCTTGACATAGTAGTCTTTTTCGTCGATTTGCATCGGGGCGTACATCCCTTCCTTGTAAAAGTCAAGGTGTCCGCTGGTCTCCCAAAGCACGCTTTGCCCAATATGCGGAGTGTAGAGCAACTGGTAACCGTTCTTGTAATGCTCCTCTTTCCAAAACGTCTCAAAGGTATGGCGGATAAACGCCCCCTTGGGGTGCCAAAGCACCAAGCCCGGACCGACGTTGTCGGAGAAACTGAATAAATCAAGCTCCTGTCCAAGTTTACGGTGATCCCGTTTCGCCGCCTCTTCCTGCAAACGGACATGCTCTTTCAGGTCAGCTTCGCTGGCAAAAGCCGTGCCGTAAATGCGTTGAAGCATCTTGTTTTTTTCGTCTCCGCGAAAGTAACTCCCGGCGATCGAGAGCAGCTTTACCGCGCCAATATCGCCGGAATTCGCCACATGCGGTCCCCGGCAGAGATCGACAAAATCCCCGGTTTTGTAAAAACCGATCTTTTCCCCGGCGGGAATATCGGCAAGCCGCTCAAGCTTGTAGGGTTGATTCGCTGCCTTGAGCAATTTTTCCGCCTCGTCGCGGGAGAGTTCAAAGTGCTCAAACGGCAACTTGCGCCCGATCAGTTTTTTCATCTGTTTTTCGATCTCTTTGAGATCTTCGTTGACCAAACGATGCTCCATATCAAAGTCGTAATAGAAGCCGTTTTCGGTCGCCGGACCGATGTCAAATTTCGCGTCTGGATAAAGTTTTTGCACCGCCGCCGCCATAATGTGCGACGCGCTGTGACGAATCGTCTCCAAAGGATAATCACTCATAATGTTTATAATTCTTTATGTTACAGGATTTTTATCTACAGAATACCTATAAAAACAGTCTTTCGTTAGAGGTCGCCTAAAGCATATTAGTTACGCCCGCGTCGGTGACGCGGGGGATTCCTCTTGCAACGTGTTTGGTAAAGGGTATCTCAAAAAACTGGCTTGAGATAAAAAATCGGCATATTCGCAATTTGGATGTGCGATTTTGCAAATATCGGGCTAACATGGAGTTAACCGGATATGCGCAAGGTCGTGCATACGAATGCGAGATGCTGTTTTTAGCCAAGTTTCCAGTTTTTAGAGGTATCCTAAATTCCATATTTTCTCTCTCCTGAGCTAATAGCGATAACTCTCCGGCTTATACGGTCCGTCCACTGCAACACCGATATATTCCGCTTGCTCCGGCGTAAGTTTGGTCAACTTCGCGCCAAGCTTATCGAGGTGAAGCCGCGCCACTTCCTCATCCAACTTCTTCTCAATTAAATAAACCCCGACGGCACGCCCCGCATTGCGGGCAATGTCGATCTGCGCCAGCGTCTGATTGGTAAAACTGTTTGACATCACAAACGAGGGATGCCCGGTGGCACAACCTAAATTCACCAGTCTTCCCTCGGCTAACAAATAAATACTATGCCCGTCGGCAAAGGTAAAACGACTCACCGGGCATTCGCTGCCTTTGATCACCGTCTTTTTAACCCCGGGATAACTCTCAAGTTTGGCAACCTCAATTTCATCGTCAAAATGACCGATGTTGCAGACGATCGCCTGGTCTTTCATCTTTGCCATATGCTCGGCACTGATAATCCGGCAATTCCCGGTGGTTGTGACATACAAATCGGCATAAGGCAACGCGTCTTCGACCGTGCAGACCTGAAATCCCGCCATACACGCCTGCAATGCGCAAATCGGGTCGATCTCGCTCACCATCACCCGGGCGCGTTCGTTGTGCAACGCTTCGGCGCAACCTTTGCCCACATCACCATAGCCGCAAACCATAACCGTCTTACCCGAAAGCATTACATCTAAGGCTCGCTTAATACCGTCGGTCAAGCTGTGACGGCAACCGTAAATATTGTCGAATTTGCTTTTGGTCACCGAGTCGTTGACGTTGATCGCCGGGAACAGCAGTTCGCCTTTGGCCTGCATTTGAAGCAAGCGATGCACCCCGGTGGTGGTCTCTTCCGAAACCCCCTTGACATTTTTGGCGACTTTATGCCAATGTTGCGCATCTTCTTTGAGTGATTTTTTGAGCAACGCGTTGATGATCTTCAACTCGGTCACTTCGGTCGGCACATCGAGAATCGACGCATCGTTTTCCGCCGCCACCCCGCGATGAATCAACAAAGTCGCATCCCCGCCGTCATCGACGATCTGATCCGGACCGGAGCCGTCCGACCAGGTTAACGCTCGAAGCGTGCAGTCCCAGTACTCCTCAAGAGTTTCGCCTTTCCAGGCAAACACCGGGACTCCGGTCGCCGCGATCGCCGCCGCTGCGTGATCCTGGGTCGAAAAAATATTGCAACTGGCCCAACGCACATTTGCACCCAGGGCTTTTAAAGTCTCAATCAGCACGGCGGTTTGAATCGTCATATGCAAACTGCCCATGATTTTCACCCCGGCAAGCGGCTGCAACGGACCGTACTTTGCCCGGGTCGCCATCAGTCCAGGCATCTCCTGCTCGGCGATTTCAATCTCTTTGCGACCGAAATCCGCCAAGGTAATATCTTTAACTTTATAATCCATCGATTCTATTCCTTTTTTGCATCCGTTTTTAGGCTACCTCTAAAGGTTCCCTTTAATATAGCTCCAACGTTCCTCAGGGATTTCGGAGCCGACCACCTTGACCACCTCCGAACTAATCAGCGAACCGTAAAACGCAGCTTCCGACAAGCTTTTTTCGCGATAAAGACCGTAGAGAAAGCCGGTCGCCCAAAGATCGCCCGCCCCGGTGGTATCAACCGGGTGTTCCACCAATTCGGCGGGAACTTGCACGGTTTCTTCGCCGTGCTTGACCACCGCACCCTCTTTTCCGAGCTTAATCGCGACAACTTCGCACATTTGCGAAAGCTGTCTAAGCTGTTCATTTAGCGGAATGTCGCCAAACAGCATTGTGGCTTCTTCCCGGTTCGCCATAATCACATCGATGTAATCTTTGAGAATATCGGTCAAACCCGTCTTAAAGTCGCGTACCACCTCAAAACTCGCCAAATCAAGCCCGATCTTGCAACCCGCCGCTTTCGCTTTGCGCAACACGGTCGGCATAATCGCCGAGTAAAACATATATCCTTCGATATAAACAAAATCGTACTTGCCGTAATCGACCGCCTCCGCCTCGGCGACACTGACCAGCAACGATGCCGCCAGTGCCGAACGCATCGTCCGCTCCGCGTCGGGCGTAATCATCGACAAACATGTCCCGGTGGGCATTTCCGCCGTGGTCAAAAACTCTTCGTCCGAACCGCCGAATTCGCGCAATTTTTCGCGGTAAAACCGCCCGTTGCCGTCATTGCCGAGCTTGCCGAACATCGCAGTCGGCACACCGAGCAACGCCAAGGCGAAAACCGTATTGCCCGCCGAACCGCCCGGCACTAAACGCGGCTCCACCGGCAGGCGGTCGAGTACCGACTGCTGAAACGCCGCATCGACCATCATCATTCCGCCCTTTTCCCCCGGAATCGTACCGAGGAACTTTTCATCGACCGGAACAAGTATATCCAGCAGCGGCGAACCGACACCGAGCAACCGAAATTCTCCGCCCTGGGTGCTGTTGCGTCCGTTCAGAATTCCCATACTTACTTTGCGTACTCTCTGGCGGCCGCTTTTAATTCATCGACTTTGTCGGTCTTTTCCCACGGAAATTGCGGCCGCCCGAAGTGTCCGTAAGCCGCCGTATCGGCGTAGCACCAGCCGTTGCCGGGTTTCTTTAGTCCGAGAGTCTCGATGATCCCCGCCGGTTTCAGGCTGAAAACCTGCCGGATGACTTTTTCCAAATCTTTGTCGTTGTTGAGTTTTCCGGTTCCGTAAGTGTCCACATTGATCGAAAGCGGCTCCGCCACCCCGATCGCGTAGGCGACTTGAATTTCACACTTTTCCGCCAGACCCGCCGCAACGATATTCTTGGCGATGTAGCGGCACATATAGGCCGCCGAACGATCGACCTTGGAAGGGTCTTTGCCGGAAAACGCGCCGCCGCCGTGACTGCCGACCCCGCCGTAAGTATCGACGATGATTTTGCGGCCGGTCAACCCGGTATCGCCGTGCGGACCGCCGATTTCAAAACGCCCGGTCGGATTCACGTAATAGACGATTCTGTCGTTGAGCAACTCCGCGGGAACGACTTTTTTTACCACTTCGCGTACCAGCTCTTCCAGCCATTTGATCTCCATATCAGGCGTATGTTGATGTGAAACCACCACCGCGGTCAGCGCGACCGGCTTGCCGTTGGAGTAGCGAATCGAAACCTGGCTTTTGGAGTCCGGTCGCAAAAAGCGGTACTTCTCCGGCTCGGTATGGCGCAAACGCGCCAGCTCTTCGACGATTTTATGCGCATAGTAAATCGGCGCGGGCATAAACGCCGGGGTCTCGCTCGACGCATAGCCGAACATCATACCCTGATCGCCCGCTCCCTGCTCTGTAAAAAGCCCCTGACCCTCGGTCACACCTTGCGAAATATCCGGCGACTGCTTGTGGACGCAAACCATCACTTTGGCGTCGTCGGCGCAAAACCCGACTCCGTGAACATTGTAACCGATCTTGCGGATCGCATTGAGTGCGACCTCCTGCCAATTGATTTTGGCGTGAGTGGTAATTTCGCCGGAGATAACGACCAGATTGGTGGTCGTCAGCGTTTCGCACGCCACCCGGCTGTCGGGATCTTGCGACAAACAAGCGTCGAGAATAGCGTCGGAAATCTGGTCGCATACTTTATCCGGATGACCCTCCGAAACGGATTCCGAGGTAAAAACATGGTCGGCACGAATCTTACTCATAAGTACAAACTCCTGATCTTGAGTATAGAGCTAATAGCCCTGTTGTTTATTTTTATCATGTTCAGACACAAAACGCCCGACCGATCGCACAAGCGACCGGGCGAGCGAATATTGTAACTTTCATAAAGTTGCTAAAAATGACATCAACGTTGCGGCATTTTCATCGGGATCGGCACGCCCCGGCGGTTCTGACCCCAAACAGCTTCGCCCGAACCCTCGACCGACGGCTTGTCTTCGCCGTAACTGAGGGTCTTCATCCGCGCATCGGCAACGCCGCGACCGGCAAGATAAGCCCGAATCGCATTGGCGCGACGCTCACCCAGCGCCCGGTTGTACTCTTCGGTGCCGCGCTGGTCGCAATGCCCCTCAATCAACAGCGCGAGAGAGGGATTCGCCTTTAGATATTGCGCGATACGATCGAGATTCGTCTGCTCGGACGGCACTAAAACATCCGAATCGTAAGCAAAATAGATCACCGGCATATTCAAACGGTTTCCGGTCGGGTCGGCTTCGACCCAGCCGTCCGCGTCGGCGGTGGCGGCGGCGAAATTGTCATCGGCACCCGCGACCCAGGCGTTCGGGTTGCCGGGGTTGCCGCCAAGCCCGGTATTGTTGCTCGGCAAAGTCGGGTCGTCGTACGCTTCTTCCACCGCCACCGTGTTTTCCGGCGGAGTCTCGTTGCTGAAGACGCCGCAACCCGCTCCACAAAACGCTAAAACCGCGAGCACGAGCGCCGAACCGAAAAGATGTTTCATCATAGCCTTTCTTTCTCCTGAATAAAGCTCCGAAAAGTTCACAAACCGCCTACTTATATAACTCTTCTCACATAAGATAAACTTTAAATAAAAAATTTCCACTCTTTTTTCGATAAAAGCGATAATTTTTTGCATTTCATGGCGAATATGCCGTTCATAGTGTCGCTTTTATCAAAAAAAACACCCCGCTCTTTTGAAAGCGGGGCGAAATACCACACAGACAGCATTTCTTAGAAATAGTTCTGCCCGAATTTCGGAACTCCACGATTCCGTTCTTCTTGCGGGAAAAACGGCGTTCCATCCGGCTTGACCAGTTTGCAGGTTAAAAAGACCAGCAAATTGCGTTTCTCGGCACTGGTGTAGCGCGATTGAAACAAGCGGCCGATAAAGGGCAGATCTCCCAATACCGGGATCTTGTCGTAGACCACCGTGCTCTTATCCGACGCAACCCCGCCTAAGACCACCGTGTCGCCGTCATAGACCGTAATCTTGGTGTTAATTTCGCGCCGGTCGAAAATCGGCATTTTAAAATACTCGTCGTCATCGCCGCTCTCGCCGTCTTCGCTTTGAGCCCGGGCGTCAAACACCATCCAGCCGGAAAACGTCTGGATCGGGAAATTAATCACCGCTGTGATTGTGCGGCGATCCCGGTCAATCTCAGGAGTGATGTCAAATATAATACCGAGTTTGCGTGCCTCGCCTTCAAACTGCGGCTGCGGATCGGCGCGGGTCGTACGCCAGCTCGACGAAGTGTCATTGGAGTCGCCGCTGCTGTTGGTATCGCTCACTTTCATATCCACGGTGGTCCACTCTTCCGGGAAATAACGCTCAGTGACCATCTCAATATGTGCAAGTTGACCATTCCCTGTGGTCACCCGCGGCGACGCCAAAACATCGCCGCTGTCAGCCCAATTCAAGGCGAACATAGAGCCGCTCACTTTCGTGCCGTCGGAGTTTTCCCACACATACGAAAAGGTGCTGTCGGTAACCGGGTTGCTCGCCGTCGCCTGACCGCCGCCATCCGTACGATAATAGCGCAAAAGCTCGTTGGAACTCGGTCCCATCTTTACCGTATGCCCCTCGGGACTCAGATCAGAGCGATTATTGATCGCCAATTGATAGTTAAACGCCAGCTCTTTTAGGTCGGTTTGAGAAATTTCAATAAATTTCACCATCACTTGCACCATCGGTTCCTGCTGATCCAGCGATTCACTGATCACATTTCCGATTGTACGCAAATTTTCCACTGTATTAGTCACAATCAATCGGCTAATGCGGGTGTCATAGACGATCTTTGAACCGATCGGAAACGGCACGCCACGCTCGATAAAAAAGGTTTTCAACGCCTCGCGGTCTTCGCCGCCACCGTTGATCGAAGATAACGCACCTTGCTCCACCGGGAAAATCCGGGTTTCCATATCGTCCAGGGCGACATTTTGCGGGGCTAAGACAACCGCATA
Organism: Victivallales bacterium; assembly: GCA_031261965.1. Taxonomy (GTDB): domain Bacteria; phylum Verrucomicrobiota; class Lentisphaeria; order Victivallales; family Victivallaceae; genus Victivallis. The sequence goes on along the minus strand of JAISIP010000146.1, from coordinate 29,120 downwards.
CTGCTCCACCCGATAACGCATATTCGCGACTCTGCACAAATTGGCAATCACATCCATAACCGAACGGTTGTTGATGTAAAGCGTAATAAGCTGCTCATCAATTGCACCGGCTTCGCCCTCGGCGTCCCCTGCTGCAACTTGCGCGTCCGCACCAGCTTCGTTGGGATTCCCGCCGGCATTCGGCTCGCCGCCTGGGTTTGCTCCGACACCATCCGTCGATGCCGAAGGAGTTGATGCTGTACGCAAAAGAATATTTACCCCCAATTTCTCCGGGTCATTTAAGCGGCTCAGATCGCGCAAAGACTTGATTGCCGCCGTGAGCGAAGAGTCATCGACCTCGAATTTCGGAATAATGATCGAATTAAGCTTCTTTTGCAACGCACTTTCTTCTTTTTCAATATTTGCCACCGGGCCGCCGGTCAACAAATCGGTGCCGACTTCTCCATCGGAATCCGGCGTAATCGGAATTGCAAATTTCCAGTTCACCTCTGAAACCATCTTGCGCAACGTGTTGGCAAACCGCTCCTTGCCAACCCGACCGATCAGCGTATTGATTGCAAGAATACTCTGCAACGTATCGGAATTGTACGGGTCTATGAGCAGCACTTCCTGAAATTTACGCAACGCCTTGGTGTATTCGCCCGCATTGGCAAGCTCACGCCCCTGCTGCTGCAAAATTTGAATGTCATACTGCTCACGGGAGTAATTGGGCATAAGTTTACTCCTTGAAGTATCATCGCGCATTGTCGCGGCATTCTGCCGTTTTTGGTAAAAAGCGATTTTAGCTTGAAGCGAATCCCGCTCTTCCGGGCAATACTTGATCGCCTCTTCGCAAAGCTTGATCGCCTCTTCAAAATCCTTTACCTGAACGCGTTCGTCCGCGATTCGCATCGCCTCTCTCGCCTTCTCAATGTAGCTTTGTTTGATCATCCGCTGACAATAGGCGACCCGCTCACGAAACGCGCTTGTGCTGAACTGCTCAAATTTTTTCTGCGCCTGGATATAACAATCCCGCGCCTGCTCAAATTTCTTCTCGGTCAGCAACGTGTTGGCACGCACCACCAGCGCGTTGCCCTCGGTCTCCACCAACTGTCTGCCGACATCATACTGATTGCCCAAAATTTGCATTTCAGGCGTGACGACCGGATCTGACGAACCCGCCGCCAGCTTGCCCGGCAAGCACCCGACACCGAGCATCATCGCCAGAACGAATAACTTAGACTCTTTATTCAACATATCTTTATGCCTCCGGCGTTAAATTTAGCGATGAAAATCCGGTGCGCCATTGCGCTGACCGCGGCGAATGGGAATCCCGTCGTTGTTCACCAACCGAGTGGTGACAAACAGCAACAAATTATTGCGTACGGTGTCTTCCGCCTGCGATGTGAAAAACCGGCCGATAAAAGGCAGATCCCCGAGAATCGGCCATTTATCCGTACGTTTGTTGATCGCGCTGTCGATCATGCCGCCCAATACGATAGTTTCCCCGTCGTATACCGTGACATTGACCCGAAGACGGCGCGAGGAGATAATCGGCATCCAGACGTTAAAGGTCATCGACTCTTCAACCCGCTGAAGCACCTGCGTGCCGGGAATCGCCGCGCCGCTTTCGTCGGTGGCGTTGACATACCGGGTCAGTTCGCCGGCAACCACGATCGGATATTCGTCTTTGCCGATGAAGTTGCGTACCACCGGGTTGACGTCCAACATAATCGTGTAATTGTCCGGGTTGACTATCGGGGTTACGTCAAAACTAATGCCGATGTCGTCGAACTCTTCAAAGGTCGGGGTCGGAATCGTGATGGTCACGCCATTGTCATCATCATCGATCTCATAATCTTCCCATTCGGTCGGAAACCAGTAACTTTTGGTCATCTTCACCGATGCTTTTTCACCGCTGGTCGTCATGACCTTGGGAGCCGATAAAGTTTCGACTCGGGAGTTCTGACTCAATGCGTTGATGGTCAAATAGAGGTTAAACGGCACGTCCGAACCGAAAATGCTCTGCTTGCCGAAAATCGCCGGAAAGATATTAAGCTTGTTGATCACCGTGGTGTTGATTCCCCACAACGCATCGTTGCCGGTCGCTCCGCGGGTGTTCGGCAAGCGGGTCCCCCCCTGACCGAGCGCCCAACCATTGTCCGCTCCCGGCGTCAGCGAAAGATTGCCCGCGCCATCTATAGACATATTGCGGGTAATCAGATCCATCGACCAGTCGAAGCCCAACTCCTGCATATCGGTTTCACTGATTTCAATACCTTTAATCTCAATCATAACCAATGCGGTCTGGATGCCGTCAAGCTGGCGAATCAATTCATCGAGTCGACGCAAATTTTCGATCGTATTACGCACAATCAATTTGCCGGCGCGTTTGTCGTACGAAATCGAGCTGCCGGAAGCAAACGGCACGCCACGTTCTTCAAAATAGCGCATCAATGCCACCGCCGTAACCGATGGCTTTTTTACCGTAGTGCCGCGATCGAGAAAAGTCTTGGACTCCTCGCCGCCGCCACCTTCACCTGTAACTCCGGCTGGTCCGCCACCGGTGTCACCGCCCATAGCAGCTCCGCCTTGGGCGGATTCCGCGCTGTCGTCGCCGGTAATACTTGAGATCAAATCGCCGCGAACCTGAAAATACTGTATTTGCATTTCGTCCACATTCGGTCCGACAATCACCCCACTGGGGTCAACCCGATATTTCAACCCGGTATTTTGGCAGACATAGCGAATCACGTCACTCATAGGAATGCGAGACAAATTCATCGTCACTTTGCCTATCCGTTCGGCGGTCCGATTGTCGAATCCGGCAGTGATGCTCACCCCCTCTTTGTCGGGGTCATAAATTTTGCTGCGGTCGTTGAGGTAACTGAGAACCGCCTTTACATTCATATCTTCAAACTCAATGCGCGGAAACACAATCCGCTCCATCTTCGCCAGTGTACCCTGACCCACCGGGTCTTTGCGTTCTCCGGGTTGAACTTCGGATTGAATACTAACCGGAAACACCGGCTCGACCCACTGCCACCCCGCCGAGGTCAACTGCCCGACAACGTCCGCAGAGCGGCGGTGCAACCCGGCAGTGTAATTTTGTTTGTAAATATCATTCATCAGTTGAATCGCATCGCGCTGGAGCGGGTCGATCAAATAAATTTCTTCAACCCGTGAGGCGGCGTCGTCAAAGCGTCGCGCCTGATAAAATGTCCGCGCCTCGGCAAGCAACCGTTTGACCTTGGCTTTGTTTTCTTCGTACATTGGATAGCTGTTTTTTACATCGACCGTCTGGCGGATTTCCAGTGCGTCTTGGCGGGTGCGACAATAGTCGATAAATGAATCTACCTCACCGGCAAGCGGCGAACCCGATTGCGAACCGTCCACACCCTTTTCGGGCTTGGAGACTTCGCCCGCTTCGGCAGCCAACTGAATCGCATTGGGATAAAGCTTGTCCGATGCCGCCAAACGAGCCTGATCGAGCAACTCTTTGCCCCTGGCGATCTTAATTCGCTCAAGCTCCTTTAGGAAAAGCCTGCGCCGCTGGATACCCAATGTTCCATAGTTGTGATTCGGGTCGGATAATTCCGCAATCACCGCCTGAAACTCTTTTTTCTTGCTTTCAAAATCCAGTTTGCGTGCCGCTTCGATTCTGGCATCCTGTTGTGCAAACATCTTGCGGCGTGAGGCTTGCTCCTGCGCGCTTAACTCTTTTTCGTCGATGGTGTCCGGCGCGACCGTTGCTTTTGTTTCCGTCTGCTCCGCAGCGAATCCCGCGCCGGGAGTTGCGGAAAACGCAAGTGCGAAACCAATCGCAACCAATCCCCGCGAAAACAGCTTTCGGTTTGAGATTTCCATGCTCGTTGTCTACCTTGGATTGTTAATAGATCTATCTGAATTTTATTGTCAAAACATCATCATCGCCGACCATTCGGACGCGAATTCCGCGGAGCCGCACCGGAAAATTCATTCTCCCCGGGCATTTCCGATTCTATTTTCGGCTTCGGGACTTTTACCATAAACAGCGGCGAAATCTTGCCCGAACCGGTAACAATCATCTGTTCTTCCGGCTTTTTCGCGGGGTCTTCCCCTTCAACACTCGATGAACTCTCCAACAATACCGAGCCTTCTTCGAGGTCAAAACTCTTGACCCGATAACCTTCGCTCCCGGTGCGGCGATCGCCCATGTTAAAAGTACCTTCCGGTGCAACCGTATACTTGCGAAGGTTGAAAACATCCTGCAACACCGCCTTGTCGGTGAGCGAACGAATAACTCCCCCGGTAGCTAACGTCAGAGTCCGGTCGCCATCGACTTCCTTAAGCTCAAGTGTGAACAAATCTTTGCCGTCGGCGGCCTTGCCGGCCTCCCGCCCGACATTTTCGATCTTAAAATATGTGCCGTCGATCTCCAGCTCGCCGCCGATGGAATAGAAGTTGACCATCCTGTCGGTTTCTACTTGCAACTCCCACTGCTTCGGATCGTCGCTGTCCATCATATTGACGCTTTTCAAATTGATCGGCAGGACAATTTTGCCCATTTCGATCACCCGTAAACGATGCCAAAACGGCGGATGATTGCGGGCTTTGCCCATATCGGTCTGCATCATATATTCGTAAATATTTGAGAACCCGTCTCCGTCAAGATCGTAATAATCGCTGTCCAAATCGGTCTCGTCCAAATTGTATTTGCGCCGAATCTCCTCGGGAATCACCACTTTGACGCTGTCTTCGGGCGGCTTGGCAAACCCCGCGCCTTTATTCTCATGGTTTTTGCAAAACGGGCAGAGATCCTGCTCCTCCATATACTTGCGGGGAATCAACTTTTTGCAAAACGGGCAATAGGCGATTTTAAACACATATGCCAAATCGGTGTAAACCGCACTTTTTTCTCTCGCTCCGGGATTGACCCAGCTTAGACGGGTGTTTTCAAAAATCTTCGAAACGTCAAAGGTCGGACTCTTCGGATCTTGAACCTTATAGTCCGGCTCCCGCGTGGGAATCTGTAAATGGTGGTCTTGAATTTCGCCGGTCTGTTTTACAATACTCAGCACGTGAAACATCAAACCGATAAAAATCAGCAAAAGCAAAAGCAGAATCAGCTTTTCATAATGTTTTTTTAATAAATTCAAAATAAATCCTCCGCTTTCACTAATTTCCGTCGCCGGATTCCATGACGTACTCCACATCAATGACGGCCCGGCAAATATCGCTCCTGCCGATCACCGGCTCACCGTATCCCGAACGGTGATAATAAGGTAAACTCTTCTCGCGTTGAGCCAACTCTTCGGCTTGACGCCGGGCAAGCTCCTGTGCCTTGCGCTGTTCTTCGCTGGGTTGCGTCGATTCCGACTCCGAACGCCTTCTGCCGTTGCGGCGACCGCCCGGCCGTGTCGCTGAAACATCAACATCGATATTGGGTTTATCGGTCACGAGAGCCTCGGGCATCAACAACGTGCGTGCGGAATCTTCGAGCCGATACAAAAATATGCTCCTAACCACATAAACTCGATTGTCACTAATCGCCTGATCCAAAATACCGACCAGCTTACGAATGCTCTCCATCGTGCCGGTTAACCCGATCGAATAATGAAACACGTCGAACCCGCCGACCTTCTCAGGTTGAATCGAACGTCTGCGGAACGAGGTGAAACTGTGAATCCCCGAATCGCACGACCGCCGGACAATGTCGCTTAAGATCTCCCAATGCTGAGCAATTACAGGGTAATCCGCCGTCGGGTCTTCCGAAGATTCCCCGCCCTGCATAGTCGACGCGGCGGCAAGCGGAGCTGCAAACGAAAAATGCGTCGCCTCTTCCGAATCAAACATTATCTTGCCTTTGGTCATCTCAAGCAACCCATTACGATAGTTGTTCATCAACCGCTGAAGATTATCCAGCTTGCCGCCAAGCCGGCGCGGTATACCCAACGCGCTTTGAAAAATCTCATTGATATTATCGTCGCTAATCGGCTCGGCGGTGGCTTTTTCCGCCGCCGTGCGAAATGCCCGCATCGCATTTGTCCAATTGGGAAAATTGCGCTGAAAACTCTTGTAATTTAACTCCTTTTGGGCATAAGATTCACTCTTGTTCCACTCCGCTAAAAGGTCTTTTTTGAAGTCGTTCAGCGTGATCTTCTCGCCCTTGGTCGTGCGTACCACAGAAATAAACGCCTCCAGTGCCGAACGCAACGGATGACCGAACGCCAGCCGAAGCTGCCGGGCAGAACGATTGTAAAGCTTGCGATCCGCCTCAAGCAGCGGAATATTCCCCTGCACCGGAGCAGGTGTCTTTTTGATCAAAGCACCGATACTCTCGCGCAATTGCCCGGTCTCGGCGATATATTGATGCATTTGCATATACAACATCGTCGTCCACACCACCAATCCAATCGTAGCGACCAGACACGCCCCGATAACGGCAATCAGCACCAAATTGTTCTTCACAAATCTATTCACAGTAACTCTCCGCGCTATTTCTTGATCGATTCCTTGAGCTTCACGAGAATTTCAAACGAACTCAAGTTGAGCGTATCTGTCTCCGGGGTGAACTTCACCAGCGAAGATCCTCCCTCCACATCTTCAAAAAACTTAGACCCTTTAAGCTGTTTTAAAAACCGCTCTTCCAAAAGATTCTCCCCCATAATCAGGGTGTACCCGGTCAAGCGCAACTGTTTGACTTCGGTTATATTGATCGGCAACGCACTCGTAGTCGCCCCGGTCGCCGCCGGTTCGCCGGATCCGCCAAACGGATTGCCCACGCCTGACGACCCGCCGCCTTGACCATCTTCCGAAGCAACTTCATCGCCGACTCCTTCTAAACTCGCGAACCACATCGTGTCCGGCATCTTTTGCTCAAGCTCGGCAAGCATCTCAGTCCACTTGCCGCGTGCCGCGAGAAACTGCATGGGCTCTTCAAACGCGTTTTTGGCAGAATTCAACTTGCCGGCCAAGCCATCCACCTCTTTGACTTTGACATTGGTCTTTTCCACCTCGATCTTGACCCGCTCAACCCGCTGTTTGTCAAAATTTAAACGCTTGTTGACGCCAAAAGCGAAAATCACCAGACAAAGAATCAACGAAAAGGCGGAAACATAAAAATAGGGCTTTTTGTGATTCAATTCAACCTGATTGCGAATGGAAGTCGGAATCAACGATATATCAATCGGACATTGCGTAACACTGCGCAAGCTCAGCCCGATCATTTCCTGGAACATCGGCGCGATCGCCTGAAGCGCCTCTTTATTTATCGACTCTTCGATCGTAATCGCCGCAAATGTATTTAAATACTCCACCGGCAAGCGGAGTTTCTCGTAAAAGAAATCCGTGATATACAACATCTTCGAGCCGCCGCCTGCGAGCAACACCCGACCGGGCTGATGCCCGCCGTGCTGTGCACGCCAAACATTTATCGAACGGTTGACTTCGCCGTGCAACCGCGTCATGACGTTGCGGGCGATCTTTGAAATCGTCGCCGCCACTTCGGATTCCGGCTCTTCGTAAGCTCCGCCGAGTGCGACAAACCCATGACGGTGCTTCAAGTCTTCCGCTTCGGGAAACCCGATGCCAAACTCTTTTGCCACCTGCTGAGTAACAGTATCTCCCCCTATCGGAATCGGGCGGATAAATACCCGGTTTTGATCGGCGATCATCAAACTGGAACCGCGACCGCCGATATTCAAAATCAAAGCACACTCGTCATCGCGCAACTGAGTCCCTTTGGCTGCGTTAAACAGTGCAACCGGGGCAATTTCTACCGAGAGAATTTTTTTGCCGGAGTCTTCGATCACATCGGTATAGCGGACAATCTGATCGTTTTTAACCGCGACAAACAGCGCCTCGTACTCCTCGTGATCTTCGGCAATCTCGATCGTGCTGCCGTCCTCCTGGGTTTCGCTGTGTTTATCCGACCAGGCATGGCGAATCAGCTGATAATCCCAAACCACCTCGCTCATCGCATACGGCACGGTCTGACGCGCCTCATATTCCATTATACGGGCAATGGCGTTCTTATTGCCGAGAAGTGCCGGAAGTTTGCTCAATCGCGAAAATGAAGACTGCCCGGAAAGCGAAAGCCGAACCTCTTTTGCCGAAAAATGATTATGCTCAATCATTTCATGATAAGCCTGGGCAAAAGCGGAGTTGTCGCCCTCTTGCTCTTCTAATTTCCGAAAGGCAAATTTACGCAACATCACCGCGCCGCCGGGCGGGAAAACGAATTCGGCCATCTTCAAGCTGCCGCCGCCGATGTCAATCGTCAAAACCGTGTTCTCTTTTGGCATTTTTAATGGTTGTTCCACATATTTCGCGTCAAATTTTCATCGACGCTGTTGTTTAATAAATTCCAAAGGTTATTCCCCGCCGTCCGCGATCGCAGCAACCGGTGTGCCTTTAGCCTGAAGCAGATCAAAATAATCTACATCTAAAATCGACCACGGCGTTTCGTTTCGCGCAAAAATTGAGTTGGGAACTTCGACCGCGTTTTTCGGTACTATCCATTTTTTCGTGCTGTAATAGCCGCGACCAATTTCCGCCCCGTCGCGATCAAAAAACACCGCTTCAACTTCGGCATTGCTGGAACTCGCCACGCTACCGCTACCGGTACGGGGCAAATAACGATCCAGCAATTGCGGAGGAATCATCATCGTGGCGATATGCTTTTTGGCATCGAGCGGAATTGTCCAAAACACGCTTTTTCCGGAAAAGACATGCGTCTGTTTTTTGCTCTCCGACGGCGCGTTGAACATGGCACGCACGCTCAGTGTTGCCCCGTCGATCCAGGCACGACGCATCTTCGGCGGAGCGACCGGCGTAAATTCAACGGCGATAACCAGCCAGCGGTTGCGCCATGACATGCTACTGGAATAAGTGGTGTTGTTTCCGGTGTTTCGGAGGTTCGGCGGATTACTCGAGGACAGATCAATCTTGATCTTGGTAAACAGCTCCTCGGTGTTTCCCGCATATGTTGCGTGTGCAAAAAGCATCACCAACGCAAGTAAACCAGCCGAAAACAACACATTTTTCATAAAAACTTTCCCTCAGCTTCTCGGATGTTTTACGGGAGTTTTTCCGCCGAACTCGATTCCGGCGCGAGTTTGACCGCGTCGGCGGAAACCGCCGGAGTCTCCACCCCGGCTTCCAGCTGACGGGTGATCGCCGAAGAGGTGTCATCGTCACGATAACCGTGACCGATCAACGCGGCAAGCACAAGCGCAAGCACAAAAAAGATGCCGGTCATAATCACTGTGGCTTTGGTCAGGTGGCTGCCGACTTGCGCGCCGAACACCGATTCGCCAATGCCGCCAAACGCCGCCCCCATGCCGCCGGATTTCGATGGTTGAATCAAAATAACCCCGATTACCAACAGCGAAATAATCGCCACAAGCACATATAAAAATATGATCATATTAAATTACGCCTTTTCGTTTTTTAAGCAACCAGACAAAAAGTCTCCAGTGCCTCACAATCGCCGAACCTGACTAACATTAGCGCATATCAGACAAAAAAGCAACCCTTTTTTTCACAATTACGCCAATATTATTGATATTTTTTTCACTTTTTGCACAATTACTCGGCAATGGCGTTGTGAATCAGCGCCGAAAAGCTGTCCGCCGCCAATGCCGCACCGCCGATTAAACCGCCGTCGATATTGCGCTGGGCGACCAACTCTTTGGCGTTGTCGGCCTTCATACTGCCGCCGTATTGGATGCGAACGCCCTCGCCGATCTCCCGGCCGAACATATCATTTAAGGTCATACGAATATAATTATGGGTCTCTTCGGCCATTGCCGGGGTGGCAGTCTTGCCGGTGCCGATCGCCCAAACCGGCTCGTAAGCGATCACGACTTTTGCCATCTCGTCTTTGCCGAGATCCGCCAAGCCTCCCTCAAGTTGTGTAAAGAGAACTTGTTCGGTTTTGCCGGACTCACGCTCTTCGAGCAGCTCGCCCACGCATACAATCGGGGTGAACCCCGCCGCCAGCGCGGCCTTGACCCGCTTATTTACCGTCGCATCGGTTTCACCGAAATATTGACGCCGTTCACTGTGACCGATGATCACATACTCAACTCCGAGTTCTTTAAGCATATCGGCGGAGACTTCGCCGGTAAAAGCACCGTTGGATGCCCAATGAATATTTTGCGCTCCGAGCTTGATATTGCTGCCTTTGATCGCCTCCGCCACGGCGGCGATGGTGGTGAAAGGCGGACAAACCACAATATCGGCTTTTGCCGTCGAAATATCGGCGACCTCTTTTTTAAGAGCTTCAACCAACGCCTTGCCTTCGGCGGCGGTTTTATTCATCTTCCAATTCCCGGCGATAATAACTTTGCGACTCATAGATATTCCTCCAACGTTATATGGTTTTATGAGCTTTATGAATATTGAAAATAACACCTCGGACGCGATTTTTCAACCGCCGATCCGGCAAAAGCGCGTAAATATCCTGATTTGCGCGATCCGGACTACTTGCGCTTGACCGCGACTGCGGTGGCACTCTGACTGCGCCGCCAGAGTATCCAAAGCGAAAAGAACCCGGTTGAAGAGTCGGAGATTTGCACGTCTTGCACCTCTGCTTTCAGCTGTTTCGCCCGCTTTTTCAGCATTTCAATGGTGTATTTATTTTTGATTTTATTCTGAAATGTGGCGTAATCACGCTCGTTGGGGTGATTCGGCTCGCCGCTCCACAGCGGAATGTAATAAAACAAAAATATCCCCCAATTATCGCCCTCGAGATTGGCGACAACACGGGACCCGTCTGAGCTGACTTGTCCCGCGACCGGAGGCGATGATCTCACCACCGAGGTGTTGCACCCTACTCCGAATAATATCACTCCGGCGAATATTGATGCGATAAACCGATTTTTCATAAAATCCCCTTATTCCCAAAAGAGTCGCGCCGCAAATTTCTTCAGATTGACAGTCCCTGCCAACTTGCCGGCGGCATCAACGACCACAAGCTGATTGATATTGTTGACCAGGAACAATTTAGCGAGTTGAACCGCAGGGACTGATTCATCCACGCTCACGAACTCCGTACGCATTAAATCCGCCACCTTGGTGTCGTGTGCACTCTTGAGTACCTCGGAGAACGGCTGAAAACGGTACATGGGGGTAAGATCCTCAAGCCAAAGCACATGCTCAGGCATACTAAAACGCAGCAAGTCCGAGAGCGACACCACCCCGCGCAAATCGCCGTCGTCATCAACAACCGGGAACTCGGATTCGCCGGTCACGGCAAAAAGCTCGATCAAACGTTGCAGAACATCTTGCTCCAACACCGTCGTCACTTTGCGGGTCATCACGTCGCGAACCCTCAAATAATCCGGGATCGTGAACCCCGAGCCGTTAAAGTAATTTACAATCTCTTCGGCTCCCGGCAACGCCGCTATTTGATCGATGACATTTCCCGCGCAAAAATCTTTGGCGAGTGCCGAAAGCAACTGCAAATGCAACCCGGGGTCGTCACCCGGAGTGAGCAACATCAGCACAACCTTAACCGGTCCGAAGTCCGGCGCGTTAAAATCAATCCCGCCGCCGTTGGTCGCCATGGCGACCAACGGCTTCTCCAGCCCAGAAAGCCTGGCGTGAGGTACGGCAAGTCCCGGTGCAATCACGGTCGGAAACAACGCTTCCCGCGCCATAATTTCGCTGACGATCGCTTCGGCAGAGAGCCCGGCATTGTTGTTGGACAACAATTTTGCCAACTCCTTGATCACCTCGACTCCGGTTTTTGAGGCACTCTGGCAGATAATGTTGCCGACGGCGAGATAGCTGTAAAAACTGTTTGCGAAATGCGTCATGGCTCCTCCTTATAAGGTTTTGGTATTTTGTACGGTAGCTTCGACATACATTATTTTATTTAGCTCAATATCTTGTGCCGGGACTCGGAACTCGATATAATTGTCGCTCCAACCCCGGGCGTAATTGTCGGAGTCCACCCGCTCAAAAATCACCGGGAGTTTTTGCCCGTACTGACTTTCGATAAAGTGCCGTTTCGACTCCTCCGCCATCGTCGATAGACGGCGGTAACGCTCCTTGACGATCTGAGGCTTCACCCTGCCGGGCAGCGTTGCCGCAACGGTTCCTTTGCGCGGCGAAAAGCTGAAAATATGCAAATTTGCGAAATTCATCGCCTTGACAAAATTACAGCACTCTTCAAAATCCGCCTCCGTCTCGCCGGGAAAACCCACAATCAGATCACTGCCGAGGTGAATCCCCGGAATTTTTTCCCGCGCAAATCGGACGAATTCGGCATAATCCCGGGTGGTGTAACGCCGCTTCATCGCCGCTAAAATCCTATCGCTGCCGTTTTGCAACGCCAGATGCAAAAATCGGCACACTTTTGGCTCGGTTGCCATGACCTCAAGCAAAGTTCGATTGCCGGGTGCCGGCTCGGTCGAACTCAACCTAATGCGAAAGTCACCGTCGATTTGGGCAATCTCGCGAATCAAGGCACTTAAATCACGCCCGGAGTCGGAGTAAGCGCAAATATTCACCCCGGTAAGCACAATTTCCGGGAATCCGGCGTCGACGGCGTGTTGAGCGTTGCTCAACACCTCGTCGAATGCCCGCGACCGCTCCGGTCCGCGAACAAAAGGCACAATGCAATAAGAGCAAAAGTTGTTGCACCCCTCTTGCACTTTTATGCTGGCGCGATTGCGAAAAGGAAAACTCTCAAACGCCTCCTCGCGAAAACTCTTCTCCGGCTCATTTACGCTCTTTGGCGCATGGTCGTTTGGGAGGTTGTGTCCGGCAAGATACTCCAGTATCAGCTCCGGCAATGCCCGTTTTTGGGGGTTGGTCAAAACCACATCCGCCGCGCCGTCTTTGATAAACGCCTCGCGGTCAAACTCGGCACTGCACCCGGTCACCACGATCAACGCATCGGGCGATTTTGCCCGAAACTTACGCACGGCATATCGGCTTTTGCGGGCGGCTTCGGCAGTAACCGTGCAACTGTTTACCACAATCAATGCGGCATCCGGCGCGGAATCTGCAATTTCGTACCCCGCTGCCGTCAATCGCGAAACCAAAAGCGCGCTGTCGGCGGAGTTCAACCGACAACCGAGAGTAAAAATAATGGCTTTCCGATTCAAAATTGATAATTCCTTTCACTTCTGTCGGAGCAATATAGAGCAATTTCCCTCTTTTTACAACTCAGATTGTCTGAATTTCTTGCACAAACCCAAGTATAGGGATATATTAGAGCAAAAAGCAGGAGGCGCAAGATGGCGAAAAACGATTATGTCAGCGACAATCTACTTCATATGCGCGAAATCTTGCAGGAAAATACCGCACGTATCGCCGCTAACTCCCGTGGCGACTCCCCCAATGACAATATCGCCGAGCCGAGCCCAAAATTATCGGACAAAACACTCGTTATCCGAAAAAACACCTCGCGCAACGACGAACTTGACCGCCAAAGACGCGATTTTGAATATCGTCTTTTGCGCGACCGCGCCGCTATCGCCGCCGAACTTGAGTTGGAATCGCAAAAAATCGCCGAGTTGGAGAATTTCTCCAAAACCCTCGATCAACTCAATGCCGAGTTCAGCCGACAGGAGTTCAGCGAAAGCTCAGATTGTCAGCGCGAATTGGAAAAATTGCGCTTTGGTTACTTTCGCGCCGCCGGGCGGGTCGCTCCCTTCCGAAAAGAGCAGGCAAATGTTTTTTCGTCCTCGTCCGACGGCAAAAATCACGCCGCAACGGGTGCGAAAACCGGGTTGCTTGCCATTGCCGTGGTCATCGGAGCGTTGATCATCGCCGGGACTCTCTTGGGATTATTTTACTAAAAGGCACTTACATTCATGAGAATCGTCCACTTTTCCGATCCCCACGCCGGTGGCGGGGCGGAGGATTTTTTCGCCTATTTCGACAAGCGTGCGGTCGGAGTTTTTAACTACAAGTTTCGGCGGCAGTTTCGCCACGATCTGACTAAACTGTCACGGGCGGTTGAATATATTCTGGATGCAAAACCAGATGTCGCGGTTTGCACCGGCGACCTCACCAGCACCGGGCAACCCGGGGAGTTTGAAAAAGTCCGCCCGATTCTCGCTCCGCTGCGCGACTCGGGCATTCCCTTGCTTTATCTGCCCGGCAACCACGACTGCTATGTCAAACGCGCAAAATGCGTCGGTGCGGTGCGGGAAATGACCGCATATTTATCCAAAGACGATTACCGTTTTACCGACTTGCCGCTGCAACGCGAATACGCCAACGTTGAATTTTTGTTGCTCAACACCAGCCGACCGTCGAATTTGCTTTGCTCCTGGGGTTTTGTCGATAAGCGCGATGCAAAATGGGTCGGCAACGTATGTGAAGAACCTAAAAATACCCCGCGCATTTTGCTTTCGCACTACCCGATGATCGAGGAACACCCGATCTTGCGTATGCGTCACCGCCTCTTCGGGCAAAAGCGGATTCTCGAACTTATGAATAAAAAAAAGATCGATCTTTCACTTTGCGGGCACGTCCATAAACCCTATTTAAAGGTGGATTCCACCGGGCGCGGGGAGTGTTGCGCCGGGTCGGTCTCCCGCAACGGCAGCATGGTTGAAATCGACTATTCCCCCGAAACCGATCAATTCACCTTTCGCACCGTCACATTATAAGAACCCTCAAAGGTCACCTTTAAAGTATGAAATCCATAAAAAATAAAATCTTCCTCGGGATTTTTCTTTTAGTCTTTATCGCGGCTCTGGTAACGACTATTGAGATGTCTAAAGGTAATCCAAGCGGAACCTTTTTTTATTTTTGAAACTTCTATTCTTATACAATCTAATTGTGAGTCCTTTGATTTTTCCGGCAAAAATCGGTTGTAAATGGGGTTATATACAGATGCTTTTTTTGCCCCCGCTTTGTGTCGCAACTGTTGTAGCAATACCACATGTTTTGAATATCAAGAGCACTGGTGGTTGGGAAGGAGTGGGTGAGCTTTTCGTCTTCATAGAATCGGTTACTATCTTTCCCGCATTGTTGCTAACTATAAGTGCCTTTTGTACCATCTTCAAGCGAAAGATATTTCGCATCGGATTGCCGATTATATCTTACTTGGGTTTAGTAATTATCTCTACATTTGCGCTTCTGGCAAAAAGGCATGCTGCGGAAATCTGGATGCTGGCTAACCTTGTTGTTTTTTTGCCAATGGCGATATTGGATTTCCTCATGCTGCTTCCTTTGGAAAGGGAGTAGCTCATTTGACCGCTGCTTGTTAGTCGCCTTGACTTTTATTTACGTTGTGCTATATTGTAGAAAAACCCATATTAAATAGGGGATTTTATGAAATATCAAAATACGGCTCTTGATAAAACCAGACTAATAGAAGCACTGCAAATGCTCAACGAGCGACTAATCTTGGACGCGGCTCCATACACCGAACTTGTCGTTTGCGGTGGCTCTGCACTGATCGCAACCGGGTTACTGCACCGCACAACCCGCGATATTGACATCATAACGTTGATGTGCGATAATGAACTAAAAGATGCCGAGCCATTACCGAAATACTTGATAAATGCGGCAAATATTGTCGGACATTCATTGGGATTGCCGAATAATTGGCTGAACAACGGACCGGCTTCGCAGTTCCGCATGGGGTTGCCGGAGGGATTTCAAACGCGATTGTCAACCGTAAGAATCGGCGAAAAACTCACCATGCATTATGTCGGACGCTACGATCAAATCTTTTTCAAAACCTACGCATCGGCAGATCGTGGAGGATACCATGTTAGCGATTTATTGGCACTGAATCCGACCGATGAAGAGCTTATTGCCGCCTCGCATTGGTGTATGACTCAAGATGTTTCAGAGGCTTTTCGCGAAATTCTGAAAGATATGTTTTCTCAACTGGAGAGACAAAATGTTAGTGACAGAATTTAAAATTCGCTACTTTGAAGCACTGCTTGATTTTATATGGCGGCAATGGACTCTTATGGGAATTCCCGGACATATTGCAGGCAAAAAACAATCATATGTTATTGACCCTGAAGCTCTTTTGCTTTTTTCTGCATGGTTTTGCCGATACGATCAACGCCTATACGATTTAGTTACGGATTATCTGCGGGTCAACGGCGATTTTATCAACATTCAACGTCTAAAATCACTATCCAAAAAAGTGTATCTTTTCGACTCCTCCTCTCTTGGAGTTATGGTCAGTACCATGGGCGACTCAGGGGAACGGCGCTGGACAAAATTTGCAAAGGATCTTTTGCCTAATCGTGTCGCTTCCCCCGAACCTTTATTCCTGAGTTTTGACGGTCAAGGTTCAGATTTTTTACGCTTAAGTGATAAACGCGCCCTGCAATACGGTTTTATCCGCAATCAATATGTACCATCGGGAAAAACAGTGACCTTTCCTAATTGCAAGGCAACTTTTTGGCTTCAGCTAAGAGGAGCGTTCGGTCGCAATGCCCGCTCTGAAACAATTCTCATGTTATTGAACAAAAAAATCTGCAATATTCAGGATATTGCCAATATAAGCGGGTTTTCCTGGAAATCCATTCAAACCGCGCTTGCAGAATTGCAAGGAGCAAATATCATTGCAACTAAGAATGCGGAAAAACGCGGGCGATATTATTTTTTAAAAAACCCACAAAACATCTTGTCTCTGTTTGAGCAGCAAGATGTTTCTCTTCCTGATTGGCGACATATTTACGATGCGCTGACCATAATTTTTAAAACCGTCACCAATCCGCGCCTGGAGTCACTTTCGGAACAGACAATGTACAGCGAGATCGAACTTATGTTTCGGGAAAAAATCGGCGAATCTTTGTTGCATTCCGGCATTGACGCTCTCAGTTTTCTCAACACCGAAGCCTTAGACCGATTGCCGGATTTGCTCGCAAATCTATAGGGCTACTCTAATGGCTACCTCTAAAAACCGGAAACTTGGCTAAAAATCGCATCTCGTATTCGTATGTGCGACCTTGCGCGTATCTGGTTAACTCTATGTTAGCCAGATACTTGCAAAATCTCACCTCCAAATTACGACTCTATCGATTTTTTAACTCAAGCCAGTTTTTAGAGATACCCTAATGTTATTTTTCGAGGATGTCACGAACCGACATGCTGTCAATCAACCAGGAATCATCGATTTTTTGCAAAGTGCAATACAAATCCCGCACCTCGGAGACCACTTTGCCGTCGGTGGTAATCGCGTCAAGCAAACCGGTGAACACCGCCGATGCCCGTTCCCGCGAAGTCAGCATAATAGAAACATCACGAATATCAATCTCGCAACTCTTCAGCACCCTTTTGCTGCGCAATAATATGCTCGTTAATTCGGTCGGAGTGTAACTCCCGCTGAACATTTCGTGCCGAAAATCGATTTTGCACTTCGACGCAAACACCTTGTCGGCGGCATTGGCGTTGATTAGGCTTAACGCGGGGTTTTCGTTTGCCCGCTTCGAGGCGATGTCGCAAAGTGTTTGGATGGTTTGTCGGATCTTCTTTTCGTCGCTGTCGCGGTTAAAATACCAAAACGCAATTCCGCCGACGATCACAAGCATCATCGCTATTGCAATCAATCGTTTTTTGGTGAAAAAATTCATTTTTCCTCACTCTTCTCCATTTAATTCGTCAAATCCGAGCGGTTTAAAGGTCTTTTGCAACTCTCTGCGCTGCCGGGGATCAACACTCAAATACTTCCATTTTGAGAAAGCAAAATCGTGGGGCAGATAATTTTCCAACCACGCTTGATTCAGCTGATATGAGATCGGAAAACCCTCGAACACCCACGGGACTTTTCCCGATAAATAACGCACCATTTGTTTATATAATTCGGTTCGCTCCGGCGAATCCGGCATCGGCAAGATAGCCTCAAACATTCGGTCGTATTCCAAATCGGAGAAGCCGCTTCGATTGCACCCGTTGATATTTTTGCTGTAAAACAGCTGAAGGAAATTTTCCGCATCAGGGTAATCCCCCACCCATGAAAGCCGAAAAAGTTGCAATTTGCCTTGCCGCAATTTTTCGTAAAAACGGGGATTATTGTTCAAAACCGACTCGATTTCAATGCCGATTTTACCGAGATCCGCCGCCGTAAGCTCTCCGAGCTGGCGATACGCCGAGCTGTTGCCGGTCTGGTCAAAGGTGAAACGCAAATGTTCCCCGGTCGCCGGGTCGATCCCGTCGCGAAAACCCGCCTTGACAAGATACTCTTTTGCCAACTCCGGGTCGTTTGCACTCCACGGATTTTTAAACGACGCGTCAAACCCCGCCACCCCCGGCGGGATCGGTCCATTTGCCGGAATCAGCTGATAGTTGGAGTGTTCCACCCGGCGTTGCACGTTATACGCCAAACTGATCGCCCGGCGCAAATTCAAATTGTCTTTCAGCAACGGATCGGCAAAATTAAATCCGACATAACGGATTTCCAGCTCGGGAGTTCGCAAGAGCTTAACTCCACGCTCCGTCAACGCCTGTGACAGTTTCTCCCCGCCGCCGGAAACCAAGTCAAGATTGTCCTTGTCCAAGGCGTTCAAATCGAGTTTTCCTTGCAGAAACATCAAATATGCGGTCATCGGCTGTTTGATCTGGTAAAAAATCACCCGATCTGCCAGAGGAAGCGGACGCGTGCGATCCGCCGGGGTTTGCGCCTCAGAAAAATACTGTCGGCGAAAATCGGGATTGCGATCGAGCTGAAGTTTATAGTCGTTTACCCAAATAGTCAGCTTAAACGGTCCGGATCCGACCGGATGACGGGCAAATTCATCGCCGTAAAACTCCACCGCCTGTTTCGACACAACTCCTGCATTGGGCATGGCGAGCATATAGAGAAAACGGGGGTCAGGGTTGTTCAGATGAATTTCAAAGTTGAAATCGTCCAAAATGCGAAACCCTTCGATTCCGGCATGGTAATCGGGCGAATCCTCGGCGTGAAAAGCGTCAATCCCCTTGATTTTGCCGCGAAACAGCCAGTAGACCGGGCTGTGATTGCGGCGGTCGGCGATACGCAAAATCGAATACAAAACATCTTTGGCGGTGATCCGTCGTGCCGATTTCGGCATCCCCGCAAAACAGCGGTCATCAGCGAAACTCAGATCGTCGCGCAAAGTGAATTTATAAACATCGTGGGTCGAATTTGCCGTCGGCATCGACGCAAGCATCGAAGGAGTCAGCCGGTAAGGGCGAGCCACATAATCGTATTCCAAAAGCGTATCGTAAATACTTGCGACCATATTGCGGCTGGATAAATCGTCCGCCTCGGCGGGATCCAATGTTTTGACCCGGCTGCCGCCCGCCGTATAGAGCGTTCGCTCTACCGCCTCTTGCGGCGTGGCAAAAACTCCCGCTCCGCCGAGCAACAGCAACAAAATCACCCCCAAGGTGGCTGTTTTAACGCTGCACTTTCGCCGTTTCACTTTTATTTCGCCAGTGTTTCAAACCGTTCGCTCAAAGTATTGTAAAACGCATGATTCTTTGCATCGGGGACAAAGGTCTTGACTTCAAAAGAATCTTTGACCACCTTGCGTGCCTCGGCAAGCGACCCGATCTCTTTGGCGGCCATCGCCTGTGCCAACAAATTCCCGATTGCGGTGGCCTCCACCGGCCCAGCGACCACCGGGATGTTAAGCGCGTCGGCGGTAAGCTGCATAAGCAAGGCATCCTTAGTCCCGCCGCCAACGATGTTCAAACATTGATATTCGACCTTGAGCAATCGCGACAGGATTCCGAGTTTACTGCAAAAATACAGTGCGAGCGAATCGTAAATCGCCCGGACGACTTCGCTGTCGTTCGCGATCTTTCCCTGCCCGGTGCGTTCACAAAAATCTATAATCCGTTGCGGCATATCGCCGGGAGTGACAAACGACGGATCGTTGGGGTTGATCAAAAATTTTCCCGGCGTGGCATTGCGTGCCATATCTTCCATTTCGGCGAATGAAATCGGTGAATGCGTTTCGTTCCAGATTCGCCGCGTCTCCTGAAAGAGCCAACTACCCATAATGTTAGTGAGAAAACGAATCTTGCCGTCAAGCCCGCCTTCGTTGGTGAAACTGTATTTCTCCGACTCTTGCGTCCGCAACGGGCGATCGATCTCGGCACCGAGCAATGCCCACGTTCCGGCACTGATGTACGCCCAATTTTCGCGTTCCGAGGCGGGAACCGCCGCCACCGCGCTGGCGGTGTCGTGCGAGCCGACCTTGATAATCGGAATCGCGGAGCAATTGAATTCTTTTTGCAACTCCGGCGATAATGTGCCGGAATATGTACACGGCTTGACAATTTTTGGGAAAACTTCGCGGGGCAACCCCAGGCGGTCGATAATCTCCCAATCCCAAACCTTTTGTTCCGGGTCAAGCAAATTTGTAGTGGAACACTCGGTGTATTCGCTGGTACGCTCCCCGCCAAGGTAATACGCCAATGCATCCGGCATAGTCAAAAGGAAACTGTCGGAAAAATCCTCCGGGTGCATCCGAAAATGCGCCGCAAGTTGATATACCGTATTAAGTAACATGCACTGAATGCCGGTCTTCTCGTAAAGCTCTTGACGCGGAACTTTGCTCCACACGTCGCTCTCGGGGTTATTTGTCCTGACATCGCGATAATGGTAAGGCAAACGGCGCATTTTGCCGGTTTTTTGGTCGAAAAACACGTAGTCCACGCCCCAGGTGTCGATCCCGATACCGTCCAGTTTCGGCTCAATGGTCAATGCCTTGCCCAGCCCGGTCTTGAGCTCATTGCAAAGTTGGGGATAATCCCAAAAGATCGCCCCGTCCTTTTCGGTCGGACCGTTCGCAAAGCGGTGAATTTCGCGCAAAGAGAGTTTGCCGTTTTGGAAATTTCCCAAAATCGCACGACCACTTGACGCGCCAAGGTCAAATGCCAAAAAGTTACCCATCGAATTCTCCTTATTGTCTCTATTCGGATTTGCCGTAAATTTCGCCGAGGCGGTCGTAACAACTTTGGATTAACTCCTCGGTTTCATCCCACCCGACACAACTGTCGGTAATTGAAACACACGGGTTGGGCTTGTCACCCGATTTGACTTTCTGTTGCCCGGGCAGCAAATTGCTCTCAAGCATCACTCCGATTATAGCTTTCTCGCCGTCACCGATCTGATTGAGTACGTCCTTAAGTACAATTCCCTGCTTGCGGTAATCCTTGCCGGAATTCGCATGGCTGCAATCGACCACGATCGCCGGGGGAATATTCGCCTTTTTCATCGCGACCTTTAAGAACGCGATATGCTCCGCTCCGTAGTTCGGTCCGGAGCCGCCGCGCAACACAATATGTGCATACGGGTTGCCGCGAGTGCGAAACACCCCCACATGCCCGTCTTCCAACACCCCGATAAAACTGTGTTCACTACGCGCCGTGGAAATCGCGTCTATGGCGGTCTGAAACGAACCGTCGGTCGCGTTTTTAAAACCGACCGGCATAGACAGCCCGCTGCCTAACTGGCGGTGAGTCTGAGCCTCTGTGGTGCGGGCTCCAATCGCCGCCCACGACACCGCATCGGCGATATATTGCGCGATAATCGGGTCGAGCATTTCTGTCGCGACCGGCAACCCCAAATCGACAATGCGCAACATAAGTTTGCGGGCGATAAAAATCCCTTTTTCGATATTGTCGCTCTCATTCAAATCGGGGTCGTAAATCAGACCTTTCCAACCTACAGTGGTACGCGGTTTCTCAAAATAAACCCGCATAACAATCATAATGCGATCCGCAAACCGGTCGCGGATAGCCTTTAACCGCTCGGCATATTCCAGCGCGGAATCGGGGTTGTGAATGGAACACGGACCCACGATCATAATGAACTTTTTCGATCTGCCGTCGATAATGTCGCGGAGTTCCTGCCGGTCGTTCACAATTTGCATAACCGCATCCAACGACAACGGCAACTCGGAACGAATCGCACCCGGACTTGGCAAGACGCTGCGACTGGCGATATTGATATTATTACTGCTAACCATGAAATATAAAATTCCTTTAAGAAAAGGCGGTCAACGCCGCCTTATTCTTCTCTCTACGATGCCGCGGCTTCGGCGGCTTCCTGTGATTTTTTCTTGGCGATCTTAGATCGGGCGACCGCGCTGGTATCGAGATCTCCAAGCATAATTCTAATGCGGCGAATATTCTCTTTGCATTCCGGAATCTTCACCTTTTCAAACAAATTCACGCGTTGTGAGGTGCTGCGCAACTCAGCCGCGAGCAGTCGGTGCTGTTCTTCGAGAACTTTGTGTGCTTCGCTCAACGAGACCGCCTCTTTGAGCGACTTGACCGCATCGTCGATAAACCAGTCGGTGTCAAAAAGATCCCACAAAAGCGGCTCAAACTCAACCCGGTCAAAGGTCGGAATCGTGATTCCGGCGATATTCGCCTCGCCTTTGATCACGTTGCGGATTTTGACCCGGCTTTCGATAAATTCCAAATCGGCTTGAGGAGCAAAAAGCGAGAGAAAACTCTCCATGCGCTTTATCAGTTCCTGCTGTTCGGCGAGATTTTTTTTCAGCAATTCGGTACTTAATTGCACCTCGACTTGCAACTGCTGCTTTTTCAGTTGCAAAGTCGGCAAAAAGCGCGAAAACTGCTTGAGCGAATCTTGCTGAACTTTGAGTTCGGTTTTGGTAAATTTTATCTTGGCCATAATATGCTCTTTTGCGCGTTCACTTCTTGGATTCTACCCAATATTTATCCACCAAATCGGTTTTTATACCGACTTCATGGCGGTCGAAACAGTCCGCAAGAATCTTCCACCCGAGATCCAATGCGTCCTCCAGTGAAATATTGACCGACAAATCCATCATGTTCTTTTCAAACAAGCGACCGTATTTGAGCAACTTGTTATCCCAGGCGGACATCTGAAAACCCATCGACTGTTTTTCAAGCGTGCTTCGATAGTCCGAGTAAAGCCGAATCATCGAATCCATAATCGCCCGGTGATCCGGCCGCGTCTTGCCGTTGACCTGCTGCTTTAGGCGCGACAGCGAGCCAAACGGCTCGATACGCCCGGTACGCAAATAAAACTGCCCCTCGGTGATATACCCGGTATTGTCCGGCACCGGGTGGGTCACATCGTCGCCCGGCATGGTCGTGACCGCCAAAATCGTAATCGACCCGGCGGAATCGAAGTCCACCGCTTTTTCATATCGGCTCGCCAACTGGCTGTAAAGGTCGCCGGGATAACCGCGGGTAGCCGGAATCTGCTCCATGGTAATGGCGATCTCCTTAAGCGCATCCGCAAAGTTGGTCATATCGGTGAGCAACGCCAACACCCGCTTGCCGGCAAGTGCGAATTGCTCCGCCACCGCCAATGCCATGTCAGGCACCATCAGACACTCCACGGTCGGATCGGAGGCGGTGTGAATAAACATCACCGTACGCGACAACGCCCCTTGTTCATCGAGCGTGTTTTTGAATTTCAGATAATCGTCGTACTTCAGCCCCATGCCGCCGAGAACAATCACGTCAACCTCGGCCTGCAACGCAATTCGCGCCAAAAGCTCATTGTACGGCTCGCCCGCAATTGAAAAGATCGGCAATTTTTGCGACTCGACCAAGGTATTGAAAACATCGATCATCGGAATATTCGTGCGAATCATATTGCGCGGAATAATGCGCTTGGCAGGATTCACCGAGGGTCCGCCGATGTCCACCATTTCGCTGCTTACCTCCGCCCTGCCGTCACGGGGAGTTCCCCGCCCGGTAAAAACCCGCCCCAACAGCGCATCCGAACTGGAAACTTGCATTTCCCGCCCCAAAAAACGCACCTGGTCATCAGTGCCGATTCCACGGCTGCCGGCGAAAACCTGCAACGAAACCTTGCCGTCCGACAGCCGAATCACCTGCGCCAAAGAGACTCCGCGCTCGCTGGTCACTTCGGCAAGCTCGTTGTAACTGACATCGTCGGCTTCGACCGTGATCACGTTTCCGGCGATATGAATGATTTTGTGATAGACTTTACGCATTTGCCGTACTCCGTTCCGCTATTTTTGCTTCGATGGCACTTTCCTGATCCTTAAATTCCTTGCTGTCCATAGATAAGTAATTAAGATCCATAAACATCTGACGCAAACTCAAAAAATAGCTGCGGGCGGCATCCTTGTCCGGCAAAGAAAATTCTCCCGCAAGAATCTTGTAAATCTGGTCAAACATATAGTTTTGACGTTTGTCGTCGGTTGCGCCGTCCACATTGTCAAAGGTGTTTTGCTGCAAATAGACATAGTCGAGAAATTCGCTCTTGAGATAGACCACGAAATCCGCCAGGCTCGTACCCTCTTCGCCGATGACCTTCATCATCTGGTTGACCTCCGAACCCTGACGCAAAATATTGCGGGCAAACTCAACCTCTTTGGCATCGACCACACTGTTGTACTTGCTCCAGCTGTCCAGCGGGTGAATCGCCGGATAACGCCGCGCATCGGAACGCTCACGCGAAAGCCCGAGAAACGCACCGACCACCTTCAGCGTCGCCTGAGTAACCGGCTCTTCAAAGTTACCGCCCGCCGGAGAAACCGCTCCGCCGATAGTCACCGAGCCAAGTTCGCCGGTGCGGAGCTTCACCAGCCCGGCACGCTCATAGAATCCGGCGATCAGCGATTCGAGATAGGCGGGAAACGCCTCTTCTCCCGGAATTTCTTCCAGACGCCCTGACATCTCACGCAACGCCTGCGCCCAGCGCGAAGTCGAGTCGGCCAAAAGCAAGGTGTTCAACCCCATTTGACGGTAATATTCCGCCAGCGTCACCGCCGTGTAAACCGATGCCTCACGGGCTGCGACCGGCATTGAGCTGGTGTTGCAAATAATTATCGAGCGGTTGATCAGCGGCTGCCCGGTACGGGGATCTTCAAGCTCCGGGAATTCGCGCAACACCTCCACGACTTCGCCGGCACGCTCGCCGCACGCCGCGATAATCACCACGTCCGCTTCGGCATAACGGCTTATGGCGTGCTGAAGCACGGTCTTACCCGCGCCAAACGGCCCAGGGGTGCAAAACGTCCCGCCGACCGCCACCGGGAAAAAGGTGTCGATCGAACGCTGCTGAGTTACCAGTGTCTTTTCCGGCAAAAGCTTTTCGGCGTAATCGGTAATCGGAATTTTGACCGGCCACTGCTGGGTCATGGTGATTTTGCGTTTCTCGCCCTGAGCGTTGACCGCCGTTGCGATGGTTTCATCGACGGTATACTCGCCCGCCGGAGCGACCGATTCCAGCGTCCATTCGCCTTTCCACAAAAAAGGAACCATAATATAGTGTTTGATCACGCCCTCGTTGACAAAACCGATGCGATCCCCGGAATTCACCTTGTCGGCGGCCTTGGCCAACGGGGTATAGCCCCACTTGGTTTTGTCGTCCAAAGGCCGCAAATAAACTCCGCGTTGCAAGAAAAACCCCGATTTTTCCGCCAAAAGCGGCAACGGATTTTGAAGCCCGTCGTAAACCTGAGTCAGCAACCCCGGACCAAGCTCCACTGAAAGCAACTCCCCGGTGAATTCGACCTCATCGCCGACCTTGAGACCATTGGTGCTTTCAAAAACCTGCAAATCCGCCCGATTGCCGCGAACGCGAATAACCTCGCATTTGAGCTTAACATCGCCGTTTTTGCCGACTTTGGCAAACGCGACCTCATTTTGCATGACGCGGTCGTTGAATTCAATCGTGATCATATTTCCGTTGACCGCGACCACTTTTTCGGTATTTTTTTTACCCTCTGCCATTATTCAAACTCCTGACTAAAAGTGGATGTTATATACTTTACGGTGTTGCATTATCTATTCCGGCGACGCGTTCGATCGCCGCATTAAAATTATTTTTACCGATTTCGCCGTTGCGATTGCGATACTTATTGAGAATCTCCAGCCGAAGCCGATAGACGCACAGATTGTCAAAATCAAACTCATGCCCGATTTCAAGTTCATCGAGATAACGCCAGCGGATACGATCGACTTGCTTCTCCCGCTCCAGCGGGTCGGATATCGCACTTGCCGAACTTAACGCCGTATCGACTTCGCTGAAATACAACTCCGGCTCCGGCAGTTTCGGCGCGTGATCCTCATCTTTGCCAGCCCGGCGTTCAGCGATTCGGGTTCGCAAATACTGCTCAAAACGGGTATAATCCGCGTAGGCGCGAGGCAATCCCGATGCAGACCCGGATGCCCGCGATACTGACAGACTGCCGGATTGCAGCTGCGCAAGTTTCGCCGGCGACATCTGCTCGGCCGCAAGCGCGTCAAAATCCGCGATACTCATGCCGAAATCGCGGTCGAAACCGAGGGTCGGCAAGGAAGCCAAGAAGAAGTAATACATAGCTCTATAGTCCCGTTTCGATTTGCGCTGATTTACTTGCCGGAAAGAATCGCAAATAAACGCGGTCCGATATAGTCGCCCACCAATTCGGTGATCGCTTCGCTGCTGAAGTCAAAATAGACCTCACCATTCTTAAAATTAACTTCAAGCCCGCCTTTTATGCCGGCATCACCGAACACCTTGGGTGCATTGACAAAGCTCGATTTGAGCGAAGCTTTGAGTGCGGCATCAAGCGGCGCGACATCTTTTAGAGCAGTAAGAACCGTCAGTTGATCGTTGGGTTTGGCGGCAAAAGCCCCGGCGAGTTCCTTGACCAATTGCGCCATAAATTCCGGGGTCAACGCCTGATTAGCCGCATCTGAAACGGCGCGGGTCAAACGGCTCTCCAATTCCTGTTGAAGCTCAAGAATAATATCGCGTGCAGCCTGGCGAATGGCGGATTCGGCGCGTTTTTGCAGAGAAGAGGCGTGTTCTTCGGCGTGTTTCGCCGAAGCTTCGGCGTCAGCTTTCGCTTTGTCGCGAATCGCCTTTGCCTCTTTTTCCGCCGCTTCTACGATAGTTGCTGCCGAAGCCTCGGCCGCCTTTACGCCTTTTTCATTGATTTTGTCAAGCAAACTTTGGAATTTTTCCGCCATCTTATTTTCCTCCGCTATCGCCAAGTTGGTTCTATTATTACAGGGTATTTCTAAAAACTCACCTTGAGTTAAAAAATCGATAGAGTCGTAATTTGGAGGTGCGATTTTGCAAGCATCCGGCTAACATGGAGTTAACCAGATACGCGCAAGGTCGCGCATACGAATACGAGATGCGATTTTTAGCCAAGCTTCCAGTTTTTAGAGGTAGCCTACAATACAATCGTTCGATAATGTAATTCAGAAAATCGCCTTTTTCAAATCAAGACGCTCCGAATCAGCGATATTTGCCGTTTTTTTGCCGATTACGTTTAAAAAAGATATTTTTTGAATTGCTTTTTACGCGTATTTCCTGTATGATATATGACTGTCTGAAATACGCTGAACTATTGGAGGAGTTTTTTGTCGTGAATTTGTTGTTGCTCGAACCTTCCGACTTCATCTCGGAATCCGTCGTACGCATTTTTGACCGGCGACATATTCAATTGCGCGATGTCATTAAAGCATCGCCGGGCAAATCGTGCAAGGCGGGGTTGCTGAACGGCAAAATCGGGCGGGCAAACGTTGCCGTCATTACCCCGGAAATGACGGAATTATCCGTTACTTTGAGCGAAGAACCCCCGCCCAAACTACCCGTTACTTTGCTCGTGGCACTGCCCCGCCCCAAAACTTTTCTCAAGGTTTTGCACACCGCGACTGTCATGGGAGTAAAGCGGATCTTATTTTTTGAAAGCTGGAAGGTCGATAAAAGCTACTGGAACACTCCGCTGATTAAGCTAGACGAGGTCAAACAACAGCTCTTGCTCGCGCTGGAACAGGCCATGGACACCGTACCGCCCCAGGTCGATTTCCGCCGCCGTTTCAAGCCCTTTATCGAAGACGAGTTTCCCGGTATCGCCGACGGCGGAATCGCGCTGATCGCCCACCCGGGAGCAACTGAACCCATGCCCCGTTATTTATCCGGCAAAATCACGTTACTTGTCGGACCCGAGGGAGGATTTACCGATTACGAGATCAATTTACTGAAAAATAACGGAGCAACACCCGTCAGCTTCGGTCCGCGCATTATGCGTACCGAGTTTGCCGTAACCGCGCTGCTCGCCGGTTTGACCCCGCCCGGAGAGTTGCAAATATGAGCCGTTACTTTGAGTTGCGCCGTGAACTGCAAGAGAAATTCTCCGACGCCGGAATCGAATCGGCGGGAGTGGAGGCGGATATTCTCATTTCTGAACTTGCACAGCTCAATCGCGTTGAGCTGTTTTTGCACTCCGACGACGATGTCGCCCCGGAGCTGGAAAAGCGCATTCGTACCCTCGGCAACCGGCGCGTTAACCGCGAGCCTTTGCAATATTTGCTTGGTTACGCTTATTTTATGGATCTGAAATTAAATGTTTCCCCCGATGTACTCATACCGCGACCCGAGACCGAAAGACTGGTCGAATGGGTTATCGAATTTTTGCCGAAATCAGGATCGTTGCTTGACTTGGGTACGGGTTCGGGAGCGATCGCGCTGTCAGTGGCGCAAGACCGGGAGGATGCAGTAATCACCGCCGTCGACATCAGTCCCAACGCACTTGCCGTTGCCCGACACAACGCGGAAAAGCTCTGTTTTAATAAAGTTCACTTTGTAAAATCAAACCTTTTTAAATCCCTGAAAGGTGAAACGTTTGACCTGATAGCGGCAAATTTACCCTATGTGACCGACGAAGAGTATGCGTCGCTTGCGCCGGAGGTTCGCTGTTATGAGCCGCGATTGGCACTGACCGCGCCGGATTCCGGTTTTGACTTGATCCGACGCGCCGCCCTCGCGGCGGCAACCCACCTGAAATCCGGCGGACGAATTATTTTTGAACTTGCCCCCTCCCAAGTTCCGCGCTTAGCGGAGTTGCTCGGTTCGTTGGGCAACTTCAGGGAAATCGTCGCGTTGCAAGACTACACCCGCCGCGAACGGTTCGTCACCGCCCGCCTTAAATCATAAGAAAACTTTTGCGAGAAGGAAAAACCTTTTAAGGAAAGGTTCTTTCCTTCTCGCACTCTTCCTTTTCCAAACCTTTTTAAATTTTTTAAGTCCGCACTATGAGACACACAACGGACAACGATATTTTACGCCTCTTTGCGGAGCAGGTAATTTTAGAGGTAGACTTAAATCATGACACTACTGTCCGATAAAAATTTTCGGAATTGATTGTTAAAATCGGGACTTGTTCTATATTAGTAATGCATAAAACACTAATATTGAACAGAAAGTCCCGAACTATGCA
>JAISIP010000119.1 GCA_031261965.1 Victivallales bacterium | reverse complement strand
ATGTTTTGGATAAAATATAGCACAAAAACAACAAAAGTAAATCATAAAGCACTTAATATCAACGATTTCTACAACATTTTTATACTTTCTGGCGTGGTGGGGTTTTTAGAGATACCCTTATCGTAAGTGCTTGCCATCCACATGCAAAAAATCCTCTTCTTCACCTGACTGGTGAAGCTTGTTGTTTTTACAAGTACATGACAAGCAAGCAAACATATCGCTTATCCAAATTTTCTTTCACGGAATCAGGAGCGGGCTATTTACAAAACACGGTTCAAGTGATATATTTTTATTCGTACACAACGATTTTTGACAAATAGTTGACGAAATTAGGAATATAGAACGTGAAAGAAGTAAAAGTTGCAATTATCGGGTTTGGCACTGTCGGTGCCGGAGTCGCGGAAAATATTCTCCGAAATGGCGAAGTGATCGCCAAGCGGACCGGGGTTAAACTTGTGCTTACCCGCATCGCCGACCTTGACATTTCCACCGATCGCGGTGTCGATGTACCTCAAGGTGTGCTGACCACCAACGCCGCTGAGGCGATCCAATCCGCCGATATTGTCGTTGAGCTGGTCGGCGGAACCACCTTTGCCAAGAAATTTATCCTCGAAGCAATTCAAGCCGGCAAACATGTGGTGACTGCCAACAAAGCGTTGCTTGCATTGCACGGCAAAGAGATCTTCGACGCGGCGGAAAAAGCCGGAGTTGATGTTTGCTACGAGGCGAGTGTCGCCGGCGGGATTCCGATTATAAAGGCGTTGCGCGAAGGCTTGGTTGCGAATCGAATCAGCCGGATTTACGGCATTATGAACGGCACGTGCAACTATATCTTGACCCGCATGGAAAATGAGGGGGCGGATTTCAACACAGTTTTGTCCGATGCGCAAAAACTCGGCTATGCCGAGGCGAATCCGTCGCTGGACATCGACGGCTTTGACACGGCACACAAAACCTCCATTCTTGCTTCGTTGGCTTTTGGCCGCTGGTTTGGCATGGATCCGGTCTATGTGGAGGGTATTCGCGACCTTGAACTTACCGATTTGCGTTACGCCGATGAGTTGGGCTATCGGATTAAACTTTTGGCGATTATCAGAATGCTCGAAGGCAAAGTGCAAATGCGTGTACACCCGACCCTCATTCCCAAAAGTACGCTTTTGGCGAATATTTCCGATGTTTTCAACGGCGTGATGGTCGAGGGCGATGCAGTCGGGCAGACGCTGTTTTACGGGCGTGGTGCCGGGCGTAGCGCGACCGCCAGTGCCGTAGTCGCCGACATCACCGATGTGGCGTTGAATATCGTTTCAACTTCAGTTCGCCGGATTCCGGCGTTCCGCGCCGGGGAGCAATTTAGCGAAATTGCGACAATTGACGATGTTTCGTCGCGTTACTATTTGCGTTTTATGGTCAAGGATTGTCCGGGAGTTCTCGCGTCGATCAGCCAGATTTTGGCGAACAGATCAATTAGCATATCGAGCGTGATTCAGCATGAGTTCAAGAGCAGTGACGGGACAGTCCCGCTGGTGATCTTGACCCACAAAGCCGCCGAGCGGGAGATTAAAAAGGCGTTGGAAGAAATCGACACGCTTTCGATCACCCAATCGCCGGTCAAACTTATGCGTATTGAAGATATTTAGTCGATTATGCAAAACCGCGAGATTTTGAACAAGATATATATGTCTTCGGTAATTGGTCGAAAAATAAAGGGTATCTCTAAAAACGAAAGGGTTGCAGTCGCTTTTTCATTTATACTTTGTTAACTTCAGCCTCGCGTACTTTTAGTACGCGTCGGCTTTGTTGCCTCGTCTAAATAAAAAATCGACTTTTGCATAATCGACTATTTAAGGGCATGAAATGGGACAGCATACAGTAGAAAAAATCGGCGGAACATCGATGACCCGTTTCGGGGAGTTGATGGATAATATTCTCATCGGCAATCGCAAAAACAGCGAGCTTTACAACCGGGTTTTTGTGGTTTCAGCCTACGGCGGAATAACCAATCTTTTGCTTGAAAATAAGAAGACCGCGGCCCCCGGAATCTTTGCGGCTTTTGCGGCGGGCGATCGGAATTGGGAGCTTAAGCTGGACGAAACCGTCAAGGCGATGATCGAGCTGAATCGCTCCTTTGCCGATTTGGGGCTCGATCAAGCGATGGCGGACGAGTTTGTAAACGAGCGTATGGGCGGGGTAAAAAACTGTTTGCGCAATTTAATGCAGTTGCGCAGTTTCGGTCATTTTCACCGCGAGAACTATCTCCCGGCGGCGCGGGAGCTGCTTAGTTCGGTGGGCGAAGCGCATAGTGCGTTCAATTCGGCGTTGATCTTAAAAGAACACGGTGTGAACGCGGTTTTTGTCGATCTCTCCGGCTGGCGCGACCAAGACACCGGGTCGTTGGAGGAGACGATTTCCGGTCATCTTGCCGAGCTTGATTTCGCAACTTGTATGCCCATTGTCACCGGGTACGCCAAGTGCAAAGAAGGCGTTATGGCACGCTTTGACCGGGGCTACAGTGAAATAACTTTTAGCAAACTTGCGGTGGTAACCGGGGCGAGGGAGGGGATTATTCACAAGGAATTCCACCTTTCCACCGGCGACCCGAAGTTGATTGGGCAAGACAAGGTTCGCACTATCGGGTACACCAATTACGATATTGCCGACCAGCTTGCCGATATGGCGATGGAGGCAATTCACCCCAAGGCATCCAAGGCTATGGAGCTTGCCGGGATACCGATTCGGGTGGCGAACGCGTTTGACCCCGGCAATCCGGGGACGTTAATTTCGAGCGATTACGTCTCACCGACACCGAGGGTGGATATGATTTGCGGTCGTAACGATGTATTGGCAATTGAGGTGTTCGACCCTGAGATGGTCGGCGAGCCGGGGTATGACTACCATGTGCTGGCTTCATTTGCGAAAAATAAGATCAGCTACATCGCAAAAAACACCAATGCGAACACCATTACGCATTTTGTTTCGGAGAAATCCAAGGGGATAGACAGCTGTATTGCCGAGCTTAAGGAGCGTTTTTGCAATGCTGAAATTTCGACTCGTGAGGTTGCGATTGTCAGTGTAATCGGCACAAATATGAAAATTCCGGGCTTTTTGCACCGCGCCGCCAAGGCGTTGGCGGAATCCAAGATCAACGTGCTTGCGCTTGATCAAAGTTTGCGTCAAGTAAATATGCAGTTTATTATCGAGCGATCGGACTTTCAGGCGGCGCAAAAGGCCTTGCATTGCGAGCTTGTGGAGAACGAGTAGAATAGCTTAAGGAATAACGCGAAATGGGGCTTTTCGTCGGGTCGGTATGGGGGGCGATGCTCTTAACGACGTTGGCAGGACTTGCCACGGCGGCGGGAGCGGGGGCGGCGTTTTTTACGCGGCGAACCAACACCAAGATGCTTTCGGTTGCGTTGGGACTCTCGGGCGGGGTGATGATTTACATTTCGTTCGTCGAGCTTTTGGCGGGGGCGAACCGCTCGTTGCGCGTGGAGTTCGGCGGCAGTTCGGGTGCGATGATTGCGCTGCTGGCGTTTTTCGGCGGAATGTTCGTCGCCGGAGTTATCGACCGGCTGGTACCCGAGCCGGTGAATCCGCATGAAACCCGCTCGGTGGAGGAAATGGACGGCAAAGCTCCGCCGGACAGTGGCACACTGCACCGCGCCGGAATCCGATTCGCGACGGCGATTGCGATTCACAAATTCCCTGAGGGGCTGGCGGTGTTCGCCGCGAGTTTGGGCGGGTTGGAGTTGGGTATCCCGGTGGCGTTGGCTATGGCACTGCACAATATCCCGGAGGGAATCGCAGTGTCGGTGCCGATTTATTACGCCACGGGCAGCAGGCTTAAAGCCTTTTGGTACGCGAGTTTAACCGGGTTGGCTGATCCGGCCGGCGCGTTGCTGGGGTATTTGATTTTGGCTCCGTTTTTAAGCGAGTCGCTGTTGCAAATCATCTATGCGGCGGTGGCGGGAGTTATGGTGTTTGTGACCTTTGACGGGCTATTGCCGATGGCGCATAAATACGGCGAAGAGCATTGGTCGCTTTACGGGTTGATGAGTGGTATGTTTTTAATGGCACTCGGACTTGCGGTGATTTAAAGCTACTTCTAAAAAACTTACAGGATTAGATAGTTATGAGAATGAGCCAATTAGTGGGGCGGCGGATCAAGGAAGATCCCAAAGATGCCAAGACCGTCAGCCACAAATTTTTGATTCGCGGCGGTTATGCCCGGGCGGTTTCGGCGGGAATTTACTCATTGTTGCCGGTCGGCAAGCGGATTGTCGCAAAGATTGAAAACATTATCCGCGAAGAGATGAACCGCGTTGACGGTCAAGAGGTTTTAATGCCGGTGGTGTTGCCCGCCGAACTCTGGCAGGAGTCGGGGCGTTATGAATCGGTCGGCGCGGAGCTGCTGCGCTTTAAGGATCGTAACGACAAGCCCATGCTTTTGGCGATGACCCACGAGGAGGGTATTGTTCATTTGGTACGTACCGAGGTCAACAGTTATAAACAGTTGCCGGTAATGCTTTACCAGATTCAGACCAAATATCGTGACGAGGCGCGGCCGCGGGCTGGGTTGATCAGGGTTCGCGAATTTACCATGAAAGATGCCTACAGTTTTCACGTTTCTCAGGCGGATCTTGAGGCGTATTACCGGCGTTGCCACGAGGCGTATGAGCGGATTTTTCGCCGTTTGGGCATGAAAAACGTGTTGTCAATCGAGGCGAATTCCGGGATGATGGGCGGTAAAGTTTCGCACGAGTTTATGGCGATTTGCGAGTGCGGCGAGGATACGGTCATTACCAACTCCGACTTTTCCTACCGGGCGAACCGGGAGATTGCCACGGCGGCGTGGAAATTTGAAAAAACAACTCCGTTGCCGTTGGAAAAGGTCGCTACTCCGGGCAAAAAAACCATCGAGGAAGTCGCCGATTTCCTCGGAGTTGAGCCGAAAAACACCGGAAAGGCGGTTTTTTACGAAAATGCGCATACCGGGGAACTTATTTTTGTGCTTATCCGCGGGGATTTTGAGGTAAACGAGACTAAGCTCGGCAACGCGGTAAAGATTCCCGAGCTGAAGTTTGCCTCCGACGAGGCGATTTTGGCGATCGGTGCAGTTCCCGGGTTCGCCGGTCCGCTGGGAGTGGACGGCAAAAAAGTGCGAATTGTGGTGGATAATTCCGCCGCGCAATCGGGGAATCTGATTGTCGGAGCCAACGAGGCGGATTATCACTATAAGAACTTTAACTTTGACCGCGATATGGCAAATGCCCGGTGCATTGTCACGGATATTGCCACGGTGCGGGAGGGTGATCCTTGCCCGCTGACCGGCGAGCCGTTGATTTTTTCACGCGGAATCGAGGTCGGCAACATTTTTCAGCTCGGGACTAAGTACACCGAGTCTATGCATTGTGACTACCTCGATAGCGACGGCAAGGCGCATCCGATGATCATGGGGTGCTACGGTATCGGTGTAGGGCGGGCGATGGCGGCGGTAATTGAGCAGTCTTGCGATCAATACGGACCGGTGTGGCCGCTGTCGATCGCGCCGTATCAGGTGCAGATTTGCGCGGTGAATCCGGGCAAAGACAATGTGGGCGAACTATGTGAAAAACTCTACGCCGACTTGCAAGCTTCAGGGGTGGAAGTTCTGTACGATGACCGGGGCGAAAAGGCGGGTTCGATGTTCAGCGATGCGGATTTGCTGGGCATTCCATTTCGCCTGGTAATTTCGCCCAAAACACTGGCGGAGAACGAAGTTGAGTTCAAACGCAGGGGCGGAGAAGTTGAACGTATCGCCATAGATGCGGTAAAAGAATTTATAAGGCGTAAAGTCGAAGAAGAGAACGCCAAATATCTGTAATACGGGAGATATTTAAATGTGGAATTATACCGATAAGGTAATGGATCACTTTTTGCACCCCCGCAACGTGGGTGAAGTTGAGAATCCGGACGGGATGGGCGAAGTCGGCAATGCGGCTTGCGGCGATGCCCTCAAGCTAACCTTTAAGCTTGACGAAAACGGGCGTATCGCCGATGTGAAATTCAAGACTTTTGGTTGCGCCAGCGCGATCGCCTCCAGCTCGGCGTTGACCGAGTTGGTCAAAGGCATGACGCTTGAGGAGGCGGGCAAAGTCACCAACCAGCAGATTGCCGAAGTACTCGGCGGTTTGCCCGAGGCGAAAATGCATTGCTCGGTCATGGGCATGGAGGCACTTCAAAAGGCGATCGGCAACTATAACGGGGTTGAAAGCCCGTTTGAAAAAGACGATGACCACGAGGGCAAAATCATCTGCAACTGCTTTGGCGTAAGCGATGTAAAGATTCTGAAAGTCGCCAAAGAAAACAATCTGCACAAGGCGGAAGAAGTGACCGATTATTGCAAGGCGGGCGGTGCTTGCGGCGCGTGCCTGGACGATATTCAGCATTTGCTTGACGATATGTGGAAGCTGGAGAGTGCGAAAAAATGCTAAGTATCGACGAATTGCGCCAGGCGGAGGGTGAACTCCAAGAACGCATGGGGCATTTGCACGAGTTTTTGCATATCGACGAACGCAAAGCCGAAATGGCGGAACTCGAAAATACCATGTCTTCGCCGGATTTTTGGAACGACAAGGAGTCGGCGCAAAACACGGTTGGGAAATTATCGGCTTGCCGGAATTTGCTTGAGCCTTTTCGCAAATTGGAGTCCGAGGTGGAGGATTATTCCGTATCGGTTGAGCTTGCCGGGGAAGACGCGGAGTTTCTCAAGGAGACTGAAATCGCTTACCGCCGGTTGCTCAAATCGCTTGACCGCATGGAGATTATGAGTTTCTTGTCGGGCAAATTCGACCGCAATAACTTTTATTTTTCGATTCACGCCGGAGCCGGCGGGACGGAGTCGTGCGACTGGGCGAATATGCTGCTGCGTATGTATCGGCGTTACTTTGAACGGCGGGGCTGGAAAGACGAAATTATCGACTTGCAAGTCGGCGATGAAGCGGGGGTAAAGAGCGTCACTTTGCACGTTACGGGCGAATTTTCCTATGGCTATATGAAAGGGGAAAAAGGGGTGCACCGACTGGTTCGCATTTCGCCTTTTGACAGCAATGCCAGACGGCATACCAGCTTTGTTTCGGTCGATGTTTTCCCGGAGTTGGATGACGATATTGATATTGAAATTGACGAAACCGAGCTGAGAATCGACACTTACCGCTCCAGCGGGGCAGGCGGTCAGCATGTCAACACCACCGATTCGGCGATTCGCATTACTCATATTCCGACCGGGATTGTGGTTTCCTGCCAAAACGAACGCTCGCAACACAAGAACCGGGCTACGGCGATGAAAATGCTCAAAGCCAAACTCTATGAGTTTGAGGAGGAGAAACGGCGCAACGAAGCCGACGCGATTCGGGGTGAAAAAGTGGAAAACGGCTGGGGCAGTCAGATTCGCAGTTACGTCTTGCAACCTTATCAGATGGTCAAGGATTTGCGTACCGGGGTGGAAACCAGCGATACCGCCGGGGTGCTGGACGGCGAAATCGACGCATTTATCGAAGCCTATTTAAAATATCAAAAATAGTGAGATTTGACTTTTAGTTCCTAATTCCGTGAAAGAATCATGACGATTCTTTCACGGAATTAGGAAATAGCCTCTCATATCAGAAAATCTGAGCGAACCGTGAAAAATTGCAAGAAAAAAATTATTGATGCGAGTAAACGGCAAGAGAAACGGTTTTTGGCGAATACTCGAAAATGGCGACATGTGCTAATTTTCACCGCAACGTAAGTTTTTTGGAAATGCCTCTAAAAACGGGGCGATGTCCGCATTGCTCCACAAACAAGCTTCCTTTGCCCACAAACAACCCGCATCGCCCCGACGGTGCCCGCGGGAGCGGATTTGTCGAAATTCCATTGAACAAGTCGCCACGATGGTGTCCGCGGAGGA
>JAISIP010000115.1 GCA_031261965.1 Victivallales bacterium | reverse complement strand
GGCGAGGTGATTTTGGACTCCGCCACATTTCGGGTCAACACCGGCGATCGAATCGGAGTGGTCGGACCAAACGGAGCCGGTAAAAGTACGATTTTTGGCATTATTACCGGCGAAATCGTGCCGGATCGCGGCGCGGTGGAGATTCCCAAGGATATGCGCTTGGGGATTCTCAAGCAACATTTGCCGGAAGCTGATGCCGCCCGACCGTTGCTGGAGTTTACTGCCGATGCTATTCCCGAATTACGCGATATGCAAAAAGAGCTTATTCACCTCGAAGATCTGCTTCATGCCGGGACAGAAGACGACGATAAATTGCAAAAATGGCTCGACCGCCACGGGCATTTGCAATCGACGATAGAACATCTTGGCGCGTATCGGCTCGAAGTCGAAGCGGAACAGGCACTCAGCAATTTGGGTTTCGCCGAATCGAAGTTCTCGCAAACGCTTTCATCGTTTTCCGGCGGTTGGAGAATGCGGGCGGCGTTGGCGCGGGTGTTGATTTCCCGCCCGGATATTTTGCTGTTGGACGAGCCGTCGAACTATCTTGACATTCCGGCGGTGGAGTGGCTTTGCAAATTTCTCAAATCGTTCCCGGGGACGTTGCTGTTGATTTCGCACGACCGCTTTTTGTTGCGCAAACTCACGAATTTAACCCTTGAAGTCAATTCCGGGCAGGTGTCGCGCTACCCCGGTGATTACGACTATTATCGGCGCGAGCGCGACGAACGCCGTCGGAATCTTGAGTCCGCCAAACGCAATTCCGATCGAAAAAAAGAACATCTTGAACGGGTGATCGACCG
This sequence comes from Victivallales bacterium, assembly GCA_031261965.1. Taxonomy (GTDB): domain Bacteria; phylum Verrucomicrobiota; class Lentisphaeria; order Victivallales; family Victivallaceae; genus Victivallis. The sequence continues at coordinate 52,146 of JAISIP010000115.1, read as the reverse complement.
CTTTCGCGCCAAAAGTTCCAAAGCCGCTCAAGCGAAGAGTTGGCAAAAAGCGTTGGATAAAATGGAGCAAATCGACCTGCCGGACGATCTCAGTTATCACGGCGCGATCCGTTTTCCTGCACCGCCTCCAGGTGGAACTGAAGCAGCGCGGATCGAAAATATGTCATTTGCTTACACCCCGGGGCAGCAGATCTTTAGTGGAGTGAATTTGTCGATTGACGCCGGCGACAAGTTGGCGTTTATCGGCTACAACGGAATGGGCAAGACCACTTTGCTGAAACTTTTGGTCGGTATGCTCAAGCCTACTTCAGGGAGAATTGTGCTTGGTCATCATTCGGTTATCGGCTATCAGGCGCAGGAATTCGCCGATCTGTTGCCGCCGGATCAGAGTGTTTACGATGTGGTTCGCAGCAATCTCCCGGCAGGAGTGCCGGCATCGGGGCTGATGAATGTGCTTGGCTCGTTCGGCTTTTCGGGAGACGCGGCATCAAAACAGTGCAAGGTACTCTCCGGCGGCGAAAAAATTCGCCTGCTTTTCGCCCGAATTTTCGTTAATCCCCCAAATTTTTTGGTGTTGGACGAGCCGACTACCCACCTTGATATTGCGGCGCGTGAGTTGTTGCAAGAGGCTCTCAAGAGTTATTCCGGCACGGTTTGCGTAGTAAGTCACGACATTGAATTTGTGCGAAACGTCGCTACCGGGATTATCGCTATGGAGTCGCCGGGGATAAGAAAATACTTTGGCGATTATGACTATTACCTGGAGAAATCTGCCGAGTTGCGGGCTTCCGGCATCGCGATTTCGCCGGATTTTCAGGGGGCGGGCAGTTCGCCGGATCTGGCACGCAACCGGCGCAAAGAGCGGGCGCAGGCACGCAACGCACTCTCGGCGAAAAAGAAATCAGCAGAGCAAAAGGTCGAGGAGTTGGAGAAACAGCTCGAAGATTTGGAAAAACGCCAAGCCGAACTGCTTAAAGAACTCTCTTCCGACGGTAAAATTGATTTTGCCACCGTCAATCAAAAGCTGTCCAAGATTCAAAAGTCGCTGGCAAAAACTATGGACGATTGGGAAAAAGCCGCTTCGGAACTTGAAACTATCCGACAGGAAAACGAACGAATCCACCAGGAACAAAAATAGCACCGTAAGTCTTGGAAAAGTAAGAGCTTATCAACTAATAATGGAAATGTTATGACGAAGCACCGGGCAACCAGTCGCGCAGTTGAAAAAAATCGGGGATATTGGAAGAAATATCTACGATTTTTTTCGACAAGTGAATGGCTCATCGGGGCAAGTCAGAGCGTTCTCGTTTATTAGTTGATAAGCTCTAAGTGTGCGAGAAGGAAAAAACTTTCCCTAAAAGGTATCTCTAAAAGGTTTTGCCTTCTCGCATCAAGCTTTTTTAGCGACCGGATTGCAGGCGTTCGGCGACGCTTTTTTCGTAAGCGTCAAGATCGGTGATCTCCAGTTGCGCTACGTTGGATTTCATCGCCGCCTCGGCAACTCGACGCGCCACGCGGGGAACGACCCGGGGATCGAACGGTTTCGGAATCACACAACGAATATTGATTTCGCCGACTTTACCGTCGAACATGCCGGACTTGGCATCGTCGGGGTAGGCGATTTTCAGTTGCGCTTTGACTTCGTCGGGGATTTCCTCAGTCGCCAACTCCGATAATGCCAGCGATGCGGCTAATTTCATCGGTTCGTTGATGTCCTTGGCACGCACATCAAGTGCCCCCCGGAAAATGCCGGGAAACCCGAGAACGTTGTTGATCTGGTTGGGGAAATCGCTCCGACCAGTTCCCACCACCGCCGCCCCGGCCGATAACGCAACATCGGGAAAAATCTCAGGAACCGGGTTGGCCATAGCGAAGATGATCGGGTTGGGAGCCATTGTCTTGACCATTTCCGGAGTAACGCAATTAGGTGCGGAAAATCCGAGAAAAATATCCGCGCCTTTCATTGCGTCCGCCAGAGTTCTCGCCTCGGTTTCGACGGCGAATTCCGCTTTTTCCGCATTAAGATCGGTACGTCCCTTGTGAATTACTCCTTTGGAATCGCAAAGGATAAAATTCTCTTTTTTCGCCCCGGCGGTAATGTAAAAACGCGAGCAGGAAATTCCCGCCGCTCCAGCTCCATTTACCGCAAACTTGCACTCTGCGATTTTTTTGCCGGTCAACTTAAGTGCGTTGATAATCGCCGCGAGCGAAATAATCGCCGTACCGTGCTGATCATCGTGAAACACCGGGATATTCATGCGCTTCTTTAGGGTTTGTTCAATTTCAAAACAGGCGGGTGCGCCGATGTCTTCAAGATTTATCCCGCCGAAAGTCGGCTCCAGACGTTCGACTGTTTCGATGATTTTAGCTGCGTCGGATCGTCCTTTTTCGTTGAAGACTTTGCCGATGCACAAAGGAATCGAGTCAATATCGGCAAACCGCTTAAAGAGTACCGCCTTGCCTTCCATTACCGGTAATCCAGCTTCCGGACCGATATTGCCCAGACCGAGAACCGCCGTACCGTCGCTGACCACCGCGACAAGGTTGCCGCGTGTGGTGTATTCCCAGACGGTTTCGGGGTGTTCTTTGATTTCAAGACAAGGTTGCGCCACGCCGGGGGTGTACGCCAACGCGAGTTCCGCGCCGGTGTCGCACGGTTTGGAGGCGATCATGGAGATTTTGCCGGGTGTGGGGTTCTGGTGATAGGCAAGCGATTGCGCTTTGAGTTCTTCTTTGGTCATGGTGTATTATCCTTATGCTTCACGAACCGGAATACCGTGTCCTTTTAAAAATTTCTTTGCCTCTGGAATAGTGTAAGTGCCAAAGTGAAAAATACTTGCCGCTAAAACCGCATCGGCTTTGCCTTTGTCAAGCACTTCGGCTAAATGGTCAAGCGTCCCGGCACCGCCGGAGGCGATCACAGGGACGGAAACCGCCTCTGAAACCCGGCGTGTGAGTTCGCAATCGTATCCGGCGCAAGTGCCGTCCGCGTCCATACTGGTCAGGAGGATTTCCCCGGCACCGAGTTCAACTCCGCGTACTGCCCATTCAACCGCGTCGAGTTCGGTAGCCTTGCGACCACCGTGAGTGTAAACTATCCAACGGTCTTCACCCGGAACTTTGCGGGCATCGATGGCGAGAACTATGCACTGACTGCCAAATCGCTCCGCGCCTTCGCGAATCAGATCCGGGCGGAGGATCGCTGCGGTGTTCACCGAGGTCTTGTCGGCGCCTGAGAGCAACATTTTGCGAATGTCCCCGGCGGTGCGGATTCCACCGCCAACGGTGAGCGGAATAAAAACTTGACGGGCGGTGCGTTCAACCACATCGATCATCGTGTCGCGGGCATCGCTGCTGGCGGTGATATCGAGAAAAACCAGCTCGTCCGCTCCCTGTTCGTCGTATTGCCGGGCGATTTCCACCGGGTCGCCGGCATCGATCAATCCGACGAAATTAACCCCTTTAACGACCCGCCCTCCGGTCACGTCCAGGCAGGGAATAATGCGTTTTGCCAACATTTAGATTTTCCGATGTGCGTTATATAAATTTCAAACACTGTTTAATATAACATCCAGATTGGGGTTTTGCACGAAAAATTTCGAGAAATTCGGCAGGAAAATTTGCTTTCTCATTGCTTTTCGGCTAAATTGTCAAACCGATGAATTTTGGATGCCCTTTTGTTAACCGAAAGCGAGGTTATTATGGATTTTTACGATGTTGTTTCAAATCGACGGAGTATTCGGCACTATTCGGATCGTCCGATTGCAAATGAGTTGCTCAAAAAAATCGCCCATGCCGCGTCGCTTGCCCCGACGGCGTGCAATCGGCAGCCGTTCAAGATTTTGGCGATTCGCAACGCGAAGTTGCGTGCCGCAATCTGCGAAGCGTGTCCGCAACGGTTTTTGCCCGAAGCCCCGGTGATTTTAGTTGCGCTGGGCGATACCAAGAACGCGTGGCGACGCGCAGGAGACGACCATACGATTGTCGAGATTGATCTGGGTATTGTCTTTGAGCATGTGGTGCTTGCCGCCACGGCGGAGGGGCTTTCCACTTGCTGGGTGTGTGCTTACGATCTAAAGAAGATGAATGATGCGCTTAAGTTGGAAGCCCCGTGGAGTGCCTTGGCGATTGCGCCTTTGGGTTATGCGGCGTCGGAGGCTTTGCCGCTACAGCGCAAGCCGGAGAATGAAATTTTTGAAATTATCGACTGATTGTATGAGTGAAACAAAAAAGATTATAGCCGGACCGGGGTTCACCGGCACGGTGTTTGCCGATGGTGAATATGCTTTTGAGCTTGCAACCGCGTCGCGTCCACTATTGCGCCTCGGCCGCACGCGTTGCGGAAATTTCAAAGAAGACGGGGCGTTAATCAAACGTTTGCGTTCTCACGATTCACTTGACGCACTCTCGGCATCAATCGAATCGGAGTCGATTATTCCGTTCGGCTGTGAATACCGAGTCGGTCGAGAATTGCAAATGGTTGCCGGAATTGCGTCGTGGACAGTGGACATCGGCGCGGTCAATCGCGGAATCGTCAGCTCTGTCGAGCTTGAACCTGTGGTATTTCCGGGAACGTGGGAGCGTCTGGAATATCTGGTCTTCGGCGAGAGCGAATTTCGCAAAGTCGAGCTTGACTCAAAGGAGTTGGAAATTTATCGCGGACGCGAGCTTGTCGTTTCAGTACGTTTGATTTCCGCCGATAAAAACAGTGTGGAATTTAATGCCGGCGGCGACCTTTGGAGACACCGTGCCGCGATGCATTTGCCGGAAGTTGAGGGTGAATACGCGCTAATGGTCTCCGCCGCCGGCGTGGTGTTAACGCGCAAAATTTTTGCTTTCCCGCCGGAATCGACGATTGAGAAACGTCCGTGGCGGTTTAAGAACAGTTTCGCGTGGTCGCTGTCGGGTGATGATTTCGCCGTTCCCGCGACGGAATCGGTGCTTGACTTCGCAACGACAAAGCTCCCCGAGTCGGGCAAACGAATCAAGCTTGATCAAAAGGCGGCGAGTTGTCCTTGCCTGACCGCCGCAACATCGCGGAGAATTTTTCGCGATTTTGTTCGGCACGGAGCGTCTAATTTGTGCGTAAAAGGGCTTACTACAGGGATTTGCGTTGCGGCGGCACATTTGGAGCGACCGGGCAAAAAGGAGCTTGAACACTTCGATTTCGACGATTATTTGGCGTTCTATCTTTGGGGAAATCGCCAGTTGGCGAAAAAGGGATTCAGTCTGAGAATCGACTCGGCGGCGGAGGGACTGTTCGCCGGGTCAGTAGGCGTGGCAAACATAAGAAAGTATCCGCTCACCCCGGTTGGGCAAAAGGAAAATATCGATGAGTAATATCAACGAGTTACAAAAGAAATTCGGTTCCGAATCAATCAATTTTAAGTTGATTTCGGGCGGTTTTATCACTGCGGAAATCAAAAACAGCGAGGCGGAAGCGGAGATTTGTCTACATGGCGCACACTTAATGAAGTTTGTTCCGAACGGCGAACTCCCGGTGATTTGGATGAGTAAACGGAGTGTGTTTGAGCCTAATAAAGCGATCTCCGGCGGCGTTCCGATTTGCTGGCCGTATTTTGGTTCGGCATCCGACCCGGCGTTACCCAAGCACGGTTTTGCCCGACTTTCGGATTGGCAAGTTGCGGAAGTCGCTTCCGAGAGCAACGCCACGCGAATTGCATTTGAGCTGCACCCCGAAGATGTCACTGCCATGCCGGTGGCTTTCCCGTTTGAATTGCGCATGGAGTTTGTGATCGGTAAAAGCTTGCTTATGACGCTGTCGATGAAGAATTGTTCACCTGCTGAACAAGTTATCACCGACGCGCTCCATCCCTACTTTAACGTCAAAGCGGTGGAAAAAATCGCGATAAAAGGGCTTGACCAAGCCATGTACAATGAGTACATCGTTGGCTTGGAAAAGTTCGATCGCGTGCAAAACGGCGATATAATCATCAATCGCGAGGTGGATCGAGTCTACTTTGACACCACCGGGGCAATTGAGATTTACGACCCCGGGTTTGAGCGGACAATTTTGGTGGAAAAATCCGGCAGTGCTTCGACCGTGGTCTGGAATCCGTGGATCGCCAAAGCCCATGCCATGCCATATTTGGACGATGATGAATTTCATACCATGGTCTGCATTGAAGCTGCCAACGCCTTTAAAGATCGCCGCGTTATTCCTCCCGGCAAGACACATGTCTTGAGCCAAAAAATCAGCGTAAAGAATTAGGGTATCCCCAAGAACAGGAAACTTGGCTAAAAATTGCGAATCTGGCAATTTTGTAACTCAAGGTGAGTTTTTAGAGATACCCATTAGGTTACAGCAGAGGAGTCATATACAGCGGGATACATGCAAAACCCTCTTTTTGCATAACATCTTGAGCGTGGATAAGATATGGCTGGTGTAACTGCGCCGGGAACTTATTTCTAAATTTCTTAAGCGAGGTAAAAGTGTAGTTCTTACCTGATTTTACCTCTATGGGGGAAATATTATGACGATTGGTTATATTGGCTTTGGAAATTAAAAAATCTATCTCCATACGCTCTGCGTTGTTGTCTTTTCCTGAATTAGAGTAAAAATACAATTTATGTCCGACGGCACTTAGCATTTGCGCAACAACGTTCTCTATAATCATTCCTTCATTGAATTCCAGCGTGCCGGAAAGTAATTTGCGATAAATCTCTTCGTTTGCAATGCCTTTTTCGTCAAAGGTATGACTGATCAAAAGCCCGGTATCAGCCATATAGCATTTCAGTGTACTTTTATCCATATTTTGCTTTAGCCCAATGGATGGTGCGCATGAATTCCAACAAATATTCACAATCATGGCATCGGACAGCCAAAACAATGAATCCTCATAGTCGCGTAAGCGGGCATTTTTTGACAGCGATGCCAAATTAAATCGCTTTTCATGCTTTTGCAACTGTGCCGGGATTTCATCAAAAATCGCTTCGACTTTTCGCGCATACCCTTTGGCATGTTTTACAATATCCGCCCGATATAAGGTGAGAATGTCACGCTTTATCGCATCGACTCTTTCAAAATCTCGACTATTGACATATTCCTGAAGTGCTTGAGGCATTCCACCTATAATCAGATATTGGCGAAAGAAATCCATAGCTTTACGATGCAACATTTGTCCCATGGGACGCATTGCGCTAAAATTTTCGCGAATAACCGGCATAAGCGTTTCATTGCCGATCGCCCACAAAAACTCCTCAAAATCAAATGGATACATCTTTATATGCCGCTCTTCCGACGGAATAACTATTTCGCTGGTATTGGCGTTGATCGACATAAGCGAACCAGTCTCAATAAAGTGAAAGCGTCCATCTGCAATCAGATATTTGAGAGCCGCTCTCGCTTTTGGGAAAAGCTGTACTTCATCAAACACAATTAAGGACTCATGAGGATATAGTTGCACATTAAAGAATGCCGAAAGGTAAGAAAAGAAGGTGTCTAAATCCATTAGATGACGTTCAAAAAGGTCTTTTATATCCGCAGAAACCCGATTGAAATCGATCAAAATATGGGATTTGTACTCCTTTTTGGCGAATTCATTGACAATATAACTTTTACCGATTCGCCTTGCCCCATCGATAAGCAATGCGGTTCGATTAGCATCGTTGCTTTTCCAGTCAAGCAATTGGTTATAGATTTTTCGCTTCATGATCTTCTCCCAATAAAAACACGATTTCCAAGATTTTCAAATAGACAATATTCACGATTTCCAAGATTTTTACAGTACAATATAACACGATTTCCAAGATTTTAGAAAACTCAGCTTTGTTGGTTTGATTGTTTTGTGCGGTTTTTTGATTGAATTGTGATGGAAATTTCGCAATAAAACGGGTATTCTATGTTTATCACTCGATAATCACCTAAAAATAGGTATCGGAAATGGAAAACTTGTACGCAAAAGATCGCAATGAGAACTTCGATCAACTTTTCGCATCGCCAAAAGCACTTTATCGCGACACTCCGTTTTGGGCGTGGAACTGTAAACTTGAGGCGGAAGAACTCAAAAAACAGATTTATATTTTTAAAGAAATGGGCATGGGCGGCTTTCACATGCACTCCCGCACCGGTTTGGCGACCGAATATCTCGGCGCGGACTTCATGAACCGAGTGAGCGAATGTGTCGAAAATGCGAAAAAACTCGATATGCTCGCCTATCTCTATGATGAAGATCGTTGGCCCTCCGGCGCGGCGGGCGGATCGGTGACCAGGAATCCGAAATTTCGCGCCAGATATTTGCTGTTTACCCCGAATCGGCGGACGCAAAAGATCGATGCGAACAACGACAACTCCGGGCGGTTTCTCGCCGCCTACTCGGTAAAACTTGACCCTGCCGGAGCATTGGAACGCTATCGGCTAATCGGCGAAGACGACAGCCCGGATGCGGATGCCGAGAAGTTTTACGCTTATTTGATGGTGGCGAATCCTGAGTCGTGGTTCAACAACCAGACCTATGTTGATACGCTGAATCCGGCTGCAATACAAAAATTCATCGATTTGACCTATGAAGCGTATTTCCGCAAGTTCGGCAAAGAGTTCGGGCATACAATTCCGTCTATCTTTACTGACGAACCGCAATTTACGCGTAAACAATCCTTGACTTTTGCCACCGAAAAGTGCGATGCGCGTTTTCCGTTTACCGATGACTTGCCGGAGAGTTACCGCACCGCTTACAACTGCGACTTGTTCGCGACCTTTCCCGAAGTGATTTGGGAGTTGCCTGACGGAAAGTTTTCTCTCGCCCGTTATCGCTACCATGATCATGTTTCGGAGCGTTTTACTGTGGCGTTCGCCGATAAGATCGGCGAATGGTGCGAAAAGCACAATATCGTTTTTTCCGGGCATATGATGGAGGAGCGTTCGCTGGAATCGCAAACTGCGGCACTTGGTGAGGCGATGCGCAGTTATCGCAGTTTCCAACTCCCCGGTATTGATATGCTTTGCGACAGTTTTGAGTACGTCACGGCAAAACAGGCGCAAAGCGCGTCGCACCAGTACGGTCGCGGCGGTGTGCTTTCAGAGTTGGACGGCGTGACCGACTGGGACTGGGATTTTAAAGGACATAAAGGTCACGGCGATTGGCAGGCTGCACTGGGCGTAACTGTCAGAGTTCCGCATTTGGCGTGGGTTTCGATGGCGGGCGAGGCAAAGCGCGATTACCCGGCATCGATCAACTATCAGTCGGCGTGGTACAAAAAGTATTCGATCATCGCCGAACATTTTGCCAGGGTCAACACCGCGATGACCCGGGGCAAGGCTCGGGTTCGGGTTGGAGTGATTCACCCGATTGAGTCGTTTTGGTTGGTGTTCGGTCCGCAGGATATGACTGCCGACCGCCGGAATTTCCTCACCGAAACATTTGAAGCGTTGATCGAATGGTTGTTGCACGGATTGGTCGATTTTGACTTGATAGCGGAATCGCTTTTGCCGGAGCTTTCGCCGGTTCAATCCGAAAAGAGCTTCAAAGTCGGCGAAATGGCTTATGATGTAGTGATTGTCCCGCCGTCGATCACGTTGCGCGGCACAACGCTTGAACGGCTTGAATCCTTTCGCCAAGCCGGAGGGAGAGTGATTTTCACCGGGGATGTGCCGGTTTGCTGTGACGCAGTGGAGTCCGACCGGGTAAAAAAACTTGCGGCGCAATCCGAACAAATCACGTTTAACCGCAACTCGGTTTTGCACGCTATTGAAAAGTTGCGCGATGTCGCGGTGGTAAAACAAGACGGCTATCCTTTGTCGAATCTGCTCTATCAGATGCGCGAAGACAAAGATGCGCGTTATTTATTTATTGCGAATACCGAACGAATCGGCAGAGCCAACCCGGTGATGATCAAAGTTCGCGGGCTTTGGCAGGTGATCTACCTTGATACGGCAAATGGCAAGCAGACCCCGGTTCTCGGCAGACATGAAAACAATTGGACCATTTTTGAATTCCCCATGTATCCGCACGGTTCGTTGCTGGTGAAACTTTTGCCGTCCACCCAATGCCAAGGCAGTATGATCGGCGTGCCGTTGTTGAACGATAAGGATATTGAAACGGCAACGATGCTTCACCTCTCCGGGGTGATTCCGATTTCGCTTGACGAGCCGAACGTGCTTTTGCTCGACCGCCCCCAATGGCGTTTGTCCGGCGATGGAGAATGGCAAAAAGCGGAAGAGATTTTGCGACTTGACAACTTATGTCGCGCCTCTTTAGGTCTGCCTCGTCGGAGCGGCGGAATTGTGCAACCTTATGTACATGGTAAATCCACTAAAGTTCTCGGAACTTTGGAATTGCTCTATACAATCGAAACGCAAATCGATGTAGAGTCCCCGCAGTTCGCGCTGGAAGAACCTGAGAATGCCGAAATTTACCTTGACGGCGTAAGAGTTCCATTTAACGATAACGGCTATTGGGTGGATCGCTCTTTGCGAACCACGCCTTTGCCGCGCTTGTCGGTCGGGCAACATGAGTTACTCGTCCGAATCGCTTACACCGAATCCTGCAACGTGGAACGTTGCTTTATTCTCGGGGACTTCGGAGTAGAGCTTTTGGGGGATTCTGCCAGGATAATTGAGCCGGTGCGAAAATTGGTCTGGGGCGATGTCACCCGGCAAGGCTTGCCGTTTTACGGCGGAAACATCACCTATCATTGCAGCTTTACTCAAAACGAAGAACAAGAACTGCTGTTGCGCATTCCGTCACGGATAAGCGGGGTGGAACCGGGTCTCTGTAACACGGAGACGGCAAAAGAGGTTCCCTTGTGCGGGTATCGCGGAGTGTTGCTCGATGCGACACTTGACGGCAAAGAAGCGGGCGATTTGCCGTTTGCGCCTTACCAGTGCGAACTCGGCAAAGTAGCCAAAGGTGAACATAAACTTGACCTTACGCTTTACGGCAGCCGGATGAATTGCCACGGGGCGGTGCATCTGGCATTCCGATGTCATTGGGCAGGTCCGGTGGCGTGGCGCAGTAACGGCGACATGTTCAGCTATGAGTACCAACTCCAGCCGTTCGGCATTACCCACGCTCCAAGATTGCTGAAAAAATGATTTTGGTGATGTCGCTCAAGCTTCATAAAAGTGCGAAGCTTGAGGATGCCGGCGGAGTAAATGAGATGTTAGATTTCAGCCTTTGGAGATGGGGTTTATTTATCGTCCTCGTCTTTATGCCATAAAGCATCTTTGGCGGCCAGTCGGAAGGCATATATGGTAATACAGATTGCCCAAACAAGCAAAAACAAACAGTTGATGTACCAAAAAAGAGGTGGCAATTCCCGCAATATCGCGATTATCAATATCATTATTGTAAGATATATAATTACCGGCAATAACATCAAAAATAAAATCCGCCACGCTTTCGCATGAGCGAAATTGAGCGATACCCCCATCCATTTATGTTTAGGGTGCTTATAGAGAAAAATCCTTGGATCACTTTTGTCCCAAAGACCTTTTATTTTCATAACGCACCTCTATTTTTCTTCAGGCGATTGCACAATAGCGGATACTTCTAAAAACTGAAAATTTGGCTAAAAACTATCGCTCAGTTTTTAGAGGTGTCCTTAATCGGCTGTTTTAATCCTGCGATATTTTTCAAGAAAATCATCTATAGCCTTTAACAGTAAATGAAAGTCTGTATAGGGGTTCATATTACAAATCTCAGTATCTGGGTTGTTTTTTTCATCTCGCTACATAATTTTGTGGCATTTGTGATTGCGTTAGGCAAGCTGCCTTTATTGGTTGCGCAGGTAAATAAATTCTCCATCCCTTTGTCGTAATTGAGAATATGCTTTTTTATTTCATTTGTTAGAGCACCACAAGTTTCATACGATTTTGTCGTATATTTAAAGGCTACCTCTAAAAACTGGAAACTTGGCTAAAAATCGCATCTCGCATTTGTATGCGCGACCTTGCTCGTATCTGGTTAACTCTATGTTAGCCCGATACTTGCAAAATAGCACCTTCAAATTGCGAATATGCTGATTTGTTACCTCAAGCCAGTTTTTAGAGATACCCAAAAATGCATCAAAATCCACGTTTCAAAAGAAATACTTGAGAATGCTATTTTTATTTTTGCGTTTCCTGCTCGTTTAAATACTTGAGGAACATTTTTTCGCCCATTCTCTAAGATATTATGTCCATCGTGATCAAAAACGATCCAAGTCTCGTCCTCGTCAAGACCCCCGATTTGCCCGCTCTCTGCCACTTTCAATAACCCCTCGGGCGAATGTGATGAAGGATGCGTAACTTGTATCAAATCTCCGTGATAATCGCGTCCTATATGCAAATAATCGCGTATATATTGACACCCACTTTTTTTGTCTTCGATATAAATCCGAAAAGTAGGCTTGGGCTGCTTTTTAGTCTTAGTACGTTCACGCCTACTCATCGTGATTGTCCTCTATCTTGTCAGCATAAAAAGACGCACAAATTGTATCACGCAACATTTCGTAGTTCAATTCAGGAATTGCGTCAAAACGCCCCTCCCTATACCATTTTTCAAAATTGGTATCAGGTCGGACTTTATCATAATCCGCAAGACTTGACAACTCAGTCGCGCCGTTTTCTCTTTTTTGCGTAAGACAAATTTGGTCGCGGCGAAACAAATCGGAATTCATCAACGACGTATTGTGGGTTGTGAACAGCAGTTGCGGATTATTACCGTTAACTTTTTCGTCATGAAATAACCGAATAATCATCTCCGCCAATTTCGGATGCAACTCACGTTCCAACTCATCAAAGACAAAAACTTCCGGCAAGGAGATCCCTTTAAGGATATATGGCGCGATGCTATACAGCCTTCGTGTTCCGGCAGATTCATCCTCCCTATGAAATTCCGCATCTGAATTTTGGTGAAGAAAAATCGGCTCTGCTTGCAGGTCTGACAGTATGCGTTCTCTAATTTTTTCCGGCATTTCTTTCGGAAAATGCTTAAGCACATCTTCCGATAACTCTCTTTTTTGATAGTTGACATTCGTAATTCCGGTATCCGAGCAGTGCAAAAGAGCCGCCAATTTCTTTCGGTAAATATCATCGGTCAAGTATTCAATAGATAGTTCATCATGAGAAATAAAGTTGATTCCATCGCGAATATAGCGATAGGCATTCTTAATCAGCTCAGAGCTGTCAGATGTATTCCCCGCGACACTTAAGTAGGCTTGATTGTCAAGATATGATATTGCTTTCGCCCCGGTAAGCTTCGAGCTAAATTTAATCGGTGTTTTCCCATCAACGGTCAGTTCACGCAAAAAAAGAGTAGTTGGCTTGGGTGAATCGTAAAACTCAAGGCTTTCTTTAATAATTCGATCTTCAAGGAACTCAACTGTATAAATGTAATGTTCTTTGTTTTTATCGATAAAATCCAACTCAAAAAATATCGGGGACTTTTTACATTCCGATTTTAGCATACAAGGGCGATATTCACGAATTTTTCCATCCAAATCATTTCTATGTGAGCGATTAACCAAAGAACATAAGGCTTGCAGCGCGTCAAGTACATTGCTCTTGCCTGAGGCGTTTGCTCCCCAAATACCCACCGAACGCACCACGGGAATTTTCTCGTTCTTATCCGGATACGCGATATTTTCTGGGTGAATCTTGTCATTTGCAACTGCGCTAAAGTGTAAAGTTGTCTCGTCTTTGAGCGACTTATAATTGCGTACTGTAAACGATATAATCATAACATTCCTCTATATATCGCCATTTTTTGCAAAAAAATTACATATTCTAACATAATAAACACTGTCAACCTTGTTTTGTCAAATAATCTAATTGCAAAACTATCTTTTTAGCTCACTAAAGGGTATCAGGGGGATGGACTCCGATGACAAATTCACCGCGCCACTGGCGGTCGGTCGCAAGTTCGGCAAGTTCCGCCGCCGTCCCGCGCAGAATTTCTTCGTGCAACTTGGTCGCTTCGCGGATAATTGCAACTTGAGCTTCGCCGCCCACTATTTCGGCGATTTCCGGCAGGGTTTTCGCGATTCGGTGCGGAGATTCAAAAAAGAACACCGTCCTGTTTTCCTGGCGAATCGCCTCGAAAAATTTTTGCCTCCGCCCCGATTTGACCGGGGGAAAACCAAAAAACGCAAATTGATCCACCGGCAATGCCGACGCGGTCGCGGCAAACGTCAACGCAGAAACCCCCGGAATCACCTCGGGGACAATCCCGTTGCGAACCGCCTCGCGTACCAAAAAGAAGCCGGGGTCGGCGATCGACGGCGTACCGGCATCCGAAACCGATGCCACCGACAACCCGTTTTTAATTTCCTCAATCAACCCCTCGGTTTTGCGGTGTTCGTTAAAGGCGTGAAAACTGATAAGTTTGGTGTGAATATCAAAATGACTCAGCAACTGCCGGGTGTGGCGGGTATCTTCCGCCGCAATCAAATCGACACTTTTTAGAATCGACAACGCCCGCAAGGTGATGTCTTCAAGGTTTCCGATCGGAGTGCTGACTAAGTAAAGTTTTCCTGTGTTTTCCATTGCAACTTTTCGTTTTTAGGTGTAATCTATATAAAGGCTACTTCTAAAGGTCATCTCTATAGCTGATTGCAAAAAAACGAATCAAAATAGTTTTGCAATCAGCTCTTTAAAAAGGAATATCGATATTATGCCCGAATCCCAAGAGCGACTGGTAAAATTTTTAAGCTCCGCCGGAGTCGCCTCCCGTCGCGCCGCCGGAGATCTGGTCAAATCAGGCCGCATCGCCGTCAACGGCAAAGTCGTACTTGAACCCGGATTTCAGGTCGCCCCCTCCGATACGGTCACTTTTGACGGAAATCCCGTAAAAATAATTGCGCAACTTCATTACATCATGCTCAATAAGCCGCGCGGCTACGTCTGCACCCATTCCGACCCCCACGCCCCGCTTAAAGCCGTGGACTTAATTACCCTGACCCCGCCGGTTCGCCTCTTCTCCGCCGGAAGATTGGACAAAGAGAGTTCCGGCTTGATCCTCTTCTCCAACGACGGGGATTACATCGAAAAAATCACCCACCCCCGCAATCGGATTTTGAAAACCTACATCGTCCGGGTAACCCGCGACTTTACCAACGCCGAACTCGAACGCATACGCACCGGAATCATCGACGACGGCGAACTGCTCAAAGTCATCTCCATTTCGCGTCTCGGAGCAACCCGCTACAAAATCCTGCTCAACGAAGGAAAAAAACGCGAAATCAGGCGCCTGACCGCCATCGCCGGATCGCCCACAGTCGAATTGCGCCGAGTCAAAATCGGCGAGCTTGAACTCGGCGATCTCCCCGAAGGAACATTTCGCGAACTCTCTGCCGCTGAAGTCGCCCAGAGTCTGAAATCCTATTCTTGAGGATACCTCTAAAAACTGGAAATTTGGCTGAAATTTGCAGCTCAGTTTTTAGAGATTTCCTTGAGGCAACGTCGGAGTCGGAGCGGGGATTCTCGCCGGTTCGGAGGGAACTCCGAGAATTTCCTTGACTTCCGCGTCCTGATCCTTGGTCAACTCTTCAAGCGTGGTCTTCTTTTTTAAAAAAAGAGCTTCAATGACTACCTCTAACCGAAAATTTCGCTCGCCGCTTAGTTTCACCGGTTCGCCGTACTCTTTTATCTCAGCTTTTTGCGCATCCGCGTCCCTGCGTGATGCCGGGTTATCGGAATTCAACGCCTTGGGAGTCTCCGTCTTTTCGTATACACCAACCGGGATTTTGCGTGCCTCCACCAGAGCTACCGCGTCCGCCCCGTATTCCCGCGCTTTTTTTTGCAGCAACTCTTGAATATCGTAACCGTCCGTTCCGTCCGGCGCGGTGATCGTCACTCTGCCCATAATCCGAAATTCGCCGGGCGGAATCAATTCGCGATTCACAT
The DNA here is from genome assembly GCA_031261965.1 of Victivallales bacterium. Lineage (GTDB taxonomy): Bacteria > Verrucomicrobiota > Lentisphaeria > Victivallales > Victivallaceae > Victivallis. Next base: position 36,302 of record JAISIP010000115.1, on the reverse strand, counting down.
AATACGCCACTTGCTCCGAAACCGGGGTCGACTCAAATTCCCGCCCGACATAGTCAATATCAGTACACCCGACCACGCCAAGCAGGGCGAAAACCCCGGCTAACAACACCAATCGAATCATACGGTTTATCCTTCAACTTTGATTCTTTTTAGATTAAATTCCCACACCTGACCGCGCCGGATTTTACGCACATAAAATTCGGCGTTTCCATGCCGAAACGTATCACCCACCTTAGGCGGACGCTTCAACATCCGGGCAAACCAAACCGCCACCGGCTCCGAACGGCGCGGCAAATTCAAATGCGTGTCGCGGGTCAGCAACGTCATCGGGACGCCCCCGCCTACTACCCAAAAGAATTCGCTCGGCGTGTAAAAAGTCCGTGGCAACGGGTCGAATTCATCGTCCAAATCGCCCAGCAACTCCTCGACAATATCCTCCAAAGTGACCAATCCGAGCGTTTTCCCGTTTTTCGGGTCACGCACGATCGTCATATGACAATGTTGACTGGCAAACCGCTCAAGCAACTCCGATGCAGTGTCGTCCGGCTCCGCAAACGCGATCGGACGCAAAATATCGGTCAATGGTTGCGAACCGGGGTGGGCACGACAAGTCGCCACCAACTCCTTGAAATTGACATACCCGAGAACCTTGTTTTTATCGCCCTGGTCACAAACCGGGTAACGGGTGTGAAAATCCGTCCCGGTCGCGTTTATCGCGTCAGAAACCGTCTGATCCGAACTCAAAAACGAGATATTCGCAATCGGCAACATGACCTTTGAAGCGGTTTGCTCCGACAGCCGCGGCACGGCGCGAATAATCCGTTCCTGCCGGGTCGAAATCATCTGCGAACTACGCGCCAACGCCGCCAAGGCGGAAATTTCATCGGCGGTAGTCGGTTTTTGCGGTCGGCGGCGTTCAAACGGTCGGTTGATAAAATGCGTCAGCTTAATCAACGGCAATAAAAACCAAATCGTCACCTGTAGCGGGTGGGCGACATAACGCAACACCTTTTTGTTGAACCGCACTCCGAGCGTCTTCGGCAAAATCTCGGTGTACTGCACCATCAACAGCGTAAAAACAATGGTAAACACACTCATGTACTCACTGCCGATGGTCGTACTGACCGCTCCGCCGGCGACCGCCGCACCAATCGTATGCGCGGCGGTATTGATAATCAAAATCACCGCGATAGGCTTGTCTATATCATGTTTCAAAGATAGGCATATTTGCCCGATTTTAGGATTCTTGTGCCTGAGATCGGCAAGCTGACTCGGCGAAATGCTGAGCAACGCCGCCTCCATTAAAGAGCAAATATGCGACACGATCATCGCAACTGCGATCGCGCCAAAGAAAATAAACCACTCCTCCAATGTGTTCCCTCACTTGCCCAACATGGGCGATTCAATTCATCATTCCAACCGTCTGCGAAGCCTATTTGCGTTTTATTGCGCCTTTGCTGCTCCGAGCGCCTGATCTTCTTTAACCCTCTGTTTGAGAATCTCAGCCATAACCGGGTTGAGAGTTTTGCTTAAATTCTCAACCATCGCTTTTTTCATCTCACTGTAGGGGGGCAACGTGGTACGAGCCTGATCTCCCATCTCTCGCTGATATTTGGCGTAAACATAACGCGCCATACGCTCATTTGCCACCGCCGCATCGTGGTCGTTGTAGACCAGATAAAACAAACTGCGCATAATCAACCCGGAGACGATTTCGCTGGCCTTTTTCACCGTCGCATCGCGAACTTCTTCCGCCCACTGTTGCATAACAAACGCTTCAAGCGATAATTTATGTATACCCGGCTCTTCGGTCTGGAGTTTCTTGTAATACTCCGCCGCCTTGCTGAAACTGCCGTAATTCCACAATATCGCCACCGCCTCTTTGATAAAGTTGATCCGAGCACTACGGAAACTGGAAAAATCACGATCCTTATCGTAAATTTCCTGCACTTTTTTGTAACGGTCAAACACCGAGTCAACCAGCTGAATGTTGGGAACCAAAGTGATCGTCTCAAACGATTTTTCGTCAACCATCAAAATCCGCCCGCTGCGAAATGCCTCATAAAGCGACTGGGTGATGATACGGTCGCAATTGATGTCTTCGTGACTCGGTGTGCGTTTAATCCCCATAGTCGCCCAATAAATCGCCTGAGACTCCGGCACGCGCCAATCCAATTTGCCGTATTCTTTGTCGATTTCAACGATGACTTTGGAGTCAAGTTTTAGTTTTTCGCGCAAATATTCGGCACGGAAATAATCGGTGAGTTTTTTGGTCAATTCCGCATCGTCCGCAATGCGATTCAAAAAACTCTGGGGCAACACCGCCGGTTCGGTGGCTTTGAACGCGGTATACAGTGCCGCGTAATTTTCGTAACCCGCCGCTTTAGCCGCTTTCCAAATTCTGCTGTCTTCTGGATAAGCTTTTAGAAATTCGCGTTCGCCCACCGGGGCTGATGCCATGCCTTCCCAGTCCGGCTTGGAACCGACCACACTGGTTAGTTGAACCGCAAGCCGATTTTTGTAGTACAAGTTGGCATCGTCCAAGATATTGCCGAGCTTATGTTGAAAAATCCACGCCAGCTCTTTGTACAAAATCGGATCTTCGGGGTTATACTCGATCGCCTGATCGCGAATCAGCTTGATCCCCTCGTTGACCCAACGCCATCTGTCCTCGAAACTCGAACAAGTAACCGAAATATTGTACGCCATGTTCCACGCCAAGTAGGCGGTCGCACCCGAAAATGTCGGCTGCAAATCAGTGATCCAACGCGCCAACTGCACCATCTCAAAATAGCTGCCCTTCTCTTGCAGCGAACCGGTGCGAAGCCACAGTAAATCGGCGACCAAGCCGCGAAAACTGCCAAGCGCCACGGTCGTAAACGTCACTAACGGCGGAGCGTTTTTGATCTGCCCGGTGAAGCGCAAGTTGTGTTCCGCCACCGCGCCGTCGAGTTTTCGCTCCACTTCGCTTACTCCAAAAAGCAACACCAAGCTGACAAAGATCAACCTAAGATACATAACAAGTGTTCTGAATTTACTCATTTGCGTATCACCAATCCCAATTCCCGTCGTCGGTATAAAATCATTCCGAGCAAGAACAACGGCAATGCACGGTAGATGAAAAAACTCTTGAACAACGCCCAAAAATAACTGAATTCCACGACTTCGCCGTTTGCCACCAGACCGGAAACCTCAAACGCCTGCAACGGAATGACTATCCAAAGCAACAACTTTGCAATCAATTGCCCGATATGGTCGGAAACTCCGGCAAGATACTCCTGGCTGGTCATATAAACCGCAACACTGCCAAAAAGCATATACGAAATCGCCACAAAAATCGCTGTCGGCAACGTCAAAATGCCGCCGAATGCACACCCTAATCCGCAAAGGATCAAAAGTTCCAGTGCCACTACCGCCACCGAACGCAAATAGTTCTCAAAAAAGCCGGTGACTTCGATCAGCAACTGCGGGCCGTCACCCGGCTGAAAATACTGTTTTTCACGCATATCGTCGAAATTAAAATAACCCAATTTAACTGTGCCGTCCGGCGCGATGACTTTCCAGCTCGCCGGTAGAATTTTTTCGTGAAATTCACCCGACATAACTTGCTCGGGGTACTCCGACAACGCCTGCGTTGTATAAGCATAACGCTCTTGGGGGGCATTCGCTTCAGCAGCCTTGGCCGCCGGAGATTTTTCGGCGATTTTCGGAATGGCCACGACCCACAGCGAGCGCGTCATACGCTGACCCTCGGTCGCGATTTTTCCGACATACGGGCGGTAACGCAAAAACAGCGGTTTATCCAAATCAGTCGGCAGACCGGTAAATTCAAACTCCTTGGGAACATTGTATTCCAACTCCGACTCCCGGCTGAGAATTTCTATACGCGCCTCTTTGAGCATCTTGTCTTGCGCGGACGGCGAAGTATCAACGTCTTGCCCGCGAGAACGCAACCGCTCAATCTTCGCTTTGACTAAATTTTGACTCTCTTTGTCCAATTCAACCCGTTTAGGCCAAAATCCCCGCCGTCCGACCATAACCTCATTGCGGATTTTTTCACGCTCCGCCGGAGGGAAATCCTGCTGATTGTACTTGTAAAGAATAATAAAATAGATCGCTCCGGAAGCAACCAAAAGCAAAATCAGATGAACCAGATAAATTCCCATCCACTTCGCCAACCAGATTCTGATTCTTGAAATCGGCTTGGTTACAACCATATGCAACTGATAATTGTCGATGTCCTGCGTCATGGCGTGGCAACCCAGCCAGATTGATGACAACGCCAAAATCGACCCGACTGTGGAGAGGCTGTACAGCAACGACACCCGGATAAACCCCCCTGCCGTGCCGTCGCCTGAGACCGTACTCGGGATGATAATCACCGATAGGAGCAGCAACAACAGCAGCAACTGAAAGATGTGTGACCTGAACGCATTGCGAAAGGTCAGTTTTACAATCGCCCAAAATGAGTTCATTTACGATTTCCCAAAATATCGTTGAGCCGATCGTCAACTTCTTTGAGCTTAGCATCGGAGTTCGCGTTTGACTCTTCCGATTCATCCGGCTCGGTGTCCGGCAAGGTCGGTTCGCTAATCAGATGTTCCAATTTATCGGATACCGCCTCCGCCGCGTGATGGATATCGACCGATTTCTCCGGCTCGGCGGTAATCGGTTTTGATTTCGCCGTTTCTCCCACCAGCGACTCAAGCACCGCCGATTTCTCATCTCCCTGCGACAGATAGTCGGCGATCTTGCCGCCGCCGGAAACTCCGGCGGTTTCGACTTTGTCGGACTTCGCTTTCATCACCACGTCGAGGAAAAACTCTTCAAGCGTCCGGCGCGGATGATCCACCAAAAACTCTTCGCCTTTAAGATTTTCCCGCAAAATTTTCAGAACCGCATTCATCGCTGCCGGAGGCAACTCCGGGGTCACAATACGGTTTTCGTTAGACACAGTCAAGAGCGTATTTAATTCGCCCATCGCCCGGATTTTGCCGCCGTAAAGTATGATGACCCGATCACAAACATCCTCAATATCGCTAAGTAAATGGCTCGTAATCAATACGGTTTTGCCCCGTCGTTTCAGCGCGAGAATCAGATCTTTTACCTCTTTGCACCCCAAAGGGTCAAGCCCGGAGGTCGGCTCGTCGAGAATCAGAAACTCCGGGTCGTTGATCATTGCCTGCGCCAACCCGATTCGGCGTGCCATTCCTTTTGAGAACTCACCGACCCGGCGACGGCGGGCATGTGCCATGCCGACCATATCAAGCAACTGCTCAATACGCATCTTGCGATCCGCCCGCGAAAGATTAAAGAGTGAACCGAAGAAATCAAGCGTCTCTTCGGCGGTCAGATACTTGTAAAGATAGGACTCCTCAGGCAGATAGCCGATCTCCCGCTTAGTCTCGACCGCCCGGGGAGAACGACCCAAAACATTCAAAATTCCGCCCGTGGGGTAAAGCAACCCCAAAAGCATCTTTACCGTAGTCGATTTACCCGAACCGTTCGGTCCGAGTAAACCGATAACTTCGCCGGGTTCGATAGTGAAAGATATATCGTTCACCGCTTTTGCCTTCGGTCGTCCCCAGAAATCCCGGAACACCTTGGTGAGCCCTACGGCTCTTGCGATTGATTCACGCTGTTCAGCCATTGTATACTAATTCCTCAAATAATGGGTTTTACTCTTCGGTCCGGTCTTGATTTTGAGCCTGCTCCTCGAGCGTAAGCTCCTCCCCGGTACGCACCAGGCGTGCACTGTTGAAAATAATAATCAACGTGCTGCCTGCATGCAGCACCGCCGCCCAAATCGGAGTCATCCAACCAAAGACCGAGAGCAAAATGCCGCCAAAGACAAACAGCATGCCAAACGCGAGGTTTTGATTGATCACCATTCGCGATTTGCGCGAGAGAAACACCAACATGGGAATACGGCGCAAATCATTGGTCATCAGGGCAATTGACGCACTGTTGATCGCCACGTCGCTACCGATCGCCCCCATCGCGATGCCAAGATCCCCCGCCGCCAGTGCCGGAGCATCGTTCACCCCGTCGCCAACCACCGCCACACGGGCGGTCTGTTTGACCCGTTCGACAAACTCCACCTTGCCCTCCGGCAGGCATTCGCTCTTGAATTCATCAATTTGGACTTGCGCCGCCACCGACTCCGCCACCGATTTGCGGTCCCCGGTCACCATTGCGACAAAACGCACACCGAGCCGACGCAAATCCGCGATCATCGCCGGGGATTCACGGCGGAGCTTATCCTTTAGACCGATCCAGCCGAGCATTTTACCGTCGTTGACCACATACATTACACTCATGCCTTCGGTGTCCTCGTCGTGTTTCTCCGGGAGTTTCACCCCTTGCTCGGCAAGCCAGTTCGCCCGACCCACCATGCAGATTTTTTTGTTGATTTTCGCAGTGACACCTTTGCCGGGAGTCTCCTGAAAATCGCTCGCGCAATCCAGCTGGAGCGTCGCTTCGCCGGCAAGTTTCTGCAACGCCACCGCAGTCGGGTGGTTGCTGTACTGCTCCGCCGACGCCGCGACTTTGAGCAACTCCGCCGGAGTGACATCGCCAAACGGATTGAGCTTCACCACCGACAACAAACCATCGGTCAAAGTTCCGGTTTTGTCAAAGACGAACGCCGTGATTTTGCTCGCCAACTCAAGGTGAGCGACGTTTTTGATAAAGATCCCGAGACGCGCTGCCGCCGCCACCGCCGCCACTACCGCAGTCGGGGTGGCAAGCACTACCGCGCAAGGACACGAAATCACCATAAGAGTGATCACCCGATTCATATCGCCCTTTGAAAAATACCAGGTAATCAACGCCAGCATCAGTACCGTCGGAGTGTAATACCCGGCATAACGGTCTATGATCCGAACCACCGGGGTACGACTCTGTTCCGCCTGAAGAATCATATCTTTGACTTTGCCCAGCGTGGTGTCTTCGCCGACCTTGGTGACTTCAAGATCTACCAACCCGGTCAGATTTTGCGTCCCGGCAAAGACATCGTCGCAAACACTTTTGTCAACCGGGAGCGATTCGCCGGTGATCGACGCCTGGTTTACGGTACTTTCCCCGGCGATAATCTTAGCGTCCACCGGGAAATTTTCGCCCGGTCGCACCCGAATGCGGTCGCCTATCTTCAGCTCCGAAACCTGCACTTCAACTTCAGAGTTATTCTCTCCCTCAAGCCGACGCGCCGTATTGGGAGTAAGTTTGATCAACTCCTCGATCGAACGTTGCGCGCCGCTGGCAGTACGCGTTTCAATGATAATCGTCAGCAACAGGAAGAACGCGATGATTCCCGCCGTCTGAAAATCTCCGCTCGCCAACGCCGCAAGAATCGCCAACGCGACAAGTTCATTCATATAGACCTTGCCGTTCACCAAATCCTTGATCGCCGTTACGATAATCGGAAGAGCCAAAACGAACGCACCAAACAACGCACTCATCTTTGCGGCGAACTCCTGCCCCGGCAGGAAATACTCTAAAACGAACGAGTTTATCGTCAGCAGACCGCCAAGAATAGCAAAACCGATTCTCCCCATGGCGCGGTCGTGACCTACTCCGCCCTCGACCGCATCGTGTCCGCACGGGCAATAGCCTTTAGATTCATGCTCGTGTGTGTGCCCTTCGTGCTCACAAGTGCAATTTTCAGCGTTTTTATGTCCTTTTTTCACAATTTCAGCCATGATTATTTCCCCTCCGCGACTTCGGCGGGAGCCTGTCGTTTCTGTTCATGATTGAGCAGGAGACGAACCTGCTTTGTCCCGGGACCGGAAGAGCCGAGAATATACTTGCCTTGTTGCTTATTCATCACCTCGGCAAGCGTATTGGTGTAAAGCGTCATAAGCACCGTACGCGGATTCTTCTTATACTGCTCAAGTATCTTTTGGAAATAGACGCTTTCGGCCTTGGTTCCCGAAACTACCATCTCTTTGTAAGTCTCTGCCCGGGAAATCAACTCCGTCTTGGTCGCGAGTGCCTCGTTGCTCGCCTGCACCGCATATTGCTCGGCCTTGCTGCGCAACGAATCAACCGTATTGGACGCGGCGGCGACTTCGTCAAACGCCGGCTTGGTCTTAAGCGGCGGGAACACCTGCTCTAAGGAGACATTGTCCACCTCAACCCCGCAATCAATCAGTAGAAGTTTTTGCGCAAACTCATTGCGTACCGCATCGGAATAAGCCGCCCTGCCGCCGTACAGCATGGAATCCACCGGCAAACTCGAAGTCACCTTGATTACCGCCTCGCGAAACAGATTGCGCAACAACGTCTGCGGACCGCGGGTTCCGGCAAACCCGTTGACATCCAACTCTTGAGTATCAGAGGCACCCGGATCTTCCGGTGTCGATAGAGACTGGAAATATCGCGCCGGATTTGAGACGTGATAGGTCATGCGCCAGGTCGAATGAATAATGTTGGCATCCCCGGTAATGAGATAGGAATCCCGACCCGGTTGCAATGCCTGCGGCGGAGCACCGTCCGGTGTTTCCGCCGGCAAAAAATCAACTTGCAACGACTGCTGATTGGTTCTGACCATAACCCAGCGGTTGACCGGGTAAGGCAAAAACCAGTGACCGTCGGAGGTGTAAGTTTGTTCGACTTTGCCGAACTTCATAACAATAACCGCGTGTTGCGGCTCAACCGAAAAGTATCCGCCCGCCGTCACAAAGTAGACCAAAAGCCCGACAATGACCACTAAAAGGAAGATAAACGCCCATTGCAGACTTCGCACCAGCGACTTCAGCCCGGAGTCATACTGCCCGGAGCGGTCGAACTCGCCCTTGATTACGCTTTTGCTTTCTTCCATCTTGAGTTATTCTCCACTCTTGACCGTCTTCGTCTTTACCGGTCCGAGGATTTCCGCCCCCGGCTTCAAAAGATCGAACGGCGCAACGTCGGTGTTAAGTACCAGCACGGTCTGCCCCTGCATAACCTGACGCAGGGAGTCAAGCTTGCGCAAAAACTCCGCCAACTCAGGATTCTCCTGAAACACCGAGTAGAACTCCGCAGCAGTGGCATCGCCTTGAGCTCGAATCACCCGCGCCTCCGCCTCCGCCTTGGCAAGCATCACGGCTTTTTCCTGATCCGCCTTAATGCGGATGTCGGAAGCCAGCCGGACGCCTTCGGCGAGATAACCCTCGGCTACTGCTTTGCGGTCTTCCACCATGCGGTCGAACACCTTTTCACTGATCCTCTCCGGGACGTTGATGGTGTTGATTCCGACGCTGATGATTTCAATTCCGTAATTGGCGGTGTCGGTTTTGAGCCGAGCAAGAATCTTGTCCTGAATCTCATTGAGCTGCATTTGTTTCGGGTCGGTATTGATGATTTGTCCGAACTGGTATTGACCGAGCGTCGTATTTTTGGCGGAACGCATCAAACTGTTGAGCCGTTCTTCGGCGTTGGTCATATTTTCCAGCGTGCGGAAAAACCTCTCGACCGCGTTAATCCGATAATTGACATAGATTCCAATTAAGATATTCTGACCGTCTTTGGTCATGGTCTCTTCGATCTTACCGGCTCCGCCCTCGAAACAGCGAATGCGGTGATCGAATTTGTAGATCTTCTGAAACGGAAACGGCCAGCGGAAATGCAACCCCGGCTCAGTCACCGCCTCAGGACTGCCAAAAGTAGTGACGACCGCGCTTTCTGTCTGATTCAACTGATAAGAGAAAACCGCGATCAAAAGAATAACCGCCACAACCACACCTAACAGGATTGGCGACCAATGTTTGAAAAATTTACCTACTGCCATCTTTAGAAAACCTCCCTTTATGTAAAAACCGTTTATTTGTTAATTACCGCTTAACGCGCTTGCATCGACATCAATCAAATCAAGCTGCTGCTTGGTCTCAAAATTCAACTGGTAAACTTCGTTTTCAAGCCCGGAAGCAACGATGAACTTTTTAATATCTTTGCTGTCGTTTTCCAAAAAGTCGAGATAGGAGTCGAGCCGGAACATACGCGGCATCAATTGATAAGTAGCCAGCTGGGTTTTGAATCTCCCCGCTTCCGCCTCGGCAATAGTGACCGTATGATAACGGTAGGAATTCGCGTCGGAAAGAACCCGCGCCGCCGAGGTTTGCGCCTCGGGAACGGTTCGCGCCGCATAAGTTTTCGCCTTAAGCACGGTCGCTTCCTTTTCCTCCAAAGCGCCAATTACATCCTGAAAAGCGGGTGCGACTTTTTCCACCGGGGGGTGGGAGTCCAAAATCATCACTTTGACAATATCCACCCCGAGATGATGTTCGTTGGCCAATTTTTGAATCCGCTCCTGCAAAGCCGCTTGCGCCGTTGCGCGACCTTCGGACATAATACTTAATACTGAAGTACTTGCCATATATTCCGTCGCCGCCTGTTGACCAATTAGCGTAAGCGTGGCGACCGGGTCGGCGTTGCGGTAGGCGTAATCCATCACCCCGTCGAGCCGAATCCGATAATCGATCGGAATGCTCATACGGATAAACGCGATCGACGCGACGTTGCGGTCTTCTTTGGCTTTATCGTCGGTTTTTTACTTGCGGAAACTCGGGTCAACCGCTACGATAAAATTATTTTCAGTGCCGTGACCGACTGTCCAAAGCACCACCGGGGAGGGTTTATGAGCGGAATCCTTCTTCGGAGTTTTGTTGTGACCGTGACCGTCATCCGGGATCTCCTCTTCGGCGGAGTCGCCGTCTTCATGTGCCTCACCCACCACAACCTGGTGAATCTCGGTGCAGCTGAAGCGTCTCACCTTGCCAAACGGATAAGGCAGCGTCCAATAAATCCCCGGTTCTAAAAGCTCCTCACTCACGACTTTGCCCAATCGCTCCTTGATTCCCACTTGACTTGGTCCAACCTCGTGAATCATCGTAAATGTCCAAAAAATCAACGCCCAAAAGAGAATCACCGGGAAAAACGATCGCTCCATAAAACTGTAAAGCCACGTTCCCGAAACCTTGAAGCCAAACTGATAATCCAGCGCCAAAGCGATATTGCGCATAACTCCGCCCGGTTCGGTAAAGAGTGCCAAAAGTTTACTCTCAAAGATCGGGCGAACTTCACGCATGGTTCGCGGACGGTAAAACTCAATGACAAAACTCACCAAAAATTCACCGCCGAGGATCGCAAGAATAACAAACAAGGTCTTGGCAGTCGCAATATCCACCCCGCTGCTGTCAGACGCAAAAACCGTCACGAGCATAGCGACGAACATCATGCCGAATCCCGATAACAACCAGGCTCCGAACGCCCTCAGCCAGCGAAAAGCCGGGTGGCGGGATTGCCCGACGAAAAACGCCCCCATAAAAAGACTCAATGCGGCGAATACCGCCGAAGCCACCGGTCCGTAAACCGTATCGGCAACGACCGGTTTCTCCAACCGACCGCTCCAGTGACGCGAGAACGCCACCAGCAACACCACCACTAAAATCGCACCCAAAATAGAAAGCACGTAAGGAGCGTACTTTTTATAGTTTTCAAACGAACGCCCCGCCGTAAAACGGACATCTTCATCGACATTTAACGCGTGGGTGTCGTTACGTTTTTCCAGCAGCTGCTTTTCCTCGGCCTCTTGCGCGGCGGAAGTGGCAAGCATACCGTAAATCATCGACGCAATCGCAAACATCAGTGCCAACGAATAGGGAATCACCCCGAGAGCAAACGCATCCGACCCGATCAAGCCCGGCTTTATCACGCCGAAAATCAAAACCGGAATCAGCAGCAAAATAAGCGTGAGAATCGCCCCCATTACCGACAGCTTGGTCATTAGCCGACTATTGTCAATCTCTTCGCGAATATCGTTTTTTCGCTCCACGTTTCACCTCGCAACTTTAGGATTGTACTTTTTCATTTTCATATAAATACACCTTTCTTACAAAAATAGCAAGAGTTCAACTGTAATATTGTTCGATTTTTTTCCTTGATTCCTACGGAAATTTACAGTATAGTATGTATAAGGTAATAAAAATATGGAAAAAAACACTAAAAACAATCCGTGCAAAACCGATGTTTTTGCCGAGTACGGCAAGACGCTTATGGTTCACGTGGACACCTCTTTCGGGCAAAAGATTCTCGACCTGGGGTGCGGAAACGGCGATCTGTCGGCGGAATTAGCGGGCAACGGGGCAAAAGTTCTGGGCATCGACAATTCGGCGGAAACGATCGTCAAAGCACGCTATTTTCACCCTGAGCTTATGTTCGCCGAAATCGACGCACTCGAATTGCCGTACAATGCGGAGTTCGACACGGTCTTTTCCAACTCGGTATTTCATTGGATTCCCGATGTGGATCGGTTGCTGTCGGAAATTCACCGCGCCTTAAAACCCGGCGGAAAGCTGGTTTGTGAATTCGGTGCAGCCAGCAATATCGCAACCATACGTCAGGCTTTTGCGGCGGCGAGTGCCCGGCACGGACACGAATATCGCGAGCGGTTTTATTGCCCGACCCCCGATGAATTTTTCGATCGGCTGAAGCGGGCGAATTTTGAGCCGGAACGTGTGCTGGAATTTGATCGCCTCACCCCGTTGCCCGGCGGCGCGGACGGGCTGAAAGCTTGGGTTCGCTGTTTTCTCAAAAACGATCTGTCGCTCTTCGTTTCTGCGAAGCAAGAGCAAATCCTAACTGAAGTGGAGACCGCCTGCCGACCGTTGCTTTGGAACGGCAGGGAGTTCGTCGTCGATTATCGCCGACTTCGGGCGGTTGCTTTCAAGTCCTAATTTTGAGCAAAAATCGCCTCAAACCCGCTTTTATTTAAGAAAAAATCATTTTTTTTTGATTTTTTTCTTTTTTTATGCTTGCATTTATTTGCAAGGCTAAGTATAATTAGTCCAGCTACCAAGCCTCACCACAACTAAATCAGGAGGGAGTTGAACGATGAAGCACAGTTTTTATGATGTCAAAGCCAAGGCCAAAGTTACCGCCGATGTTATCGCTTGCGTGACTTTCGGGGACGCCGGTCGTAAACGTTATGCGTTCAAGGCAAAGACCGCCGATGGCCGTAGCTTGACCGCGTTTGTCGGCAAAGATGTCTGGGAAAAGGGCAAAGCTCAGGTGAAGTAAGTCGTAGTTTTTACGACTGTTGGAAATCTCCGCTCCGTTTTGGGGCGGAGGTTTTTTTTGCCCTGCAAGGAAAAAACATTTCATGCCGATACAGTAGAGTATCTCTAAAGGGTATCTCTAAAAACTGGCTTGTGTTGAAATTTTTAATCAAGCTTCCTGTTTTCAGAGGTAACTTCTACTTGAATTTGGGCAAAACAGGCTGTAAGTTACAACATGAGAATTCTCGTTTGTTGTCATATTTTCTATTCGGAGTTGTGGGAAGAGCTAAAGCCGTGCATCGCTCTTTTGCCGCAACAGCAAACCCGGCTTCAAATCACCATGTGTAAAGATGACCCGGATTTGAGTCGGAAGATTCTTGCGGAATTTCCCGATGCTCAAATCCGGGTTCTGGAAAATCGCGGTTATGACATCGCGCCGTTTATCGACACCGTCAATGGCGTAAATCTCGACGACTTCGATTTTATCGTAAAATTGCATACCAAACGCAATATCCGTGAATGCTTTTGCCATGTCAACTATCGCTGGATTTACGGTAAGCGGTGGAGGCGTATGCTACTAAAGTTTATTTCTTCGCCCACGGCGGTGAATCAAACCCTCGCTCTCTTTCGCGAAGATCCGACCATCGGAATGGTCGGCAACGGCGATTGCTGGATCGATTACGAGCGTTACAATATGCCCTATGATTCAACGTTCATTGCCCCGGAGCTGAAACGCCTCGGCATAAAAACCCAAGAGCGCGGATTCCTTTCCGGAACCATGTTTATATGCCGAGCTGAGATTTTCAAGCCTCTGCAACACAAAATAGCATTCACCGACTTTCCCGCAGTTGCGGATCACCGGACCAATTTGTCGCACGCTTACGAAATGATGTTCGGCGTACTTGTCTATGAAAACAAATTGCGTTTTTCGGATTACCGTTCCCGCCCCTTGGGACTTCCGCGCATGTTATTTTTGCGCAAACTGTTCTTCAGGATTCTTTACAGATGCAAGAGCTACCTCTAAAAAACGGAATCTCGATTGACTTTTTGAGGGATGATGATACATTACCTTTGTCAACAAAAGGAAACGTCATGAAAAAATCGCAACAGTCGATGCCCCCGGCGATGATTCTCTGCGGCGGTCAGGGTACACGCCTGCGGGAAGTGACCGAGCTTTTACCCAAACCGATGGTTCCGATCGGGGAACAGCCGATTTTATGGCATATTATGCGCGGATACGCCACCTTTGGCGTAAATCGTTTTATCCTCTGTTTGGGCTACAAGCGCGAAGAGTTCATCGACTATTTTCTCAATTTTCACGCCCGTTCAACCGATATAACCATCCGGCTGGGCAAAGACCGCGGCATTACCTACCACGGCGAATCCTTTGAGGCCGACTGGGAAGTGACTCTCGCCGACACCGGGGTAGAAACCATGACCGGCGGGAGAATTTTGCGGGCGGGTCGCTACCTCAAGCCGGAAGATAAAGAGTTTTTTCTGACTTACGGCGACGGGCTGTCTGATATAAATATCGACGAATTGCTCGCGCTTCACCGCCAAAACGGCAAATTGCTCACTATCTCCGCCGTTCACCCCGACGGGCGGTTTGGCGAAATGAAGTTCGATGGCGCATTGGTGGAGGGATTTACCGAAAAACCGCTCCATAGTGACCGCTATATCAACGGCGGATTTATGGTGGCGAATCGCGAAGTCATCACCCGTTATCTGGAGGGGAAACCCGACTGCTTTTTTGAATCCCGCCCGTTGCAATCTTTGCTGAAAGACCGCAATCTTGCGGCGTTGCGTCACGACGGTTTCTGGCAGTGTATGGATACCCCGCGTGAACATAAACTGCTAAATGAGCTTTGGAACTCCGGCAACGCGCCGTGGACAAAGCACTGGGAGAATTAAGCGCGTGTTCGGCAACGTTTACAATCATCGGCGGGTTTTAGTGACCGGGCACTCCGGCTTTAAGGGCAGTCACCTGGTCGCCTGGTTACTCCGGCTCGGCAGCGATGTTTGCGGGCTTGCTCTCCCGCCAGAGACAGAAACGTCTCACTACACACTGCTTGACCTTCCAATCCGCTCCGAATGGTGCGATATACGCGACGCCAAAAACGTCGAACGCATCGTAAAAGATTTTCGTCCGGAAATCGTCTTTCACCTCGCGGCGCAACCGCTGGTCAGACGCTCTTACTCCGACCCGGTCGAAACATTTTCCACTAATATCGCCGGGACGGTGAATTTGCTCGAAGCTTTGCGCGGCACCGAGGAAGTCAAAGCGATCGTGGTGGTCAGCAGCGATAAATGTTACCGCAACGACGAATCCGACCTCGCACACCGCGAAGATGATCCGCTCGGAGGTTACGATCCCTACAGTGCCTCCAAAGCCGGGCAAGAGATTGTAGCGGCAAGCTTTCGCGACAGCTTTTTTAACCCCCGCGGAGTTTTGCTCGGCACTGCCCGCGCCGGAAATGTGATCGGCGGAGGCGATTGGGCGGCGGATCGGCTGATTCCTGACTTGGTTCGCTCGGCGATCGCCGGAAAAGTTGAGCCGTTGCGTTCCCCCGACGCGGTTCGCCCGTGGCAGCATGTGCTTGAGCCGTTAAGCGGTTATCTGACCCTTGGGCAAATGCTATACGAGGGGAGTGCCTTTGCGGCGATGGGCTGGAATTTTGGTCCGGATTCTTTAGATACGCTGACGGTCGGCGAAGTCGCCGCCAAGTTCAAGAAATTTTTCCCGCAAGTAAATTTTAGATTCGCTCCGCAACTTGATGCGCTGCACGAAAGTAAGTTCTTGCGCCTCGATTGCTCCAAAGCAAAAAAAGAACTCGCCTGGCACGGGGTCTGGAACGCCGAAGAGGCGATTCGCCGAACCGCCCAATGGTATCGCGATTTTTACGACCAAGGTCAGATCAATACGGCATCGGATTTGGACAGCTATATTGAATCCGCCATTAAAGGGGAACTCTCATGGGTCAAATAGAGTTGCGCGAACAAATTCTCGCCTTGGTCAAAGCGTATGGCGACTCCGCCCCGGCGGAAACGGCATTCAAGCCGGGCGAAAATCGCGTAAATTACGCCGGGCGTGTCTACGGGAGTTCCGAACTCACGAATTTGGTCGATGCCGCGCTGGAGTTTTGGCTCACCGCCGGGCGATACACTCAGGAGTTTGAGGACAAACTCGCCAAATTTCTCGGCGTGAAAAGCGCACTTTTGGTCAACTCCGGTTCGTCGGCGAATTTGCTTGCGTTTATGACCCTAACCTCGCCTTTGCTCGGAGACAGACGAATTTTGCGTTCCGACGAAGTCATCACCGTCGCTGCCGGGTTTCCGACCACAGTTTCCCCGATTGTGCAATACGGCGCAGTGCCGGTATTTGTCGATGTGGAGCTAAAATCCGCCAACATCGACCCCGCCGGGCTTGAAGCGGCGCTTTCGCCACGCACCAAAGCGGTCATGCTCGCCCATACTCTGGGCAACCCGTTCAACCTCGATATGGTCAAGGCTTTTTGCGACCGGCATCGACTTTGGCTGATTGAAGACAATTGCGATGCACTCGGCTCGGAATACCGGGGCAAACTTACCGGGAGTTGGGGGGACATCGGCACATCGAGTTTTTACCCGCCGCATCATATTACCACCGGCGAAGGCGGAGCGGTCTACACCAGCAATGCGTTGCTCGCGAAAATAGCGCTGTCTATGCGCGACTGGGGGCGCGATTGCTCCTGCCGTTCGGGCGAAGACAACCGTTGTGGCAACCGATTCACCCGGCAATTCGGCACGCTTCCGCCGGGATACGATCACAAATATGTCTACAGTCACTTTGGCTACAACCTCAAGGCGACCGATCTGCAAGCGGCGATCGGTTGCGCCCAATTGGAGAGAGTCCCGGAATTCACCCGGCTTCGCCGCAAGAACTACGAGTATTTGCGCGCCAATTTGGGCGATTTACCGGAGCTGGCGATTTTTGAGAAAACGCCGAATTCCAACCCCTCTTATTTCGGACTTCTCATTACGTTGACTAAAGAAGCGAACTTTTCGCGCAACGAACTTGTAGCTTATCTTGAGGAGCGAAAAATCCAGACCCGCAACCTTTTTGCCGGAAATCTCACGCGTCACCCCTGCTTTGAGTCATTGCGCAACGGGGTCGATTACCGCGTGGTCGGAAAATTGACCAACACCGATAAAATCATGAACGACGCGTTTTGGATCGGGCTGTATCCGGGCATGAGCCAGGCGAAACTCGATTTTATGGTCTCAACCATTCGGGAATTTGTTGAGAAAAGTTGCAAATAACTTGATTTTATCCTCAATGACGGGTATTGTAGTGAAAAACTTATAGCATGGACGGCAATCATATGGTCAACAATCTTTTCATCTCCGCCGAAATCGGGATCAACCACAACGGCGACTTGAATATCGTCAAGTCGCTGATCGACGCGGCTGTTCTCGCGGGTTGCGATGCGGTAAAATTTCAAAAACGGACGATTGACAAGGTCTACACGGCTGAATTCCTCGACAGCCCCCGGCAAAGCCCGTGGGGAACTACCCAGCGCGACCAAAAGGAAGCTCTGGAATTCAACAAGGAAGAGTACAACGAAATCGACGCTTATTGCCGCACCAAGAATATCGAATGGTTCGCCTCGGCGTGGGATGTAGATGCGCAAAAGTTTTTGCGTGTCTACAACTTAAAGTACAACAAAGTCGCCTCGCCGGTGCTGACCAATATTCCGCTTTTGGAAACCGTCGCCGAGGAGAAACGCTACACTTTTATCGCTACCGGGATGAGTACCTGGGAGGAGATTGACCAAGCCGTGGAAATATTCCGCAAACACGACTGCCCGTTTGAGCTTTTGCATTGTGTTTCGATTTACCCGATGGAACCCAAAGACGCCAATTTGTTGCTGATCCCGGAGTTGCGCAAGCGTTACAATTGCCCGGTGGGTTACTCCAGCCACGAGATCGGCAATATCGCCACGTTAGGTGCGGTGGCATTGGGAAGTTGCTCGGTGGAGCGTCATATCACTTTGGATCGCACCATGTACGGCTCCGATCAGGCATCTTCGGTAGAACCCGTGGAGCTGATCGAATTCGTCCGGGATATTCGCCTTATGGAGTCGGCACTCGGCAGCGGCAAACGCGAACTCTCCGATAAGGAGATGGTTGTTCGCAAAAAGATGCGGGGCTGAAGTGATGATCAAGCTCTCCGATTATGTGATGAATTTTCTTGCCGATCACGGTGTTGCACAGGTATTTATGCTGCCCGGCGGCGGCGCGATGCACCTCGATGATTCGCTCGGTCGCCATAAAACGCTGAAATACACCTGTTTTTTGCATGAACAAGCCCTCGCGATCGCCGTTGAATCATACGGTCAGCACACCAATCGCCCTGGCGTGGGGCTGGTCACTTCCGGTCCGGGCAGCACCAACACGATTACCGCCGTCGCCGCCGGGTTTATCGATTCCACGGCGATGTTTATGATTTCTGGACAGGCGAAACGCTCCGATTTAAAAGGAGACACCGGGGTTCGCCAAATGGGTTCGCAAGAGGTGGATATTGTTTCGATGGTAAAGCCGATTACCAAATACGCCGTAACGGTGATGAACCCCGAAGATATTCGCTGCCATCTCGAACGCGCCTGGCATGAAGCCACGACAGGGAGAATGGGACCGGTTTGGCTCGATATTCCGCTTGATGTGCAAGGTTCGCTCATCGACGAAAATAAACTTTCCTGCTTTACCCCGCCAAAGGAAAATATCCCGGTGTTGCCGACCAAGCAAATTGCCGATTTGCTGACCATTGCCAAACGCCCGCTTTTGCTGATCGGCAACGGGGCGAAATCGGCGAATGCGGCGGAGCGTCTGGTTGCGTGGGCTCAAAGCAATCATATTCCCATGCTGTGCAGCTGGAAAACCATCGACCTTTTGCCGAGCGACCATCCGCTCTGTTTCGGTTGCCCCGGCATTATGGGTTCTCGCCCGGCGAACTTTATTGTGCAGAACGCCGATCTGCTGCTTGTCGTCGGCAGTCGGCTTGATCCGAGTTTGACCGCCTTTAACAGCGCGGACTTCGGACGCAACGCCAAGAAAATCATGGTGGACATTGACGCGGCGGAAATCAAAAAGATCAAGGGTATCGATCTATCGGTGATCAGCGACGCCAAATATTTCGTTGACGCATTGGAATCGTTGAATCTTAAGCTTGACGAACACGCCGAATGGATCTCCTACTGCCGGAATCTAAAGCAAAAATACCCGGTAGTTTTGCCGGAATACGCCAGAGAGGCCAACGGAGTCAATCTCTACGCTTTTACCGACGAGCTGTTCCGCCAGTTGCAAATAGGCGAAATAATTGTGCCGGAGAGTTCGGGGGCGGCGGGTGAAATCACCTACCAGGCAATGAGTGTCAAAGCCGGGCAAAAAATCAAAAACGCCGCCGGGCTGGGTTCGATGGGGTTCGGGTTGCCGTACGCGATCGGGGCATGCCTCGCCCACGGGGGGCGGCGAACCGTGCTTATCAACGGTGACGGGGCTTTTCAGATGAATATTCAGGAGCTTGAGACCGTAAGACGGCTAAAATTACCGATTAAGATGTTCATCTGGGACAACGGCGGTTACGTCAGCATTATGAACACTCAACGCAATATGTTCGACGGCTTCTTTGTCGGATCCGACCCGGGCAGCGGGCTGACCTTGCCGAATGTGACACGGCAAGCCAAGGTGTACGACATTCGCACGGTGGAAATCAACTCCAATACGGAACTCACGCTAAAAATCTCCGAAGTGTTAAGTGGCGACGACCCGGTGATGTGCCGGGTAAAAATCGCCCCGAATCAGGCGATCTCGCCCAAAGTGCAGGCGCAAAAACTGCCCGACGGCGGCATGATCTCCAAGCCGCTCGAAGACATGTGGCCGTACCTCCCGGCGGAGGAGGTTGCTATCAACATGATAGCGGAACAAAAAGGGCGGTGCGAAAAATGATTAAATTGGTTTTACTGGATATTGACGGGGTTTTGACCGACGGTCGGGTCACGGTAGATTCGCGCGGCAATGAATACAAGACTATTGATTTTAGGGATATTGACGCGGTTTTTGAAATGAAACGGCGTAAGCTTAAAGTTGGGTTGATCACCGGTGAAGCCACGCCGATTACGCTGTTTTTCCGCGACCGTTTTAAGCCTGATTTCTTTTACAACGGCTGTAAAAACAAGCCGGAGGCGTTAAACGAAATTTTGGCTGAGACCGGGTTTTCCGCCGATGAGACCTGTTATGTCGGGGACGGCAAGTACGATATACCGGTGATGAAACTGGTCAAATACTCCGCCTGCCCCGCCAATGCGATACCCGAGGTCAAAGAAATTTCCAATATAAAGCTGAATGTGCGCGGCGGCGAGGGCAGCATCTGGGAGTTACTGGAGCATTTGCAATCCACTAAACTAATTCCATAGGAGACATATGTGGAATTTCAAAAGTTGCTATATTTACGGCGCGGGGAACGCGGGAAAACTGATTTTTGAAGTTTTGCAAAACCACGGAATCACCGCTGCGGCTTGCCTCGACCGTTCCCCTGAGGAGAAAACTTGCGGCAATATCAAAGTTTTGTCACCTGACGATCCAGGTATCGACCGCACCATGCCGATAATAATCGGGGTTTACAACCCAGCTCCCGATGCGGATCATTACTGTATCGCCGAATTTTTAAAGCAGCTTGGATTTAATACGATCATACCGTTTCTGAAATTTTATGTGGATTTTTACGACAAAATCGGCGACTATAACAATTTGTCTTCAAGCGATTTTTACCGGGATCATCAAGCTGAAATCCAAGCGGCGGACGGCTTGTGGGCAGACGAAAAAAGTCGATTGCTTTACCAACAGCAAATTGCAGCAAAAAGTCGTGGCGAACTTTCCGGCGACTTTCAAATAGAGGCACATTGCCAATATTTTCCATCAGATGTCCCCTTCCTGAAGAGTGGATTGAAATTTGCCGACCTCGGCGCATATGACGGCGATACGATTGCGGAGTTTATATGCCACGGACTTTCGCTTGAACAAGTTTGGGCGTTTGAACCCGATCCCGAAAATTTCCGAAAGCTTTCAACGCGAATCAAAAATTTGAACTCGAAATTTCCAATTACGCTATTTCCTTGTGGAGTTGGGGATTTCACCGGGCAGGTGAATTTTTGCACATCCGGTGACCTCGGCAGCCATGTCGCCCAAGAAGGAGTCTCAATTCCCGTCTGCCGATTGGACGATATTTTATTTGGCGAATTCCCCAATTATATCAAACTTGACATTGAGGGTTTTGAAGAAGCCGCATTGAACGGAATGCGCAAAATTATCACTCAATACCACCCTATGCTGGCGATTTGCGTCTATCATAAGCCGGAAGATATTTTCCGCATTCCGCTTTTGCTCAATAGCTGGGAATATCCGGGAAATTTCTATTTACGTCAACATTGCGGCAATTTTTTTGAAACGGTCTGTTATGCCATACCAACCACCCTATAAAATCAGGCAAATATCTGAGATGATATTTCGATGATGCTTTTTCAATTGTGTAAAAAATCTGAATTACGGCAATTCGCCCGCTATCTTCTTGTCGGCGGGTGGAATACCCTCTTCGGAGTGGGACTCTTTACGTTGGCGTATGAATCGTGGGGGACTCCGCGCAATTATCTCCTGATTGCCGTTCCGTCCAACATTATCGCCGTCACCAACGCGTTTCTCTGCTACAAATGGTTTGTATTTCGGACACATGGGAACTATTGGAAAGAATACATCAAATGCTGGACGATATACGGCAGCTCAACATTGCTGGGAATTGCCTTGCTTGCCATATTGGTCGAACTGTTTAAAATAAACCCGGTTTGGGCAAATATTTTGCTGACCGCGGTCGGGATAATATGGAGTTACCTCGGTCACCGTTTCTTCTCGTTTCGCAATAAGGTAGCACCAAAAAACTAAAGAGCATCTCTAAAAAAAATCCGCCCTTGCACATTGCAAAGGCGGATTTTATGCTTATTACCAGGTTCCGTCTTCCCACTTAAGCTTGCTTTCAAAAGTATTGCCATTGTAGGATACATTGAGAATCGGCTTGCTTTCGCCGTTTCTCATGTGCCAAAAACAACGGATCGTCGGGAAGTTACTGAGGAACGAGGAGTATTTACGATCTTTGTACGGTCCGTTTTCCGCGCAAATATCGTTTCGTATATTTTTGGTCTTGTACTCGTTCCAAGTCCGAGAACCGCTTTCGCCGATTTCGGTGGCAAAAGTGCAGGGAGCTTCAGTAAATTCATAGAAATAACTGATCTTCTCCACATCGCTGTTGGTCGGGTTGCCGTGTACCCCTACCTTGCCGGGGCGGTCGTAGGCTTCATCGTACTTCTTGTCCGGCCGGGCGATCCAGTTCCCGACGGCGGTATCCGGTTCGTTGCCGTCTTTCGGGCAATGAAAGGTCTTGTCGGTGCCTACGTAGCTGGGATAAAGCACCGAGATCCACGGCGGCATTCGGTCATGGAAGTCGTTGCGATACATCTCGCAACCCAGGCTCAGCTGTTTAAGCTGGTTCAGGCAAGTTGTGGTTTTTGCCCGTTCCCGCGCCTGATTCAGAGCAGGGAGCAACATCCCCGCCAAAATCGCGATTATCGCAATTACGACGAGCAGTTCAATGAGGGTGAATGATTGCTTTTTCATGCGATTTCCTCCTTATATGACTCGGGGATTTCGGTTAACCCGTGTTTGGTTTTCTCCCAATAAAACGGTTTGGTGAATATTTGAATAAAACCTTTCCAGGCCGCCAACGAAATCAGCAACCAGTAAAAAGGCATTAACAACGCAAAGGGAATCAGCCAATAAAATTTTCGCTTGACACAGGCGGCGACTCCGATCCCGATAAAGATAAAATTGGCAAAAAACATGACCAGCGCTCCGACAAAGAAAATTTGCGAAAAAATCGACCAGAACGGATCTTCATTTGCCCCCACAAACACCAGCGGCCATGCCCGCAACGCAACGCCCCCGACTCTAAGCCCGTCATAAGCTCCAGGCTGTTGCGGTCCGACGATTAAATCTCCCAACGCCACCCCGGAAGCGACCCCATGCAAGACCAGAGCGGCATAGAATAGCAGCATCACCCAGAAAACAAGGTTGGTCAACATCATCATGGCACTGCCGCCGATGGCGAGAAATCCGCCCAAGGTGCCATACCATCCAAGGCGTTTTACCGTTTTAAAGGGGTTGCGATAATGCACCAGATGGGTTTGAATAAAACCTTTTACCCAGCGGGAACGCTGGCGCATCCAGTTCCAGATTTGGGAATTCGCCTCCTCAAAAGTGGTAGAGTTGACCAGTTTTGTCCGGTAGCCGTATTCATAAATGCGCAACCCGAGATCGCAATCTTCTGTCACGTTAAACGGATCCCAGCCGCCGATTTCGCGCAAAAGCCCGGTACGAAAATGGTTACTGGTGCCACCGAGCGGCAACGGCAACTTAAAAAGTCCATACCCCGGCAAAGTCAGATCAAAATAGGTCGAATACTCGACGGTAAATAATTTAGTCAGATAATTGTAGCGACTGTTGAAATAGTTGAGTTTACCCTGTACGCAAAGCACTTTTTGGTCTAAATCGCGCTGAAAAACAATATACGCCTTTTTTAGCTGATCCGGCTCGGGTGCGTCTTCGGCATCATAAATTACACTAAACTGACCACGTGCCTGCGCCAGCCCGAAATTGCAGGCACGCGGCTTGGTCTTGGGTGGTGCGTCGGGAATTGTCAACACCCGGCAATAGGCGGGCAGACCATCTTTTTTCAGCGCATTGCGGGTCTCGTCGTCGTCGGCCTCCAGCAAAAGCAAGACTTCCAATTTCGTTTTGGGGTAATTCAAGTGTCCCATATTGCGTACCACTTTTGCCGCGATATTCGCTTCATGATAGAGGGGCAAAAGCACGGTGTAGACAGGTAATTCGTCGTCATTGAGTGCCGCGACTTCCGCATCAGTGACGATCTCTTCGCCGTGACCGAACCATGAAAGAACCGCCGCTCCACCGCGAAAGATCACCGCAACGGCGTACCAAAACATCAAAAACGCGGTCACTAAAAAAAGAAAGTAGTCCCACCGAAATTTCAGCAACAACAATAACCCCGCGGCAATCACAAAATATCGCACCTGTTGAGTGCGGCTGGTCACTTCCATAGCAGAAGTTCCGGGGTGTGATTCCACAAATCTCCGGGTAATCGGGTCAAGTTGTTCCACAATAAATTTCATAGCCGCCAACAATAAAGGTAACATGGTTTTTGTGAAAGTAAAGTATTTTTTTATGAAAATTTTGATTTTTTAAATTTTTTGACGGTTCAATGTTTACTTCAAAATCTTAAACCGTTCAAGAGAGCAGAAAAAAAAGCGAAAATTTTTTCAAAAAAAGCTTGCAATTATGCAATGTTGGTATAAAGTTTTTAACAGCAGGAGTAAGGCAAATGATTCTTTCGGAGAAACTTGCCTCAAGACGACTAAAATATAATCGATAATAGTTACATAATAATTACTTATAGAATAAATCGAGGACACCCCAAAAATGTTTGTCAAATCACTTCGCCGGATGAATTCGGCAACAGTTGTATGCGGTTCAATCGCCTTGCTTATGATGGTGTTCGCAACGTCGCTTTTCGCCGATGATGCCGAGAAACCGACCATTCGCACCGAAGAGGATTTAGCCCGAGGCAAGCGAAACGTCCGTTCGGTGATCGAAGAGTTGACCGAACTCTTCTCCGCCGATGCGCCGCTCCCGGTAGTTCACAACCTCTCCACCCAGATCCAGCCGCCGTATTGCAAGGTCATTCAAGCGCCGAACGATCGCGCCACGCTGATTTTCAGACCGCGCTTCACCTCATCTAAGAAGATGTTTAAAGCACTCGACGGAGTGATCACCGGAACGACGCTGGTCGAGCCGCTCGATGAACAAAACGAGCTGGTCATTTCCGCACCCAAAGATGATGTAAACAGCTATCGGGAAATTCTCGAAGCAATGGACCTGCCTTCACCGCAAATTTTAATTGAAGCCAAAGTGGTCGAAGTGATGTTCGGCGACGGAATGCAGCGCAATTTGTCGATTATGTTTCAGGGATCGCGCTATAAGACCGGCGCCCAGACCCAAATCCCCGGTAACACCACCCCCACCACCTCAGGTTTTTCCGGCGAATTTACCCCCTATGCCGGCAGGGATTCGATGAACATCGCGTTTCAATGGTTGGAGACTGCGCAAGACGCGACGGTGCTTTCCAGCCCCAACATCCTTATTTCGCGCAACGAAGTCAGCCGAATCGTAACCGGCGAAGAGATCCCGATTCAAGAAGCGACCACCACCGGAACCAGCATTCAGATGAGTACCAAGTTCAAGAACGTCGGTGTTACGCTCGAAGTTGAGCCGAGCATGATCAATCGCGATAACGTGACCTTGCGGGTTTATCCCAAAGTGTCAAACGTACAGCGTTACGAAACCGTTTCCAGCGGTGACGCCTCATACTCGGTGCCGGTCATCTCCGCCAGGAGCGTCGAAACCCATTTGCGAATGCAGGACAAACAAGTCGTAATGATGGGCGGGTTGTACAGCAACCGCAACACGCTTCAGCAACAGCGCGTGCCGATTCTCTCGGATATTCCGCTCATCGGGGAGTTGTTCACCGGCAAAAACGAGCTTAAAGAAGTCACCCAGCTGGTGTTTTTTCTAAAAATTCACATTCTCTCGCCGGATCAAGTCGCCAGCGGGGTCTTCTACGATTTCGACCGCAACGCCAAACTCAGCGAAAAGCTCGGTGAAATCGTCGCGAATTCCGACAGTTACCCGATGCACAAACGCTCCATTAAGAAATTCGCCGAAGAGATCACCGGGGCACTTCCCGGAGTCGAACAACGTCGGCGCAAAGAGTTCAAAAATACCCCCATTACGCTTGACAGCGAGAATACCGTTAAGTCCCCCGAAACTTCGACTCAAGGCGGATTGATCGACAATAAACCGACAGTCAAAGTAACAGTGGAATCCAAAGCCGAATCAACCGCAACTGCTCCAACCGACGGGAAGTAAGAAATGAAACTCAGCCGAAAAAAACTTACTTGGCTGATCATGCTTCCCGTGATCGGCGGAATCGTCGCCGGGGTCTGGTTTGGAGTAATCAAACCGCGGCGACTGGCAAAACAGCAAAGCCTTGAGGAGAAACAGACAAAAGACGCCATGGACAAAGATCGCACCTACAAAGTTGTCCGCGACGACTTGGTCATCGGTCTGCAATTAGGCGGTTATGTAAACGCCAGCCATAAACACAAGCTCTCGCTGCAAGCCAATTATCGCACCAAATTGCTTTGGGTCATCGATGAAAACGGCAAAGTCAAAGCCGGCGACCTCTTGGCAAGTTTTGAAACCGACGAGCTAAAAGAGCAAATCGAAAACCTCGAAATCGAGCTGGATAACCTGAAAAAAGAACTCGATTTGGCGGTAGAATCGAAAAAAATTCAGATCAGCACCAATGCCGCGGATTTACAGGCAGCCGAAGAGAATTTGCTTCAAACCGATGATGCCATGCGTAAATATCGCCGCTTTGAACGCTCCAGCAAACGCGATTCGCTGGATTTGTCGATCACCAACGCCGAGTCGGCACTGGCGACGGCGGTAAAGAGTTACGCCACGACACGCGACAGCGAAGTCACCGTCAATGAGGGCGAAAACGCCGAGGACAAGAAGCGCCAGCTGCTCAAAGAGGCTCAAACCAAAATCGATGAAAAAGAGAACTCTCTGGATTCCGCCGAAGACGATTTGCGGGTGTTTCGCCGTTACGACAATCCGAGCAAACTTACCCGTCTTTTTAACGCTTACGAGCAGGCGAAGTTGAATTTGCGCCGGGTGAAAATCTCCACGGAATCGAAGATCGTACAAGCCGACAAATCCATTGAGAACTATCGCCGCCGAATCAAACGCACCGACGACCAGCTCAACCGCTACAAAAGCTATATGGAAATGATGGAATTGCGTGCCCCGGTTGACGGAGTGGTAATTTACGGCGACCCCGATCGCCGCTGGGGCAATTTGGACATCAAACCGGGTATTGAAATCAACAAGGGACAAGTGTTGGTCACGATCCCGGAAATGTCCAATCTCGTGGTCGATTTTGATTTGCCCGAGCAATATCGCTCAAAAATCAAGATCGGCGACCGGGCGGTAATTTCTCCGGATTCTTTGCCGGGCGTGAAGTTCGGCGGGGAAATTTCACATATCGACACATTGCCGGTAAATTTGGTAAACTGGGACTCGTCGTCGCCGAAAATCTACAAATCGAAAATCAAATTCGACCACCAATCACCTCAAATGGTGAACGGCATGAGTGTACAAATTCACATTGTGACCAAGACGATTCCCAAGACTTTATTCGTCCCGGTTGAAGCGGTTTTTGAGGACAACGACCGATTCTTCGTCTATCGCAACGGCTTAACCGGACCGGAAGAAGAGGATGTGACCATCGGTGAGTCGAACGATAATTTCGTCCAGATCACAAGCGGGATTTCCGAAGGCGACGTGGTTTACCTTTATCGTCCGTATCAGAAAAACCAGGAATCGAAATAATGCCCGATAAGGAAGTGCATCAAAGCGGCGATATTGTCCGGTTGATCGACATTCGCAAAACCTATATCACCGGCGATCTTCAAGTTCCCGTGCTGAAAGGCATTCATGCGACGGTCAAACGAGGCGAATTCGTCGGTTTTATCGGCACTTCCGGCTCCGGCAAATCGACGTTGTTAAACATCCTGGGAATGCTCGACGTGCCAACCGCAGGGCAATATTTTTTGGAGGAAACCGAGGTCAGTCAGCTGACTGATGTTGAACAAGCGACGATCAGAAACCGCAAAATCGGGTTCATTTTTCAGAGCTTCAATCTTTTTCCGCATCTCTCAGTGGAGGAAAATATCGAAGTCCCGATGATTTACGGGCGGATTGCGGGGCGGATTCGACGCAAACGGGCGCTCGATCTCGCGCAACGGGTCGGACTCGGACACCGACTCGGACACCGCCCGACCCAACTATCCGGCGGCGAGTGCCAACGTATCGCGATTGCGCGGGCGTTGTCGAACAACCCGGCGTTTATTTTAGCGGATGAACCAACCGGGAATCTCGACGAAAAAACCAGCGATGAAATTATGAAGCTTTTTCACGAGTTGAACCGCGAACAGGGCGTGACCATCGTCATGGTGACACACAATCCGGCACTCGGACCGCATTACGACAAAATCATCCGGTTGCGGGACGGGCGAATCGACGAAACCTTGCTTGAGTGGGAGGTAAAAAAGCAGGAACACGCGGTCTTCAAGGAGATAGAAGAACAACGCGACAAGGCGGAAGTCGAGATCAACGAGGTAACACAATGATGCTTATGCGCGATCTCTTCGGGCTTTCGCTGCACAATCTCCTGTTGCACAAAGTCCGTTCAATTCTCACATCGCTCGGCGTGATTTTCGGCGTTGGCAGCGTAATTGCGATGCTGGCGATTTCCGAGGGGGCAAAACGCTCGGCACTGGCTCAAATCGAGGCGATGGGTATTGATAAGATTATTTTGTTCTCAAAGCGTCCTCCTGTTGACGGCAAGAGCGAAAGTTCGGACAACGCCGGGGTGATGGAGCGGTACGGGCTAAGCGCAAAAGATGTCAGCAACATTATGAAAATGGACAACATCGAACGCATTACCACCGTGTTCGATGCCCGAAAAAAGGTACTCAAAGGATTACAGCGTACCGATTTAAAGTTAATCGGCTGCGATTATCAATTTTTGCAGGACTCTTCGGCAAAAATCGAAAAAGGCCGCTGGTTTTCGCCGGCGGACTATCAAAATAACGCGTTGGTGTGCGTCATCGGCAAAAACGTCAAACGCAGGCTTTTTGCGATCGGCGACACTGACGTGGTCGGCGGGTCGATTCGGATCGAAGATATGGTGTTTCGGATCGTCGGAATCGTCGATAACGTCTACGGCACGCAGTACCCCGAGATTGGCGGTCAAAACGATATGATCTTCATTCCGATCACCACAGCGCGGGCGCTCTACAAGGATTACACTTTTGTGCGTGAGGGATACGCCTACAAAATCACCCGCATTGAGTACGATTTGTTTTTAGTCAAAATCGCGGACACCAGTTACATCGACAACACCTCAAAACGGATTGCCCGTTATCTGGAAAAAGCCCATACCGACACCAAAGATTGGGGCATGGTTGTTCCGCTGGAACTTTTGCGACAGCGCGAACGAACTCAAAATATTTTTACCATTGTCATGGGGTCAATCGCGGGGATCTCGCTGGTGGTCGGCGGTATCGGAATTATGAACATTATGCTTGCAAGCGTATTTGAGCGACGCAAGGAGATCGGCACGCGCCGGGCGTTAGGTGCGCAAAAAGCCGATATTTTGTTGCAATTTCTGATTGAAACGGTGTTTCTCACCTCTCTTGGCGGTATCATAGGAATCACGCTGGGAGTAGGTATCGGCTCGGCGATCACCTATTACTCCAAAATGCCGACGATTTATTCGGCGTGGAGCATTATTTTGTCGTTGGCGATTTCCAGCATTACCGGAGTGATTTTCGGAACTTACCCCGCCTACAAAGCAGCTCAACAAAATCCGATTACGGTACTTCGCGCCGAATAAAACACGTAAAGGGTATCTCTAAAGGGTATCTCTAAAAACTGGGTTGAGCTGAAAATTAGTAGATTCACAAATTGGAGGTGCGGTCTTGCAAGTAGCTGGCTAACATAGAGTTAACCAGCCATGAGCAAGACCGAGCATACAATGGTGAGCTGCAATTTTTAGCCAAATTTCCAGTTTTTAGAGGTAGCCTAAAGAGAGGCAATTTTGCGAGAAGGCAAAACCTTTTATCCGTATGGCTTATGGATACATGCGGAATGAAAAACGGGCTTGAATATCGTTCAAGCCCGTCAATGCGAAACAGTTCAAAACTTTATTTTCGGATAAAGCTCCGTACTCTTCCCCGTACCCAACCCCGGAGCAATGCGAATAAAGCTCTCGCGGCCGAATCCGTCGTTGTCGTTGACCAGTAAATTGAAGCGGAATTCCTTTGACGTCAAACCGATGACTCCAAACGGAATCCGCGCCTCGTACGTGGTTAGTTTCCTATCTTCATCGCGTGCAGTTTCCAATCGAATCGCCGCAACGGCTTTGGCCATATCGAACCCGACAGGTGCGTTCCATGCGAAAACCTCGCTTGTTTTTGCGTCGGTCCGGGTAAGTCCGAACTCCCAGAAACCTTTCTGATTGGGAATCTGGAGGGCAAACTGGATATTGTCTCCTTTCCAGACCTCGGAATCGGAATTGGGTTGAACGTGCTTGTCATCTGTTACTTCCACGCGCAACAGAAGTGCATCGCCGTCGCGTCCAAGATAGATTTTACTGGAGAGATCCTGCACGCCCTGCCAGAACATATATGCCGTATCCGGCATGTTCGGGACGAGGGGATGAACAAGACCGCCGTCCTTTAACTCAAAATCCGGCTCTGTACGATAACCTTTCGCGGGGATAATCGTACTTGACCCGACTTTGTTGCGAAATGAACGACCATCCACCTTTAGCGTCAACTGTTGCGGAGCAGCGGGCAACGAACGAAAGGCGGGCAGCGCATCAACGTTAAATTCCGCTACAGCTTTGCCTTTTGCCGCAATCCGGATCTTCCTCTCTAAGTTTTTCGCCGAAAGTCCGAGGGGCAGGGTCAATTTCAGCCGCAACTCACGGGGCTTGTCGGCGGGATTGGAGAACTCAAAGCTAAAAACACTTTTCCCGCCGGGAATCGCCTCAATATCTCCGAGCGGCCGCACCAGAGCTCCCGTTACTTTAATATCGCCTTTTTGCCCGGCTATCCGCAAAGTGACCGGTTCGTCGCCTACTTCAAAAATCACCGCGTCATCGAAATTTTCCAATTTTCTGGCATTGCCATACAAATCGATGGCCTCGGCATTTCCGTTGATGCCGGAAACCAACAGCGGCAACACCCGGTCATCCCCGGTGTCACTCCAGGCAGACAACAGCTGATCGCCCTCCCGACTCAAAAAGAGATAGCCCTGCAAATCTTTTTCAAGCTTCACTTCCCGTAGGAAAGTTCCGCCCCGATAGAGGCTTGCAAGCATATTGTAGGCGACATAGGCTTTTTTGGGGAAGAAGTCGTAGGTTACAAGCCCAAAATTGTGTTCGTTGTTTTTGGGGTTGAATCCGTCATTGCGAAGATCGTACCAGTTATAGCCGATCGAACCTTCCGCCCACGAAAAGATCAGCTTCCGAAAAAGTGTTCCTGCCTGAACGTCTTCGCCGTAAATCATCGATGAAACCGCCGTTTCGTTGGCATACCACGGTTTGGTGTTGCCAAATGAAGGCAGTCGCCTGATCTGGTTGCGATAGCCGCCGAAAAGACCGTGACCGTGAAAGGCGAAAATATCGTAAGCCCCAGACCGAATCACGGCGGGCATGACCTCAGGGTTTCCCGATTTTCCCGATTGTCCGGGCAAACAGGCAAAACCGCCGCACAAAACTTTCCACTCGGGCGCCTCTTTTTTGATCTCCTCATAGGCGATCTCCATCATTTTTACGTACTCATCGGCCGGAAAATTGGCAAACGAATAAAGATCAGGCTCATTCCAGACTTCCGCATAACGGATTTTATCGCGATAGCGTTTCGCGAAATGCGAAACAAAAGTACGCCAATGCCCGTAATCCGGGCGTGACCGGGGGTAAGATTTCGGGTTGATCGGCTTCCAATCCTTCGCCGTCGCCCATGCCACGCCATAGCTCAAAATCGGCAGAACTTCAACGCCGTATTTGCCGAAGGTACTGACCACACGGTCGAAAGAGTCGAAATTCCAGACTCCCTCTCGCGGTTGAACTCGTTGCCACTCGACATCGTCGCGAACCGCAGTTGCGCCGCAATAGGATGCCGCCATCGCTTCAAGCTTCTGAGACTCGGCATTGTGACGCTGCGGATGGGAGCAAACGCCGAAAATAAAGCCGTCTTTTTTGATGTTCAGCGTATTCGCCGGAACCATGTAGGCAAAAGAAAGTTTCTTATCCAAAAAACGAACCGCCGGATCGGAGTCTTTTACTGAAATCGCGATGCGGTAGACCCCGAACAAGGTTGGGACGGGCAGTTTCAGCTCTTTTTTCTCTGCAATGGCAAGGTCGAGTTCGACGTTTGCATCCCCGAGATTTTCGCCGCGTACTCCGCTCATTTCCCAGCGGAGAGTTCCTTTTAACGGCTTGGGGCGGGGATTGATCACGCAAAGAGCAAGTTGCCCCGCGTCTTCCGGTTTCAAAACATGAATGGGACTTCCCGTTCCGGTCAGCAACTTCACTTCACACGGGGCGTTGCTGTCGATAACCCGGCACGAAATCAGACCCAGTCCAAGTTCACCACTCCCGGCTTTAAGATCGACGGTAATGCCGATCAGCTTAATTGGCATAGTGAGCTTTTTGTCAGCCTTTTCGCCGCCACCCCAACGGGCGGCGAAGCGCGGATTTTCGGCATCTACAGTGAGTGTGAATTCATGCCACTTGCCATCTCCCGCCTTCGGCAATGAGGTACGAAACTGGAAAGTTTCTCCGTGGGCGTCAATCAGTCGCAAATTGACCGTCCGACCCGGATGATTCTCCGGCAAAAGCATGTCTATTTGGAATTCGGCTTTCAGGAACTCCGGCAATACTTTCGCTCTCGGCAACCCCCATTCAAAGTAGGCAATGTCCTCGCCTTGGGCGCAGTCGATCCGCACTCCTGGGTTCTCTCCGTCAATGCGGGGTAGACTCGCCAGAGGGAAGTTACCCGCAGTTTTGTTTTTCTTGTCTTTGAAATATATTCTTCCCCCGTCCGTCACGGGATTTGCCACCGTTTCCGCCGAGAGCGAGGGAGCGACTATGCATAGAAGCACAGCAAGAAACCAATGCTTCATCTCAATCTCCAACCCGGCACGAAATCAGACCCAGTCCAAGTTCACCGCTCCCGGCTCTAAGATCGACGGTAATGCCGATCAACTTAACCGGCATAGTGAGCTTTTTATCGGCCTTGTTGCCCCCTCCCCAACTGGCGACGAATCGCGGATTTTCGGCATCTGCATTGAGTAGCAAATCATGCCACTTGCCATCGCCGGTCGCCGGTATTGAGGTGCGAAACTGGAAAATTTCGCCATCTACGTCAATCAATCGCAAATTGACCGCCCGACCCGGATGATTCTCCGGCAAAAGCATGTTTACTTGAAATTCGGCTTTTTGGAATTTCGGCAACACTTTTGCTCTCGGCAACCCCCACTCAAAATAGGCGATGTCCTCGCCTTGGGCGCAGTCGATCCGCACTCCGGGGTTCTCCCCTTCGATGCGGGGTAAGGTTGACAGAGCGACGCTGTTAGATAGTTTGTTTTTTTTGTTTTTGAAGTAGATTTTCCCCCCGTCCTTAACGGGATTGGCTACCGTATCCGCCCAAAGAGAGGACGCGACCATACACAAAAGCGCGACAAAAATCCAATGTTTCACAATACGTCTCCTTCATTGTAGAATATGGAAATTTTCATTTTCGATGCGGCCGCCTGCTCTTTGTTGTACGAAGAGACATGCCCGTCCGCATGCGCCACATTAGCCCGTTTGCTATGTTGACCATACATGCCGCCGCCCTCCAACTGGTTGACACTTCGGAAGACAAAACATGCTTTCCCCGCATTGGTACCGGCCTTGACGACAATGGAGTCCGAAAAAACAGTAAAAACACTCGGTTGCTTCATCCGCTTGGGCAACAAGTAACTCTCACCGTTCAAGGAATCATATCGGTAAAAACACTCCCCTAACTCTTTCGACAAGTTTTTATACGTCCCTGCCCATTCGCAGTTGGAATTGTACATGGCATAGCTGTTGAACCAGTCGCCGGTATGCTTCAAAGATGACGGACACCTGAGAACCGAAGACGGTATGTATCCGCCCCCGGCTTTGTTCATATTGTAACCGCTGGCATTTTTGCCCCACGACAACCGCGCCCAAAAATACCCGTAAACCGCACCACCCGGAGCGTTGTCACGGCTGTAACAAACCATATAGCCTTTATTGTCATCAGAATATAATTGCATTCCGGCGATACTCTGTTTTAGATTACTGGCACAGCTGCTCGATCTTGCCCGCTCACGCGCTTGATTGAGTGCCGGCAACAACATGGAAGCAAGGATTGCGATAATCGCAATTACCACGAGAAGTTCAATTAGAGTGAATTTGTTCCCTGTTCCCTGTTCCCTGTTCCCTGTTCCCTGTTCCCTGTTCCCTGTTCCCTGTTCCCTGTTCCCTGTTCCCTGTTCTCATGTTTTTTGCCTTTCCTTTTTTATAGTGGTAGTTATGTCATGCGTTTCTATGTAATATTATAGTATAAAAATTAGCCAATGACAATAGTAAAATTGTAGCAGCAATGGTATTTTTGGTGCAAATTTATAAGCTTTATTGGCAAAACATTAAAAACCATGGTTCAGGTTCGGAGCAATGATCAGGCGAAATCCTTGAGCATTGAGATCTCTTTTGCCCAAATTTCTTCGTTGGGAGTTTCGAGAATCAACGGGATATTGTCAAAACGTTCGTCCTGCATTAAACGGCGGAAAAACTCGAGACCAAGCTCACCCTCGCCAATGCTGACATGACGGTCAAGTTTACCGCCGAGAACGCTCCTGGAGTCGTTTAAATGCACTCCCTTAAGGTTTTCAAAACCGACGAAACGGGCAAAATCGGCGAAAGTTTGAGCGTAGCCGTCTTCCGTTTTAAGGTCGTAACCCGCCGCATACGTGTGGCAAGTATCGAGGCAAACCCCGACCCGACCGGGACGATCGACCAACTCTAACATCGTGCCAAGCTGTTCAAAACGGTAGCCGACGTTGGTGCCTTGCCCGGCGGTGTTTTCAAAAATTGCCGAAACGTTTGGAACGGCATCTACCGCTTCACGGACACTCTCGGCGATGAGTTTGAGTTCCTCCTCAAGCGTGACCTCGTTCAGGTGACTGCCGGGGTGAAAGTTCAGTTTAGTTAGCCCAAGTGCGTTACAGCGGGCAAGTTCATCGATAAACGCCGCAAGTGAACGCTTGCGCTTCTCCAAATCCGGCTGACCGAGGTTGATTAAGTAGGTGTCGTGGGGCAAGATGAACTCAGGATCGTATCCGAATTTTTCGCAATTCGCCTTAAAAGCCCTGATCGACTCTTCCGTCAACGGTGGCGCGCTCCATTGGCGTTGATTTTTGGTGAATAAAGCAAAAGCGGTGGCTCCGATGGCATGGGCGTTTAACGGCGCGTTTTCCACGCCTCCGGCGGTGCTGACATGCGCTCCGATATATTTTTTATGTTCCTTTGATTCCATTTGATATTCCTTTTACAAATTCGAACGGTATAAAAAAACCCCAAAAATAGAGTACCCGGCGATTGCCGAACCGGAATTTTTATGCTACTTTAATAGACATGACAAATAGGATTTTTTCCAATGATTTCGTTTGCAAAACTGAAAAAGTTTCTCTGGTTTTTTATCAAGCTGGCAATCGCCGGAGGTATCGTCGGCTATCTGGTGTTACGCAACCCTGCCGAAATCGCCGAGGGCTTTAGAGAATTCAACTACAAATGGTTGCTCCCGGCGTTGATAGTTTACCTCAGCCATATTCTCGTATGCGCCTGGCGGTGGTTGCGACTGACCCGGTTGCTTGAGGTGGAGCTTTCGCCCTTTGAAGCACTTTCGCTGACCATGCAGGGGAACTTTTTTTCGCTGGTGATTCCCGGTGGAGCGATCGGGGGGGACGTGGTAAAAATGGGCGTTCTTTCCAGACGTTCCCAAGCCGGCAGCAAAGTCGAAGGGGCGTTTACGATTCTCATGGATCGCATTATCGGTATGATCGCGCTTTTTTCGCTGGCACTGATTCTGCTTGTGCCGGTTATTCCGTTGCTGATGAGAATCCAGCTGCCGCAAATTGAGTTGACCGACGCTATGCGGGAACTCGGCATAATTGCGCTTGCGGGGCTTTGCCTCGCCGGACTTGGCGCGTCGTGTGTGATTTTCTTTCACCGCTGGATCGAGAAATTGCCGTTTTTCGGCACGCTGATGCAAAAAGGCGATCAACTTACCCACGGTATGGTTTCGCGTATGACCGCCGCCACGGATATTTACGTAAAAAAATGGAAAAGCCTCATAACGCTCACGGTTGCAAGCGTCTTTTTTGTCCATTTAATGACCGTGGCGG
>JAISIP010000074.1 GCA_031261965.1 Victivallales bacterium | reverse complement strand
TGGAACAGAACCCTGATGTCGCTGTTGCCCGTGCGGGGTCTTTTTATATGAAGTTGACCCGTGTTCCGATTTTATCCTACTGGGCTAAGTATATGCTCAGTCCGATTCGGCATTATGTGCTTACCGGGGCGGCGGAGAAGCGAAACCCCAACGGTTACTTTGTTACACGGGAATTTTTGATGCAGAATCCTGAGGCGATCGCGGAAAGCACCAATCCGTTTTATCTCTACTTGACACAGCATACCGACTACTCCCTTGCAAAAAAGAAAGAAAAAAAAGACTATGAATTGTTGCGCAAAAGTTCCCTGTTTGATGCCAATTATTATTTGAAATACAATCCCAGTGTCCGACGCAAGGGTACCGACCCGGTATTGCATTTTCTCCGGACGGGCTGGCGCGAAGGGCGCAATCCCTCCGCCGAGTTTGATATGCAATATTATCTGGAGTTGAATGCGGATCTGATAAAGAAAGGGAAAGTAAAAAATCCCCTGCTGCATTATCTTAGAAGAGGTATTCGCGAAAAACGCCGGATTTTCCCTGCCGTGTTTCCGCGTGGCATGCCGTTTGAAGTGATTATGCACGTATTTCGTCTTGCAAATATCACAAAACTTACTGCGGCAACGCCCCGTATGCCGGGGAAAATCCTTGTGGTCATTCATCTGTTTTATGAGGATATGCTCCCGGAATTCATCGGGTATTTGAAAAATATTCCGTATGAATTCGATATTGCAATTTCCCTAAAAGAGCAATCGTCCTGTCAGGCAGATAACGTATTGAAAGCGGCATTGCCGAATTGTCGAAACGTTCGTTTGGTACATGCAAAGAACTTTGGACGCGACATCGGACCGTTCATGGTTGAATTTGCGACAATCGCCAAAGATTACGACTATATCTGCAAAATCCACACCAAAAGAGATTTAAACGCGGTCGGTGCCGGATGGCGAACCCATGCATTGCGCAATATGCTCGGTTCGGAGCAACTTGTCAGAAATATCCTTGCCGAATTTGAAAAGAATGCTTCAACCGGAATGATATATCCCCGACCGCCATTGGTCGCTTTGCGTGCGATAAAAAATCGGGGAGCATGGGCTGCCAACTATGGAGCGAGTTGTAAAGTTGGGCAACGCATGGGAATGGATTTTAGTGATGTCACAAATTTTGATTTCCCGGCAGGTTCAATGTTTTGGGTTCGCCGCAGAGCATTGGAAAAATTGCTGTCGCTACAGTTCACCTATGACGATTTCAAGCAAACAACAGGCAGTGACGGAACTCTTCCGCACGTGATGGAGCGGTTATTTGGCTTGATTCCTGTTCTGGAGGGCTTTTCGCTAAAATCAGTATTTATATATCCGCCGATTCCCGAAAATCCCCCTGAGCAGTATACTCCCTTGGACGAAGATACGCATCTTAAGCGAATTCGGGAGTACAAGGCGCGGAGGCGAGCCGATAATCGAATCGCGGTGTATACAGCCATGGTCGGTGGCTATGACTCAATAGCCACTCCCGAGGAACTTGATCCTGAAATCGATTATATTTGCTTTTCCGATTCCATTCTCAGCGGGGAGCATCCGTGGGAGATGCGAGTTCTTGACTATTTCAATGTCGATCCTACCCGGATTTCGCGGTATTACAAGCTTCATCCTCACGCCTATTTCAGTAAATATGATTATGTAATATGGGTGGATAGCAATATTTTGCTCCGCAGAAACGTCATTCACAACTTGATCGACACTTATAAGAAAGGCGGTAATCCGCTTGCGACGATCCGGCACCCGGAACGAAACTGTACTTATCTCGAAG
This sequence comes from Victivallales bacterium, assembly GCA_031261965.1. Taxonomy (GTDB): domain Bacteria; phylum Verrucomicrobiota; class Lentisphaeria; order Victivallales; family Victivallaceae; genus Victivallis. Next base: position 2,091 of record JAISIP010000074.1, on the reverse strand, counting down.
CGCGGATTTGCGGGGAAATACATCGTTTGGACGATAGGCAAGTCATTGAAACGCAAATCAAACGCTATCGCGAAGAAGGGCTGCCGGAACTGTACGGGTTGGCGGAAACAAACATTTATGTGACATCGCCGAACGACCCGCGCTCCATCGCGCTTTTCGCCGATTGGTGGAAGGAGCTTGAAAATCATTCCCGCTGCGACCAGATCAGCTTGATGTACGTCCTTTACAAAAACGGTTTTTCCTATACGCCGTTGTTCGACAATTACGAGGAGGGTCCGCGTCACAACGCAAGAGATTTCATTTATTTTATGCACAAAAATCATGAGAATCTGCTGAACCCGTCTATCTATCGGTATCCTTCATTCATTCATGAGCGAAAACGCACTGTTACCGATGACCTGACAAATCGCCAAGCGGCTCTCGTTTTCGATGATCCGCGGATTGATATAATCATTGCCGTCCACAATGCGTTGTCTGATCTGAAAAAGTGTCTCGACTCCTTGATGCCGACCTTGGGACGCAATCAGAACGTCATTATTGTAAACGACGGTTCTGACCCGGAGACTACCGATTTTCTTACGTCTTTTATTGTCGAGAGGGCAGAAAAAATTCGGTTGATTTCGCATGATACTGCATTGGGATACACAGTGTCGATAAATGAGGCGATCCGGCACTCGTCTGCCGATTATCTGATTTTTTTGAACAGCGACACGATTGTTCCGTCCAACTGGTGGCGAAAGCTGTTGAATTGTGCGGAAAGTTCGCCTGATATCGGAATTGTCGGACCGCTGTCGAACGCCGCCAGTTATCAGTCTCTTCCGATATTGAAGAGAAACTCCGATTACGTGGTAAACGTTCTGCCTGAAGGAGTTTCCGTCGAGGATGCGGATCGAAGCTGCGAAGAGTTGGCGCGGCCGGGTTTTTATCCGAAATGCCAATTGATCAACGGATTTTGTTTTTTTGTCAAAAGAGGCGTTTTTGATCGGATCGGGCTTTTTGACGGGGAGACCTTCCCGATCGGATACGGGGAAGAGGACGATTTCAGTCTGCGGGCTGTTGAGGCCGGTTTCATCGCCGCCATCGCCACCGATACCTACGTATATCATGCAAAATCGAAAAGCTTCGGACATGAGACCAGGCGGGAGCTTTGTCGGCAGAACCAGCTTAAGTTTCTGGAGAAACACAGCTATATCCGGTTGAAACGGGAATGTGAAACGCTGGAATGGATTCCGGAATTGGTTCGTATGAGGTCGCTTGTCGGAGATCGCTTTATGGCCGCTGCACATGAGCGAAACGTGGATGCGGCAACTGCTGTTCTGAAACCGGGAAATCATTTGGGATTATTGCCGGCATGGTGTGAGGAAGGAGAATATTTTTATGGCAGCAGTTATGTCCGATTGTTGGATTGGTTGGATGCCTATAGAGCAAATGACAGGAGCGTTGAAATTCTGAACCCCGCAGAATTGGAACAACATGATTTATCCGCCTATGACGCATTGGCGGTTTGCCGGGACGCCATTGCACCAAATCAGACCGACATATTTTTTACAAAATGCAATTCTGCCAAAGTTCCGTATTTTATGGATTTTGACGATCAGTTATTTATGGTTTCTGAGCTGGAATCGAAATGGCTCTCCTTTGAACGTATGATTCGGTCGGCTGCCGGTATGATTGTTTCGACGACGGCTCTGACAGAGGCTTTTAGGGAACTGAATCCGAATATTCTTGTGAAGCCGAATTGCCTAAATCGCAAACTTTATTTGGATTCTCCCGTGGCAACACTTGATTTGTACAATACCGAACTTATCAGGTGTAACCGGCGGGCGGTCAATGTTATTTATTTCGGTTCTGCCACACATGCAAGCGATTTTGCTATCATATCGAAAATTATTCCGTTTCTGAAAGAACGGTTCGATGTGCAGTTCTTTTTGGTCGGCGGTTGCAGTGCGGCGGAACGAAAAGAATTGCCTTGGGGGTATCTCTAAAAACCCCACCACGCCAGAAAGTATAAAAATGTTGTAGAAATCGTTGATATTAAGTGCTTTATGATTTACTTTTGTTGTTTTTGTGCTATATTTTATCCAAAACATA
>JAISIP010000069.1 GCA_031261965.1 Victivallales bacterium | reverse complement strand
GATGTTGTTCGGGTTCGCTGCTGACAGGATACCACGCATCGTTGGAGAGTACCAACAGCACATTGGCTCCGCGCAATGCGAATTTTCTGGTCAAATAGCTGAAAATCCCCTCATAACAGATCGCCACTCCTGCACGCACATCTTCGCCGAGCGGCACCGGGTCATAGTTCGTTCCGGGAGCAAGGTCGCGATTCATATCAATGCGCTTTATCACAAACTCAGGCAAATAACGGCGAAACGGCACATATTCCCCAAACGGCACCCGGTGAATTTTGTCGTATTTGCAGCGCAAAAGCCCAAACTTATCGAAGAATAACGCGCTATTGGTCAGTTTGGGATAGCCTTTGTCCAATATCGACGGGGCTTGAAAATCGATCGCGCCGATTAACAAAGGCACGTGATAGCTTTGCGTCAACGCCTGAACTGTCCGGCGAAACTCGGCTGAAACCGGGTGAGATGCCCTAAACGGAATCGGCACCGCCGACTCCGGCCAGATCACAATATCGGGTTTGGGTTCGCGATTCATCGCTTCCCGTGACAAGGAGGCATAGATGTCCAGCGCCTCCTGGGCTTCGCCGATATTCGCGTCGCGCCGCTGCGAAATATCCCCTTGCAACAAAGCGGGAAACCAGTTCGCCTGCCCGGTCGGCGCGTGATTGATATAAAGCAATATGCCAGTAACATGCAGCAAAGCGTAAAGTGCCGCCGTGAGCAACAGCAACTTGATTCCGGGTGGCCGAAAACGCACTGCAATTACCACTCCGAACGCACAGCCGCAAAAAGCCACTGCAAACATAATACCCAAATGCCCGGTAATCGATGCAAACTGAATAAGCCAAATATCGCGCCACATGGTAATAGAAAGATCGTTCCAAGGGAAGAGGCGCGAGCGGGTCCACTCCACAAGCGTGTAAAGTGCTGCCGCCCCGGCGGCAAAAATAAGCAGTCGCCAAAAAACCTTAAGATTGCCGAGAGAGTTTTTACGCGCTTCAAACCCCTCTAACTCAACGGCTAAAGGGAAGATCGTGTTGCGCCAGAGAAACGGCAAAAACGCTACCCAAAGTGCCGGCCAAAGCGAAATAACCCACGGCATGAGAAGTGGAATCACCGGGTCGATTTCCCGCAAAAAGCGAAAGGCGAAAAGCGACCAGCCGAAGCCCCAGGCGTAGCCGCATAACGCCGCAAATTTCCAGCGCGAACGACACGCGATTGCGACAACCGGGGCAAGGGTCAACAGCGCGAGAAAATTCCAGTTCAACGGGGGCAATGCCCCGGCGAAACAGCACCCTCCGGCAAAGCAGGCAAACAAATCAAGCAGGCGAAAACGAAATGCTGCATGATAAAATTCATTTGGCTCGTCTTTTGCGGTATCTTGTGCTTTTTCGGCGAATTTATGGCGTATTTTCAACATTATTTGAGCGATTTTCATTGAAATAAATGTGCTTTCGGTGTAATGTACACTGCTTTACCAACTAAAGCAAGAAACGCAAGTGCATAGCAGAAAATTTATGAAAATTGCAGAAATTCAGGAATTCGACCATCTGGTTATCGGTAGCGGCTTGGCGGGATTGTCCAGTGCGTTGCACCTCGCCGAATCCGGGCGTAGCGTAGCGGTCGTTACCAAACGGGAAATTTTTGAGTGCAACAGCCGGTTGGCGCAAGGCGGAGTCGCCTGCGTCATGGATAGTCTTGACTCATTTGAAGAACACGTCAAGGACACGCTCGAAGCCGGGGCGGGATTGTGCGACATCGGGGCGGTTAGCTCGATTGTCGAAGCCGGTCCGGAGGCAATTCGCGAACTTGTTGAGTTAGGTGCAAAATTCACCACCCGCGGTGACTTGGGCTACACCGAAGAACCCGAAGAGTACGACCTCGGCCGCGAGGGCGGGCATCATAAACGGCGCATTTTGCACGCCGGGGACATCACCGGGGCGGAGCTTGAGCGTGTGATGATCGAAGCGGTGCGTTCCAAACCGAACATCACGATTTTTGAATTTCACGTCGCAATTGACTTGGTGGTCAGCTCGCGCTTGAATCTCGGCGGCGTGAATCGGTGCTTTGGCGCGTATGTGCTTGACGCGAAAAGCGGCAATATTGTGACTTTTTTGGCAAACTCCACAACTATCGCATGCGGCGGAGCAGGCAAGGTTTATTTGTACACCAGCAACCCCGATGTAGCGTGTGGTTCCGGCGTTGCCATGGCGTACCGGGCGGGGGCGAAAATAGCGAATATGGAGTTTATCCAGTTTCACCCCACCATCCTCTATCACCCGACTCACCGTTCGTTTTTAATCAGCGAAGCGTTGCGCGGCGAAGGCGCGGTGTTGAAGTGCCGGGATTCGCGCAACTCCGAGCCGGTGGAGTTTATGCAAAAATATCACCCGATGAAGAGTTTGGCTCCGCGTGACGTGGTGGCGCGGGCGATCGACTCGGAGATGAAGCGAACCGGGGAAGATTGTGTTTATCTGGATATTCGCCACCATAGCGAAGAGACCTTGCGTCGCCGTTTTCCGAACATCTTCGCCAAATGCCTCGAGGTCGGGATAAATATGGCTCTTGACTTGATCCCGGTGGTTCCCGCCGCCCATTTCGTTTGCGGCGGGATCAAAACCGACGTAAACGGCGAATCGAGCATTCAAGGACTTTACGTAGTTGGCGAATCCGGCTGTACCGGGTTGCACGGGGCAAACCGCTTGGCGAGCAACAGTTTACTTGAGGCGTTGGTGGTTTCAAAATTCTCCGCCCGCGAGATCGACCGCAAATATCCGCTCTTTTTAGCGGGTCGCCCGACCGCCGAAACCGCGTTGAATTGGACAACCGGCAACGCCACCGATTCCGACGAGCAAGTGGTCATCACCCACAACTGGGATGAAATCCGCCGTTTTATGTGGGACTATGTCGGAATTTACCGCACTGATAAACGGCTTGAGCGGGCTAAAAACCGCATTAAACTAATTCGCAAAGAGATCGAAAAATACTACTGGGATTTTTTAGTGACCGCCGACTTGGTCGAATTGCGCAATATCGCTACGGTAGCGGAACTCATCATCGATTGTTCGCTTATGCGCCACGAGAGCCGCGGTTTGCATTTCAACGCCGACTATCCCTTTTTAGACCCGGAACTCGAATGCGCGGACACCGTCATTCAACGAAAACTGTGAACAATAAAATTATGAAACATGAATTGCAACTACCCCGCCACGTCGTTGAACTGATTTCCGAGCTGCAAAATGCCGGGTTTGAATCGTATATCGTCGGCGGGGCTATTCGCGATTTGCTTTTGGGCAGGAAGCCCAAGGATTTCGACATCTCCACTTCTGCCACGCCGGAAGAGGTTCGTGCGGTTTTCGGTCGCCGTTCGGCGCGGATTATCGGCAAACGTTTTCGACTGGTTCATGTGATTTGGGAGGGCGATCTTTTTGAAGTGAGTACTTTTCGGCAAGCTCCGGGGCGAAGCAACACCAACGCCAAGCACGATTTGCCGGGCAACTTGATTCTCTCGGACAACTCGTTCGGCACTGCCGAGGAGGACGCTTTCAGGCGCGATTTTACCGTAAACGCGCTGTTTTTCGACCCGGTCAAAAACGAACTGATCGATTTTACCGGCAAAGGCGTTGAAGACATAAACAATCGGGTGGTTCGCGCCATCGGCACGCCACAAGTCCGTTTTGAAGAAGACCCGGTGCGTATGCTGCGTGCCTTGAAATTGGTCGGGCAATACGATTTTACCATAGAGTCGGCGACGGAAAACGCACTCTTTGCCAATCTCGCACTGTTGCAACTATCGGCGACTTCGCGTCTCGCGCTTGAGTTGGAGAAAATTCTCTCAAGTGCCTACGGCGACAAACACTTGCAAGCCTTTCACGATTACGGGCTTTTGCCGTTCTTTTTGCCGCAACTCGCCGCTGCCTGGGACACTCCGTATGCGGACTATGCTTTAAACTTGCTCAATGAACGCAACTGCCGGGTGCGGGAAGGAATCTATCGCAACAGCGTTTCACTGGCAATGGCGACACTTGCGTTGCCTTTCGTCGAGCGGGAGTGTGGCTGCAAGGTCGGTGAGCTTTGGCAACCCGGGCCGGATTCCACTATCGCAATTCGCGATGTGCTCAAATGGCTTTTCAAGCCCCAAACGATGATGAATCGCATGACCCTTTCGGCGGAGCGAATGCTGATTTTGCAACCCTTGTTCAGCGATAAAAAAGCCAAGGAAAAGCTAATCAACACCAAATCCTACTCCCACGCCCGCGAACTTTTGCTGATCCGTGCGGCGGTGGCGGAAGATGAGATAGAAGAACTTGAACGCCTTTGGCCGGTGGCGATACCACACCGTCACAACTCCCCGCGGCAAAGGGAAAAACATGACCGACCGCCGCGTCGGCGGAGGCGCAAGTACCCAACATCAACTTAAGGGTATCTCTAAAAACTCACCTTGAGTTAAAAAATCGATAGAGTCGTAATTTGGAGGTGAGATTTTGCAAGTATCTGGCTAACATAGAGTTAATCAGATACGCGCAAGCAGTGCACATACGAATACGAGATGCGATTTTTAGCCAAGTTTCCGGTTTTTAGAGGTAGCCTTAACATTAAGAGCTTATCGGATGAAAAAAATCATTTGCCTGTTGAGTATCATATTGTTTTTGGTGGGGATTGGCGCGACAGTCTCAGCGCAAGAAAAGGTTTTGCTGCACCCGGTGACAGGCAAATCGGTAGCTTACGGCGGTAGATTTTCCAACGCAAAAGTGACCGTTCCGGTTGTCTATAAGACCAAAGCACGCGAAATGCGCGGAGTTTGGGTGGCAACGGTCAAAAACATCGACTTTGCCCAACACAACTCCGCCGAGGAGTTTAAGCGCGATTATCTTGCAATGGTAGACAATTTGCAAGAATTGAATTTCAACGCGATTTTCTTTCAAGTCCGACCGATGAACGACGCATTTTACCCGTCAAAACTGAATCCGTGGTCTCGCTGGATGACCGGGAAAGAGGGGAAATCGCTCGAAAATTTCGACCCGCTCGCCTTTATGGTCGCTGAAGCTCACAAGCGCAACTTGGAGTTTCACGCCTGGTTGAATCCCTATCGGGTCGTCGGCTCGACTAAGCAAAAAAAATCGGAATACCTCAAAACGCTCGACAACAAGAATTTCGCCAAACGCAATGCGCAACTGGTGTTGGCTCTTACCAACAAAGACAAAAGTTTTTCGCTTTTGCTCAACCCCGGCGAGCCACAGGTCATGCGCCACATTCTCAATACCGTACAGGAGATCGTGCAAAATTACCCGGTAGATGCGATCCACTTCGACGACTACTTTTATCCTCATATAAAGCTCGGCAACAGCGATCTCCACACTTTTCTAAAGTATAATCCGCGTAACTTATCGCTCGAAAATTGGCGAAGAGCCAACGTCAATAGCTTGATTTACGCCGTCAAACAAAATATCTCCCAACATAACCGCAAAAGCGGACGCAAAGTCGCGTTCGGGGTGAGTCCATTTGGTATCTGGGCAAATAAAAAAGATATAAAACCCGGCTCGTTGACCGACGGTACGTCCTCTTATTCCCGCCATTACGCCGATTCCCGCGCCTGGGTCAAAAACAATTGGGTGGACTACATTGTTCCGCAACTTTACTGGTCGTTTTCCAAAGACATCGCCGCTTATGCCGCGCTTGCCGACTGGTGGAGTAATCTGGTAAAAGGGACAAAGGTGAACTTGTATATCGGTCAAGCCGCCTATCGCCTCGGTTCGGGGGATTTGTGGCACAAAGGGGAACTTGCCGACCAGCTCAGATACAACTCAAAACTAAGCGACATCAAAGGTTCGGTAATATACTCCTATCGCAGTATTTTTGCCCCCTTAAATCCGATTATGAAAGAGGGCGCATTCCGAGTGCTGAAGAGCTATTGGCACACGCCGGTGCCATGCCCGCCCTGCAACAACCTCTAAGCGAAATCAGCACAATTTACACGGAATGCTGTGTCGCGCCTATCCCAACTATTTTTTGAAACAATAAAAGTATGAGACCAACTTGCCTAAAACTTATATCGCGTTACCTTGCGTGGCAGAAGAAGCGGTGTTTTAGGCGTAAAAACTACGACTATCTTTACCATTCTTGTGCCATCGCAAACCCAAACTCTTTATCAAAAATCTGAATTGCCGCCTCATTTACATCTACAATTTCACCAAAATCTCGGTCTTGCCCTTTGATTCGCTCTTTATGCAAACCATCTAAAATACGTGCCGCTGTTTCCAGTTGAGCAAACTGAGAGTTTAATGTCTCTTTATATGTCGTTTTGCTCGCGAGTTCACACTGAATACGAAGACAATGCAAATAATGTCTGAAGGAATCACCCTCCTTATAATTGGTTGATGATGGCATCGCTTCGCCAAATAATACCTGACTGTATTTGTTTTTCATTTCTGTGGGCGGAACCATGGTTTCTATGATTTTTGCTCGTTGAGCAACGTCAAGATAGGTAACTTTAAACTCGGAAAGGACTTGTGGACAATAATACCACTTTGTCCTACGACTTAGATCATCGCTATCAGTCGTTTCAAAATGTTCAGACTGAAACCAACGAACATTGAGAAAGTTACCCGCAGCGATAGCATCACATTTTGCTAACGCAAGGGGGAGCATTTGATGATTTGCATATCCAACAATCACTTCTTTCCCATTTCGCTTGATTCCCGCCACAAGTGATAGCAAGTTGGCAATCCATATCGGTTTGTCAACAAGGTAATGGTGTTCGGGGTGTTCGCATACAATGTAAACCCCGTCAACATTCCAGTGCTCGGCATACTGGGCGATGTTTTCGACTTGCGAAGCCTCTAATAACACATCTTTACCAAGTGCAACAGTAAGAAACAAACGTTGACAACTTGCTACGTTACGCGCCTGATTAGAGATTTCTTCTTGAATCTTTCCCCAGCGATCGTCAATTCTATTGATTATACTTGACGGAAGTATAAACGCTTCAGTGTTCAGTAAAGTGTTGATTTGGGCAAGTTTGGTCAGTAAATCGCGACAATTACCCGATTCTATATTCGTAAAGTCCGCTTGAGGCCAGTAGTTGTGCATTTGCAAGTTCTTTTGGTACTTTCGTGGCGCATATAACTGCGGGTCGAACAGTATATTACCATCAACCTCGTGCATTGAATTAGCGAAAGGCAACAGCTTATCAGTTGGGTGAATATTTTGCGGACTCAGTATAACTGTCGTTCCATTCCATAGTGTACTAAGGTCTTTACACATAGTTTGCATTCCGTGTCCCATTTGCAGATAGAATTTCATTGTTCTGTCTCCGCTATTTGGAACGTTGATTTAGCCGCTGATAGCCAATTCAACGCTTGTGTTGCGTTCCTTGGTCGTCTCGATGGGAACTTGCCCATCAAGGAACTCAGAAGACCCATAAACTGTTGTTGTGTATCACCTATAATACGAAAACTGACTGGTGTTATCGTTTCTGTACGTTGAAGAATATCAAGATGGCTCACTGCTCCTTTGCGGAATGGGTTTTCGCCTGATAAGCATTCATATGTTACGACGCCAATTGAGAACAGGTCTGCTCGTGAATCTATGTCGCTCTTGAGGTTGTTGAATTGTTCAGGAGCAGCATAACCAGGCGTATGCGGTCCCATTAACGCCTCTGTTTTTGTTAGTGATGGTACTCCTATTATACGAGCAATACCAAAGTCCAAGAAGTAAACTTTGTTGTTTGCAGATATTATGATGTTTTCAGGCTTAATATCACGATGAACAATCTTCTTTTTTTCTAATTCCACGATAAAGTTCAACCCTTGAGTCAGAAAATCAGCAGCTTCTTGTAGTGTAAAGAGTTTACCTTGCTCAAGGCGTTTGCGCAATTCCTCACCGGCAATGCGTTGCTCAATTACATACAACGTTTCTGCATCTGTGTATGTAACATGACCAGTCTCGTAGATTTTTGGAACGCAGTCGAAATCGATCTCTGTGTTTATGGCTATTTCGCGCTGTGAGCGAGCATCCGTCTTGAAAAACAGTTTAACGACAACACTCCCATATTTAAGATGAGTCGCACTATAAACAACTTTTTGACCTCCACGAGCAATTTGTTGCAAGTCGGATAGTTTTTTCTCTAACTCCTTAAAATCACGCATATATTATCCTCCTTGGCGGGATATAGATTTGCCTATCCATTCATTGAACTGAAACGATAAATAACTGGATGGTAGTGTGTATTGCTTCGCTTCAACTATTCGATGGAACAGTGAGTCTTTTCCGTACAAACCGAGACCAAAGCGCTTGAAGGTTTTAACGGTTTCTTCTTGTGGGTGTGCCGAGTTAATAAGGGCATAGGAATGAGAAGCAAATCGAGTATTAAGATGTGTTTGTTCTACGACCTTACTTACGTTATTGAGCTTCGCCTCTACAGCGATAAGCTTAGTTAAGCTGAAAACATCTCGCAATGTACGGACACGCCAACTACTGTTACGGTAAGAAACTAACTTGGCATCCATCAGTTTTTCTAAAGATGTTATCATTTGTTTTTCAGGGAATCCAAGCGTTGATATAAGTTTTGCTCCAAGAACGTTTTTAGTCGAGCAAAGATATGATAACAGTTTTAGGTCAAATGGATCAAGTGTTTCACGCTTAGCTGACCAATTATTCACGATTGACGGCAGATAAGAAGCAAAAACAACATCTGGGAAGCCCGAATCAATACGCGGTTCTATAAACACAGCAAGCTGAGTTTTTTTATTATCTCGAACAAACTGACGGCAATAGTAATCAATGAACCCATTAACAAGATCGTATTCATTCCCGAGTGTTGCGGGTCGAATACATAATCCGATATCAGGATTACTGCGATTGAAAATTGTTACCTTATTCATTGCTTCGTTACCCCCCCTCTGCTTTATTTCAAAACAACGCCATAGTCACGAATTCGCTAACCTTAATGGCTATTTCTATGGCTTGCGTTGCAACTTCGAGCAGTCGCCCACTCTCACGAAACAAAGCGAATGAGCGTTGAATATTTGCGAAGATTTTTCTTTTTTAATACTACTGCTAATCAATGACAATGGCATGGTGTCAAAAGCATTGCGGCTAACGGTCGTTAATGTTGTTTCAAAGCACCTATTTTAAGCAAAACATTTATAGCTACAGGATTAAACAATACAAACGACATTTCTAAGTTCATCTTTTTTGAATTTGCGACATAAAACTCTGTGAATAGATACTGTAGTCATGCTCTTCTGTTATCAGAGTGCAATTGGATAGCACACCATCAATTGACGACACAAAAACTTGCCACTTATCAATAATCTTCCACGCTTTTGACGGAAACTCACCAAACAGCACTGTTGCACAACTTGCAATATTGCAGAACAAACCAACACCCGTAAGCCAATATACTGTAATGTCACCCGTTTGTCAAGAGCGACATTACGTAGAAGTAGTCAAAAAAATGTGGGTTTTAGAGATACCATCCATTGTTTGCCATGTACTTATAAAAAATCCTCTTTTTATCTACCAGTTGAAGCCTGTTGTTTTTACAAGCTCCTGACAAATGAACGAACATATCACTTATTCAAAATTTTTTTCACTGAATCAGGTTTTTGCTTGTTGCGCTGTTATCATATCATAAACTCACGCGTTTGTCAAATATTTTAACACCATCTGAGATACCCTATTTTCTCAGACGATACTGCATCGGCGTAAGCTTATAGGTTTGCCTGAATAAGCGGCAAAATGAACTCTCATCGCGAATTCCACAACGGCTGGCGATCTCTTTGACCGAAAGAGTCGTTCCCCGTAAAAAAGCTTCCGCAAATTGAATGCGCCGATCCCTGATTGCCTGACTGGGAAGGCGACCAAGGCGTTTTTTGAAGAGCGTCACTAATGTGGAGCGGTGTATTTGAAGTTGATCTGCCAAAAAATTGACATCCAGATCTGGGTTGGACAGATTTTTTTGAATCAGATTCAATGCCATCTGGACAGGGTTGCTCTCCACGACATCTTCTCCTCCTGCCAGGGCAAGCAATCGGCAGAGCAACGCTAACATCGAGCGAAAAGTCACAGGAGATGAATCGCTGATTTTTTGCAGAATTTCATTGTACAGATCAAGCGGAAAAGGCTCTTTTGAATGCGTTTTTCTCGGATAATTATAACTGTCGAAAAATGCGACGGCGTTGGGCCCGTCGAACGTTATCCAGTAAGTTTCCCACCCATCCGAAAGCGAATGAAGAATATGTCGTTCATTGGGATGATAGAAAAAAATATCATTCGCATGAAGGAGGAAAGACTCTTTGTACAAAATCACCTCTCCGATTCCTTTTGCACACCAGATCATTTCAAAAAAGGGGCTGTGCAGCTCAGGAAGCCTCTCCCAATATCCGTTATCCAGGCGTTTATAACCTATGCTTCGCAAATAAACCGGCAACGGAAACGGTTTATTGTGGTTTTCGCAATCTATCCGGGTGTAAATATCATATTGATTCATTCGACACATATCCTATAAAATGTGGTTTTTTGTCTATAAAATATGTTCCCCTTTTTATTATAGCATGATCTCAAGAAAAATCAATTTAAAGCTACCTTTATAGGTTATTTTTAGCCAAATTGCCCGTTTTTTTATCGACACTCGACAGCAACAAAACTAAGTAACATAATTTGTATATAATTCGACATTTTTACTATTGCTACAGATGTATTTTTATAGTATAATTATATCGGAAAAACTAATGACCTAAAGAGGGTACAATGCGACAAGTCAATATCCAAGGCAAACAAATTTTAGTGGATGGCGAACCGATGCAATTCCGTTCCGGAGCCATGCACTATTTTCGCATCCATCCGGCTTACTGGACAGATCGCCTGACCAAACTCAAGCAGTGTGGGTTGAACACGGTGGAAACCTATCTGCCGTGGAATCTTCACGAAGAAGAGGAAGGGGTATTTAATTTTTCCGGGAGGTTGGATTTTGAACGTTATGTCGAAATCGCGGCTTCGCTGGGATTGAAGGTGATTTTGCGTCCCGGCCCATATATTTGCTCCGAATGGGATTTCGGGGGACTACCGGCGTGGCTTCTTGCCAAGCCGGGAATGCGGATTCGCTGTTGCAATCGACCGTATTTAGAGGCGGTCGAGCGTTATTTTGCGGTTCTTTTGCCCAAACTTCAAAAACTGCAATGGACGCAAGGCGGACCGGTTGTTTTAATGCAAATCGAAAACGAATATGGCGTTGTGGGAAACGACACTTGCTATTTGAGGCATCTTTACGACCTTTTCCGCGATGCCGGAATAGACATACCGCTTTTTATTTCAGACTGGGGCAGCGCATACGCCATGGAGTGCGGTTCGATACCCGAAACCATGCTGACGGTCAACTGTCCGAGTCACCCGGGAAAATTTTTGGACGCGGTTCAACAGTTCCGTCCCGACACCCCCGAGTTTATTATGGAACTCTGGTCCGGAGTATCTCATCGTTGGAATGCCTCCTATCTCCGGCATGAAGTCTCTGATGTCGCACGCGACGTAGAAGAGATGCTCAGGCGCGGCAACTCTTTTAACTTCTATATGTTTCATGGCGGGAGCAGTTTGGGTTTCATGAATGGAGCGTTGAATATAGGCAATCATTTCGAGCCGTATCTCAATAGTTATGATGTCGATGCGCCGTTGAATGAAGCCGGCGATCCGACCGACAAGTATTTTGCGATTCAACGTCTGATCAAGCAATATTGCCCGGATGCGGAAATCGGCGTGCCGATTCCATCCAAATTGCAAAGCTTCCCGTCTGTGACCTTCTCACAATCGGCGAAACTCTTTGAACAACTATCAGCCCTTTCAGAAAAAGTCGAATCCGTAACTCCTGAGCCGATGGAATTTTTCGGGCAGAATTTCGGTTTTATTCTCTATCGCAGCAAGGTGAGTTTCCCTGAAGAGTCGGCTTCTCTTTCGCTTATGAATCTTGCGGACAAAGCTTGGGTCTATGCCAACGGCAAACGGTATGGCGTGACCGATTGCAACCGCAACGAATCAATAGTCATTCCCCCCGGCAGTCTGGACATTATAGTGGAAAACCAGGGACGAATCAATTCGTGCATGGGACAAGCCCAATGTTGGAACAAAGGACTCGATGGAGTTTTGGTTCATCAGCGCAGATGTTATCGTTGGGAGGTTTATCCGTTGCCACTCAAAGATTTGTCTACATTGAAGTTCGGGTCGTACTGTCCGGGAGCGAGTGAACCGTGTTTTCATCGGGCGGAGTTTGAGATAAATGAGCCTGCGGATACCTATATTCGCATTCCTTACGGAACGCACGGGCAGATTTTTCTCAACGGGGAAAATCTCGGTCGCTATCGAGTCGAAGGACCAGGATTTGCGCTTTATGCACCGGCGCCGATGTTTAAAAAGGGTAAAAACGAGTTGATCGTTTTTGAATTGGAAGGATTGCGGGAAAATAAGGTCGAATTTATCGATTACCCCGATCATGCCCCGACAATGACAATGATCCGTTAACTTAAGATAAGGATATAAATTTATGAAAAAGACTACGCTTTTTACAGGGTTGTGCCAGATGTTTTTATTGCCGCTGGTGTTATGCGCGACGGAAAATCTTCTTCCTGACGGAAATTTTGAAACTCCGCTGGAGCAGTCCAAGTGGCAACGAAAATTTTTCAACGGCGCAAACGGTTCTATTGAACGCACATCACTTTCGCCAAAAGAGGGAAAGTACGCGGTTTGCCTCACTGCGCGTGAAGTCCAATCCGGGTTTTTAGAATTATGGAGTCCTATGATTAACCTCTCCGGCTACTCCAAGCTGACATTCAATTTTGTCTACAAATGCACGGAGAAAAATCGGGCTTCGTTCAACGTCATTGTCCGACGCCTGAACAACGGGAAATGGGAAAATCTTCCCATTCCCGAGGCAAAAGTCAGGATGGAGAAACGCGATGAGTGGACTCCCGCCGAACTTGTCGTGGACATTCCAGCCGAGTTTCAGCAAGACAAACTTCTTGCTTTCATCAAAATCATACACTGGGGAAGCATAGCCGAAAACAGCAGTTATTTCGATGCCATCACGATGACCGGGCAAAAGCTTTCTCCCGCCAAACAATAAACGGAAACTCCAAAAATAGGAGGATTGTAAAATGACGAAAAAATTCACATTGATTGAACTTCTTGTGGTTATTGCGATTATCGCGATCTTGGCCTCCATGCTCCTGCCTGCGCTGAATCAAGCCAGAGCGAGGGGGAAATCCGCCTCCTGTATCAGCAATATCAAACAACAGACAAACGCTTTCGCATTCTATTGCGGCGATTATGACGACTTTTTGCCGTCACGCTCGAATTCGGCGTGGAACGAACTGTTTTCTAACCGTCTGGTCGGACTTCCCTATGGAGTTCGTGGAACGCAAGGCACTTATCTGCCCACTAAAATTTTATACTGCCCGGAAATGCCATCGCAAAATTTTACCGGGGACGGCACCAATTACGACTGGTGGCGCGTCAATCCGCATTACGGGTTCAATGACATGCTGTATTACGGATTGCCGACGGATAATGCGGGAATTTCGAAATCATACAAAGTCACTGCTATAAAAAACCCGTCAAAGAAATATCTTTTTGCCGATACGTTCGCTCAAACTTCGTCAGGGACGCCTGATTTGACGAAAGGGCATTGGCGTTTGGTCAACAGTCCCGGCAGCAGAACCAACACGGGATATGCGGCTTTTGCCGGACGTCACACCAGTAGTTTAAACGCCGCAAGAGTTGACGGAAGTACCTTTTCCAAGCGGGTAAACAATATGTATGATCCTTATGGGCAAGCGGAACTGCAAGCACACACCAATTTGCAAGAATTTTACTATAATTGGTAATATTGAAAGTTTTTCTCATGAAGCAATATTTTTTCTCATTCTTGTTGTTTGCGGTTTCTTCGCTTGTTGCATCAGATCCTGTTATATTGCAAAACGGCGAGTTGAAGCTTACTTTCAATTCACGAAACGGGTCTTTGGAAGAGATCGCAAATAAGGACACCGGCTTTCGGCTTGCCGATAGAAATCAATACAATCTTCAGACCAAAGAGAATAAATGGTTGTTTCCTGAAGACGTCAACCCGTTTCTGCTTGAAAAGCATGAAATCGTCTCCGTCCCCGGCGGCGAAGAATTGCGCATGGAGCTTCATGCTCCCGGCTGGAAATTGGAGGTCTATACCCGCCTTTTTGCCGACAAAAAAGTGTTTTCCCGCCGAATCGCATGGACGCGACTTGCGGGAGAAGCAATATCGACCAAAAGTTCCCGCATGTCTCTTGACGGACTGGTGATCGGCAAACCAAATGATTGTACGGTAGTACATCCGGGTCACTGGGTATCGCGCAATTCCTCTTTGACCGGGAAACCGAACTGGCAAATGTCCGCCCCCTACCGAAATCACATGCCGGGAGCGGTTCTTTACAATGAAAATCAAAAAATCGGTATCGCCGTTACCATGCAAACCGTGAAGTCGGATTATGAGGTTATTTCCATCGCGGGAAACAACTCGGTTTCGTTTCAAACCGCGTTTAATGTCCGGGCAAATATGAAAGCGGGCGATCGCGTGGATTCCGGCGAAGAGTTGATTTCAGTAACAAAAGGCAGTATGCGCGATGCGTTCGCCTCTCTTTCGCAAGCTTGGGAACTCAACGGATTCCGACTAAAAAAGAGACCGGCATGGACAAATGGAGCTGTCCTATACTCCGCTTACGTTCAAGGTACCACCTTTTCGCGCTGGATCGACATCGGTAATTTTGATAATTTTCGCAAGAGCGTATTACCCCACCTGAAAAAACTCGGAGTGACCATGCTTTGGTTCAATCCGTTTAATCAGGGAAGATACGGTGTCTATTCTTATGATATGGAGCCGGAAGTCGGTTCCGAGGCGGATTTGCGGACTTTTTGTCAGGAAGCCGAAAAAATGGGAATCCGGGTTTTGATGGATCTCATCCCGCACGGACCTTACCCGAAAGCTCCTTACGGAAAGAGTCTGGGCGAACAGATCGTAAAAGAACACCCGGAATGGATTTCCCGCAATGCGGACGGCTCATTCAAACACTGGTGGGGCGGCTACTCGATGGACTACGCCAATCCCGGTTGGCAAGACGAAATGCGCAAGCTTGCTTGTCATTACATCACCGCCTGCGACATCAGCGGGTGGCGCGTCGATTGCGCCCGTTATTCGCCGGACAACGAGTTGCCGACCGATGGACGCATCCCCTCGCAATCGGGTACGGAAGGGGCAATAACTATGATGCGTCGCGTCCACGAAGCCATGGACGAGGTCAAACCCGGTTGCATTCTGCTTGGTGAAACGCGGACGACTTCTCATCTGTCGCAAATGGAATTCATTTACGATACCACGCTTGGTGCCGAAGTTTTTCCTCAAATAGCCTATCGGAAGCCGGAAGAATGGGTTCCTCAAGTGAAACTTTTCCTCGATCGCGATGAAGCGTCGATGCCTTTGGAATACGCCTCCGGGTTGATGCGATTCAGCGAAAATCACGACACCTCGCTCGCAATCCGGCGTTACGGCAGCGGTCTGCGCGATTCCCTTTTGAGCTTGAGTTTTCTGATTCCCGGCTTGCCGCTAATCAATATGGATCAGGAGCAGGGAGCCGGAATACTGATTGCAAGACTCGCCGAGATCCGCAAACGCCCGGAATTCATTGGCGGCAAGACTATCTATTTGCCAACCGGCAGTTCCGACCCGGGGGTGCTGACATTTACCCGAAAGTTGCCGGATCGTTTTTCCTCCGTCGCGGTCAATTTTACCGGTCAAGCCAAAACCGTTGAGCTGACTCTCCCGCCGGAATGTCGGGATACAAAATTGCCGTTCACTGAATTGATCGACGGTGTGTCCGCCGTGCGTGACGGAGGAGTGCTGAAATTTGAGCTACCTGCCTACGGGGTACGGGTGTTCGCTTTTACCGATAAAAATGCATCTCAAGTATCTGCACAACAATCAATTGCGAAAAAACCCGAATCTACGAAAAAGGGAGACTTGACTCTGAAAAATGCATTTTGGAATGTTGAATTGAAAAATGGCTTCATAGTTTCTCTGCTGGATAAAAACGGAAACAATGTTCTTAAGAAAATGGGATATGTTTCCGATCATTTCGCCATTCGCGACGGCAAAGGGAGCGATTATTCCAAAACATCCGAAATTGCTCATACATCTTCACACGAAGGGGACGTTCAAATTGCAACCTACACCGGTAAGTGGTCAAATAATCGGTCATTTCGCTCTATTTATCGACTTGACGGAAAAGATTTGAAAATCATTTTGGAAAACGACCCGGCTGAAAACGTGGCATTGGAGCTTGGCTTCGGCGATGATACGGACGAATGGTTTGTTTCTGCTCTGGAAGGGGCTCTTCGCGACAAACCGTCCGCATTTCATCCCAAAGGTGACGAGTTCAGCTTAGTCGAAAAAGATTTATGGATTCGCAAAATTCGCATTACGCACTTCGTTCAAAAAAGCGGAGTCCACTATCAAGCCGATGCCCAAACGCTCGACCCGATAACCGGTCAGATCGCCATTAAAAAGGACGGGCTTTGGAGTGGAATCCGTTTTTCACAAAAGGAACGCGGTTTTCCGGCGGATATGTATTTAAGAGAGAACGGTTCTCTCAATTCAGGAACAACGTTGCGTCTTTTACCTCAAAACGGTGAACTTCGTTTCGCTATCCGAGCCGACGACCAACCCGATTATCCGGCGGGAATAATCAACGGGAAAGATTGGTCGCTGCGTACCAACGGATCTATGCATCAATTCAAAAATTCGCATTTTGAATTGACTATGAATCGGAATGAAGGCGGCGGAATTCACGAAATGTCTCTTTTGAACGGGACTGCGTTACTTCAAAACAGTCAAGTTTATTCCGATGACGGATTCTTTACCGCGAATTACGATAACGAATTCGGTAAATACACCCCTTGTCCGGGAACATCGCGAAATAATACAGAAACGGCAATGAGAATCAGTACAAATGAAGAATCGCTGTTTTTGAAGTTCGGCGGCGAGCTGAAGCGCGATGCCCATCATGGGTATTCGGCGTTGCCCAAGGTTGCCTATGCGGTTTCCTATCGCCTTTCGGGAGCAGATCGAATAGAATTTGCCGCGGCAGTCACTCCGCAACCACGACCGGGACTCGGAGGTTCGCTAAATTGGGAGTTCCAAATCCCGCAAAAAATCGAGAGCGTTGTAGTTCACACCGAAAAAGAGGAGAAAACTTTTAAACTCACCGGACTTAAGCAAAATACCGTTCTTTGGAATTCAACGGATTCGCCGTTACGAAAAGACGGTGTAATCTCCTTTATGCAAAATGCCGCTCCCGTTTTGTCGATAGAGAATATCGACCAAAAGGAGATAAAGAGCATTTCCATACGCACTACCGCAAAAGGGACTCCCGTCTTTAGAGTTTCATTTTTTGACGGCGATGGTTGCAAACAATTGGAAACAAGGGAGTTTAAGTGCGATTTGACGGTAAAATAGTTGTCCTTTTGTTTGCACTTGTAGGAGTGATCGCGGGTTGCAAACAGCATTCTTGCGATCTCCGGCAGGACAGTTTGCTCTACAAAGCTTATACGGAACGGGTTAATACCCCGTTTGAGTATAGGGCAAAATTGGTTGAAGATCCCTATTTTGTTCGCAGACGGGAGCAGTTACTGGGCGGAACTTTGGCATTGAACCGTGACGAGTTGCGTCGGGATCTTGCCCGCCTTGAGCGAGAAATCGAACTCGGTCGCCAATGGAAAAGCCCAGTTCCGACCGCCAAAATTCCGTTTACCGATAATCCGCCGGTCATCGACGGCAAAATAAATGCGGACGAATGGGATGGTGCCTTGACTTATCAAGGCGAATATCCTCTGAATTCGGAACTGCCCATATCCTCTGAAGCCGTATGGAAATTGCAGTACGACAAAGAGTTTATCTACTTTGCCGCCACGATTTTCGACTCCGAGGTCATTCCAGGTTCGCCGGAGTCGCCTTATAACGGCGATGCGGTGGAACTTTTCCTGCTGCCGGATTTTCGCTTGGTCGATTATCTTGAGGCGGTCGTCTCCGCCGATGGTAATCTGTACACTGCGTGGGCTTACCAATCGCCACAACGACATTATGATCTGAAAGTTTGTACGGTTTCCCGGGCAAAAGCAAAAACCAGTCTCACCTCCGGCGGCTATACGGTCGAATTGAAAATTCCGTTTTCCGCATTGCCGGGTTATTTGCTCGGCAATGCTCCCCAAAAGGGTGAAACCATGAACTTCATGATGATTCGGTGCGAGCTTGATAAAAACGGACGCTACTCAAGGAACACACCAACTCCGTTTCTTTACGACGGACACAATATTTACGGTTATGTCCGGGGAATTCTTGAATAGTTATTCGCCGCGCTTGGCACGTTTCTCGGCGCGTTTCTCTTTCAGGCTTTTCGCCGGGGTCTTTTTGACTTCTTTTT
>JAISIP010000045.1 GCA_031261965.1 Victivallales bacterium | reverse complement strand
ATCGCCCCAAAATAACCGGGTATAAAACAGAAAAAACGCGACAAAAAACTGGTAAAATTCAAAAAAACGGAACTATGTTTAATACAAAACCTCTAAAAAATGGTTTTTAGAGGTTGCCTCAATTCTTACAATGCCTCATATATGGGTGATTTTCGGGGGATGACTGCTCCTTTTTTGTATGACAAGATACGCTGGGAAGTCCGGTTTGTTTCAATGGGATACGCCCCGGAATATACTTTGCAGGGTAAAAGCGTCAACTATATTCAAGTAAAATTGCGTTGCCCGTCGAGCAACAAGACCATTGGCGGTATTCAAGGCGCACATACGGATTGGTGGAATTATATCGGCGGACTGGGCGAAACCTATGGTTGGAATCCCGCTTGCGGATATTCCGAGGGGGCAATTGTTTTGTCAAGCATACTTAATGCACCTTTGGTAAAAAAACCTTCCCTGCGGATTATTGTGGGAGATCGAGCCGAGGGACTTACCTCTTTGGCGGGGAGCATCGACGGTGCGTATCGACCTCTTGGCGATGTACATTTGACTTCCACCCCGATTGGTTTTCTTGACGGACATGTTCAGGCGATGTCCCCGCGCAAAGTCAATCCACCCGGAACGATTGTCGGAATAAGCAATCCCGACGGATCAACCAATATTGCGTGCACGCCGGCAAACTCTTACGGGTCATCAGATGAGCTCAAATATATGTGGGCAGGAGGCAGCGCGTACCGATATTAGGCTACCCCCTAAAAACTGAAGGGTATCTCTAAAAACTGGGTTGTGTTAAAAATTGGCAGATTCACAACTTGGAGGTGCGGTTTTGCAAGCATCTGGCTAACATAGAGTTAACCAGATACGCGCAAGACCGCGCATACAATTGTGAGCTGCAATTTTTAGCCAAATTTCCAGTTTTTAGAGGTAGCCTGAAATCCTGGCAAAAAAATGGAGGCGTGGATCGGAATTGAACCGATCTAAGCGATTTTGCAGACCGCCGCCTAACCTCTTGGCTACCACGCCTTGTGATGGCTCATACTATAGTTCGCGTTTTAAGAAAATCAAATCAAGAAACGAAAATTTTCCAAATAAATATCCCTTTTCCATTGAAAAAAGCTCGGTTTCATAGTATTTTTAGAGGCGAAACCGAATCCAATGGAATATATGACAACTATCAACCTACCTTACAACCGGACCGAAATTTCCGGAGAAATCGCCGAAGAGAACTTTTTAGGCAGTTTTGAATCCGCCCTGCCCGAAGCGGCGACCGATCAGGCAGCTGCCGTTGACTGCGCTTTGGATTCTCCAATCAAATCGCCCAAACTTGAAGAACTTGCCAGAGGTAAGCGTTCCGCCGTGATCATCGCCAGTGACCACACCCGCCCGGTGCCGAGCAAATTTATCGTGCCGCAACTTTTGTCGCGTTTGCGCCAAAACTCACCGGACATCGATATAACTATCCTTATCGCCACCGGGTTTCATCGCGGTACGACCAAAGCCGAACTCGTGGCGAAATTCGGTACAGAGATCGTCGAACGCGAAAAAATCGTCATTCACGATTCAAATGACGCTTCTTCGCTGATTCGGCTTGGCACGTTGCCTTCGGGCGGAGAGCTTATCGTCAACCGTCTCGCAATTGAAACCGAGCTTTTGTTATCCGAAGGCTTTATCGAACCGCACTTTTTTGCCGGATTTTCCGGCGGCCGCAAAAGCGTGTTACCCGGAATAGCCTCGCGCCAAACCGTTTTGGCAAACCACTGTTCGGAGTTCATTCAAAGTCCATATGCGCGTACCGGCAACCTTGCGGACAATCCGATTCACCGCGATATGGTCTTTGCCGCCAAAGCCACAAAATTGGCGTTTATCGCCAACGTGGTGATCGACCGCAACAAAAAAATCGTCCGCGCCTTTGCCGGCGATCCGTTTGAGGCTCATCGTGCCGGATGCGATTTTTTGCGTTCGTTCGCCGAGATAAAAGTTCCGTTATCCGATATTGTCGTGACCAGCAACGGCGGATATCCGCTCGATCAAAACGTCTATCAGACGGTAAAAGGCATGACCGCCGGGGAAGCCGCCACGCGTGAAAACGGAGTGATTATCATCGCCGCCTCGTGTTCCGACGGTCACGGCGGCGAATCTTTTTATCAAAATTTGGCAAACGCCGCGTCACCTGAGGAGTTGCTCCGGCGCGTGGCAAATATTCCCCGCGATCAGACCGAGCCGGATCAGTGGGAATTTCAAATTCTCGGCCGTATTCTCGCCAAACGAAAAGTTATTGTAGTAACTCGCGATTGCGATCACGCCATGCTCAAAAAAATGCATCTTTTAACTGCCTCTACCCTCAATGAGGCACTAAATACTGCATTTGCAATCACGGGGAAAAATTCCAAAGTTGCGGTGATTCCCGATGGAGTCTCTGTCATTATCAAGGGGTATGCATGAAAATAATAGTCTGTATCAAGCAGGTTCCCGGGACCTCGGAGGTCGAAATCGACCCCAAAACCGGCGTACTTAAGCGGGATGGAGTGGAATCCAAAATGAATCCCTACGACCTTTACGCGCTTGAAACCGCGTTGCGCTTTAAGCAGACGCACGGTGCGGAAATAACCGTCGTAACCATGGGACCGCCGCAGGCCGAAAGCGTAATTCGCGAAGCGTTTATGATGGGCGTTGACCATGGGATAATCCTCTCCGATCGGCGGTTTGGCGGCTCCGACGTGTTGGCGACCGCCTATACGCTTTCGCAAGGGATCAAGACTTCCGGCGGGGCGGATCTGATTATTTGCGGCAAGCAGACCACCGACGGCGACACAGCGCAAGTCGGAGCGGAGTTGGCGGAGTTTTTGGGTATCGCCCATGTGGCGGGAGTTTCACAAATCCATGAGCTTTCCGATCGCGAAATTGCCCTGGACTTGGATTTACCCTTGCACATCGAAAGTGTAAAAGTAAAACTGCCTGGTCTGGTTTGTGTGGAAAAGGGCATTTATGAACCGCGTTTGCCGTCATTCCGGCGCAAACTCGAAACCGCCGGGCGCGATATAAAAGTATACACGCTGGACGATATGGTGGACACCGACCCGAACCATTACGGACTATCCGGTTCGCCGACGCAAGTCAAACGGATTTTTCCGCCCGAAAGCACCAACACGCACGAAAGTTGGGAGGGTTCCGATGCGGAACTTGCCGAACGTCTCTTTGAACTTCTCGAAGACAGAAAATTTTTGCAGCAGCTGAGGTAATAGATTTATGGCATTTATTAAAATTCATCAGGAAAAGGCGGAAAATCCCACTGCGCTTGTCAAACTATGCCCGTTTGGGGCGATTCATTACGACAACGGCAAACTCGATATCGACTCCGGTTGCAAGATGTGTCGGATTTGCATTAAAAAAGGCGGCGGTGTTTTTGAGTATGTCGAAGAAAAGAATGCCCCGGCGGTGGATAAATCCGCGTGGCGCGGCGTCGCCGTGGTTGCCGAACAAACCGCCGGAGCGGTTCACCCGATTACGTTTGAATTATTGGGCAAAGCGCGGGATCTCGCCGATAAGATCAATCATCCGGTTTATTGCGTCTTGATCGGGTATCGGATCGCCGACAAAGCGGATGAATTGCTCTCTTACGGGGCGGACGAGGTGTTCGTCTACGACGACCCGGCGCTCGAACATTTCCGCATCGAACCCTATACCGCGGTACTGGAGGATTTTATCAATAAAAATCTCCCCTCCACCGTACTGGTGGGCGGAACCACTTCGGGTCGATCGCTCGCACCCCGGGTGGCGGCGCGATTCCGTACCGGGCTTACCGCCGACTGCACCAAGCTTGATATGCAACCGAGTACCGACCTCGATCAGATTCGCCCGGCATACGGCGGAAATATTATGGCGCATATCAATACACCGAAACACCGCCCGCAATTTGCGACGGTGCGTTACAAGATTTTCCCGATTCCTCCCAAACGGGAAGCCATCGGCAAAATCACGCGTTGTTCGCTTGCAAACCCGCAACTGAATTCCGCCATTTCGGTGCAAAAAGTAACCGAAAAGAAGCGCGAAGTCGGGATTGAAGAAGCCGAAGTCATCGTAGTCGCCGGACGCGGAATTCGCAAACAGGAGGATCTTGCCATGCTCGAAGAGCTTGCCGGGTTGCTCGGAGGCAAACTCGCCTCGACCCGCTCGCTGATCGAAGCCGGCTGGGTCAATCCGCGTTGCCAGATCGGACTCTCCGGGCGGACGGTCAAACCCAAATTGATCATCACTTGCGGAGTTTCCGGTGCGATTCAGTTTGTGGCGGGGATGAGTGGCTCGGAGCTGATTGTCGCGATTAACACCGACCCCAACGCCGCGATTTTCAAGAGTGCACATATCGGAATTCATGGCGATCTTTATAAAATCGTGCCGCAATTGATTGAAAAAATCAAGCTTGAGAAAGGACAATAAAATGTCTGCTTCATACAAAAAATTCAACTCCGATGATTTAGCGGAATTGCGAAAAATCTGCTCGCCCGACCGGGTTATTCCCGGTGCTGAAGTCAGCGAAGATTTTTGCCATGACGAACTTTCCGGGACGTTTCACCGCCCTGATGTGCTAATTAAAGTCGCCTCCGCCGAAGAGGTTTCGGCGATTATGAAATACGCCTCAAAAAACAGAATCCCGGTTACTCCACGCGGTCAAGGGACAGGGCTGGTCGGCGGCTCGGTGGCACTTTTCGGTGGAATTATGATCGACTTGTCCGGCATGAATCGTTTTCTTGAGCTTGACCAGGAAAATATGACTCTTACGCTCGAACCGGGCGTATTGCTCATGGAAATCTCCAAATTTGTCGAAGAACACAATTTGTTTTACCCGCCAGACCCGGGCGAAAAAACCGCGACCATCGGCGGAAACATCAATACCAACGCCGGCGGTATGCGGGCGGTAAAATACGGTGTAACCCGCGATTATGTCAGGGGTCTGGAAGTGGTGCTTGCGGACGGCTCGATTATTGAAATCGGCGGCAAAGTCGTCAAAAACAGCTCCGGCTACAGCTTGAAGGACTTAATTGTCGGCTCGGAAGGCACGCTCGGGATTGTGACCAAAGCGATTTTGCGTTTGCTCCCGTTGCCGAAGTTTAAGCTTAGTTTGCTCGTGCCGTTCCCCGATCTGAGTTCGGCAATCAAAGCGGTTCCTGCGGTGATCAGGGCGAATTCTGTTCCCACGGCAGTGGAGTTTATGGAGCGTGAAGTGATTCTTGCGGCAGAACAGTTTCTCGGACGGAAATTTCCCGACAACAGCTCCGATGCGTACTTGCTCCTGACTTTCGATGCCGCCGGCAAGGAAGAGCTTGACCTTGCCTATCACGCCGCCGCCCATACCTGCCTTGAGGCGGGGGCGCTTGACGTGTTTATTTCCAACACCACCGAACGCAACGAATCAATCTGGTCGGCGCGTGGAGCGTTTCTCGAAGCGATCAAGGCGTCCACCACTGAAATGGACGAGTGCGATGTGGTTGTACCCCGCTTGCATGTGGCGGAATTTGTACTTTTTTCACATTCGCTGCAAAAGAAATACGGGGCGAGAATACGCTCGTTCGGTCACGCCGGGGACGGCAATTTGCATATCTACGTATTGCGCGACGAATTAAAAGAAGAGGAGTGGAAAAAGACTCTCAACGCCGTCTTTAACGAGTTATACGCCAAAGCTAAAACCCTCGGCGGAAAAGTTTCGGGAGAACATGGCATCGGAATCGCAAAACGACCGTTCCTTGCGGAATCGCTCAGTCCGCGTGAAGATGAGCTTTTATCGGGAATCAAACAAATTTTTGACCCGTTGAATATTCTCAACCCGTCAAAAGTAGTTGGTACGAAGTAGTTGATAAGCTCTCAGACTTGAAGAAAACATTATCGTGCTGTATATTAGACAGATAGCTCTAAAAGAGCATTTTTTAAACACGGAGAAGGTATGTCCTATCAAAAAATAAAAATCCCGAACGGAAAAAAAATCACCGCCGACGCGTCCGGCAAACTTCAAGTGCCGGATAATCCGATTGTCGGATTTATCGAGGGCGACGGTATCGGTTCGGATATTACCAAGGCCTCAATGCTGATTTGGAACAGCGCGGTCGAAAAAGCCTACAACAACAAGCGCAAGATCGCCTGGATGGAGCTGTTCGCTGGCGAAAAGGCAAATAAAGTTTACGGCGAAGAACTCTGGTTGCCCGGCGAAACCGTCGATGCCATTCGCGAATATCTCATTGCGATCAAAGGACCGTTGACCACTCCGGTCGGCGGCGGAATCCGCTCGCTGAATGTCGCGTTGCGCCAGGAACTTGATCTCTACGTTTGTTTGCGTCCGGTTCGTTACTTCAACGGAGTCCCCTCCCCGGTAAAACACCCGGAGAAGACCGATATGGTGGTTTTTCGCGAAAACACCGAGGATATTTACGCCGGAATCGAATGGAACGCCAAGACGCCGGAAGTAAGCAAAGTGATCGCCTTTTTACAGAACGAAATGGGGGTAAAAAAGATTCGTTTCCCCGAAAGTTCGAGCATCGGGATAAAACCGATTTCAATCGAGGGCAGCGAGCGGCTGATCCGTGCCGCTATGGACTACGCCATTGCAAACAATCGCAAGAGCGTCACTTTGGTTCACAAGGGGAACATCATGAAGTTCACCGAGGGCGGCTTCAAAAATTGGGGATATGACCTTATACGCCGGGAATACGCCGACAAAGCCGTCGTCGCCGCCGATTGCGATTGGCAAGCCCCGGCGGGAAAAATTTTGGTCAAAGATTGCATTTGCGATGCGTTTTTACAGCAAATCCTGACCCGCCCGGACGAATACGATGTGATTGCCACTATGAATCTCAACGGCGACTATGTCTCGGACGCGCTGGCGGCATGCGTCGGCGGCATCGGCATAGCTCCGGGAGCGAATATCAACTACACTACCGGTCACGCTCTTTTTGAGGCAACTCACGGAACTGCGCCCAAATACGCCAACTTGGACAAAGTTAATCCGAGTTCGCTCGCGCTGTCCGGCGAAATGTTGTTGCGTCACCTCGGTTGGGTCGAAGCCGCCGAACTGGTGACTTCGGGAATCGAGCGTGCCATCGCCGACCGGGTGGTGACTTACGATTTTGCCCGGCTTATGCAGGGAGCTACCGAAGTCGGTTGTTCCGCGTTCGCCGAAGCGGTCGTAGCAAGGATGTAACCGGCGAAAAAGAGGAGTATAAAAAATGAAACTGGTATCCATTCTAAACGAAGAACTGATTTTTACCGGGATCAATGGCGTAAGCCGTTCCGGGATCTATACTGAAATGCTTAAAAAAGCGCAATCGGTACTCGGAATTCCGCTAAATGTCGATCAAATCGTCTCAGGTCTGATCGAACGTGAAGATACCTTGCAGATTCCCTACGAAGGGTGTGCGTTGCCGCATTTGCGCAACGCCGGGTTTGACGACTTGTATATAATCATCGGGATTTTACCCAAGCCGATTCATTTCAAAGAAAGTGATGTCGCTCCCTGTGATCTGGTTGTCATGTCGCTGATTTCCCCCGATACCAGTGATTTGTATTTGAAATCGCTCTCGGCGATGGTGCGGTTTTTGGCAAAACCGGGTAATCTAAAGAAGCTTTCCACGGCTAAAAACGCCGCAGGGTTTCTCGAAATTTTGCGGGAAGCGAACGTCACCGTGCGCAACAACCTCGTCGCCGAAGATGTGATGGTTTCAGGTGCCGGAGTTTTGCGCGAAAACGACACGCTTTCGACCGCGCTGGACTGTTTCAGCCGGGATGACAATACGACCGTTCCGGTGCTCGACAACAACGGGCATTTAGTCGGGGTGTTAACGGCAATCGATATTCTCAAAGGTTTTATTCCTGAGTATATTTTCCGCATGGACAACCTTGAGTTTCTCACCAGCTTTGAACCGTTCACCAGGATTTTTCAGGAAGAGAACCAACATGTGGTAAAAGATTATATGCATGCTCCCAGAATCAAGGTTCACCCTGAGACCCCATTGATTCAATTCACCGTAAAAATGGTGAAAAATAACGTCCGTACCTGTTTCGTCGTCGATGCCGACGGCAAGTACATCGGAGAAATTATGATTCGTAATATTGTAAAAAAAGTTTTACGCGGGTAGAGACGGTCATTTATGGAATATTCAGCGTTGATGTTTTGGATTGGGACAATTGTTTTTGTCGGTACATATGTTTTGATCGCCTCGGAAAAAGTGCATAAAACCGTCGCCGCCCTCTTGGGTGCGATGCTTATGCTGATCGTCATTCTGCCCGGACCCGGGCATAGTACATCATCCCACGAGATCGTTCAAACAGAAAATTTGGGTTCAACCCAGGAACAGTTGGAGCAAAATCGCACCGAAACACTCGCCCATGCCGAACAGGCGACACCGGAGGCGACAGGGCAGGAAACCATGCTCCGCAAAGCCGAATTGTACGATAAGCTGGACACCTTTGCGCGATATTCCAATTTCGACGTGGTTTTTACCTTGGCGGGGATGATGTTGCTGGTAAATTTGCTCTCCGGCACAGGGCTTTTTCAGTTCGTTGCAATCAGATGTGCAAAAATCGCCAAAGGGTTGCCGATTCGCACTATGATTCTTCTGGTTTTCGCCACGGCGATTCTCTCGGCGTTCCTCGACAACGTCACGACGATTCTTCTGGTCGCGCCGGTCACGCTTTTGGTATGCAACGAGCTTGGAGTTCCGCCGATTCCGTTCCTTATGGCGGAAACCATGGCATCGAACATCGGCGGAACCGCAACTTTGATCGGCGACCCGCCGAACTTGATTATCGGTTCGATCGCCGGGCTGAATTTTGCGGATTTTCTCATCAATCTTGCGCCGTTTATCGTGGTGGTCATGATCATCTATTGCATCTGTCTCTGGGCGCATTACTCCAAACGCATGAAAGTGACCGTTGAGAAACGGGCACTGATTATGGAGTTGGACGAGCGGGCGGCGATCACCGACTGGAGCAATCTCAAGCGCGGCGGAGTCGTTATGATTCTTACGATTATCGGCTTTCTCATTCATGGTGCGGTGGGATTACAACCCTGCGTGGTAGCGATGGCTGGTTCGACGCTGGCGCTTTGCATTTGCAAAGTGGATGTTGACCATGCGTTAGAAAAGATCGAGTGGAGTACGCTGTTTTTCTTTATGGCTTTGTTTATCCTGGTTTGCGGAGCGGAATTTTGCGGACTGATGGCAAAAATCGGCGGACTGATGTCACTTATGAACGGCTGGTCGGTCCCGGTTGTGATTTTGGTCATCATGTGGGTCAGCGCAATCGCGGCGGCGGTGATGAACAACGTTTCGTTCACGGCGGCGATGGTGACAGTCATAGCGGCTTTTATCAGCAGCACTCCGGCGTTCGGGACAAATGAGGCGTGCCGCGATCTGCTCTGGTGGGGTCTGGCATTGGCGGTATGTCTCGGCGGCAACGCCTCGTTGGTCGGCGCGGCGGCGAACCTTGTGACGGTCGGCATCGCCGAAAAGAACGGACACAATGTGACTTTCTCGGACTTTTTGAGATACGGAATCCCGGTCACTCTCGGCAGTATGGTGCTGGCGTCGGGTTACATTTTGGCGCGTTACTTTATTCTTTGCGTCTGAGCCAATTGCAAAAACGCAGCACTTGTGTTGATGCCATGATTGCGATAAGGGGCAACGCCGGAATCTGATAGCGGGGTGCAACGATCGGACCTGGCAAAAAGAAATAATATTCGACAAAGGCGAGAAAAATCAAGATCATATACCAGTCGTGCCGGATATGAATGACCCAGTCGAAGAGTTTCATAAGCGCAAAAATATACATCACTAAAGTGACCAGCAACAACGGCAACACCGGGAGCAATATATAGGTTTTGCCGTTGAAATAGTGATTTACCGCCGCTAAAACCCCGGATTTTTGCATAACATCCATCGTGCCGCGACCGCCACTGGTAATGCCGAGAATTTCAAAAAAAGTCGGAGCATCGGGCAAGAGGATTTGCACTTTAAAATGTTGCGGCAACCACGCCAGGGGGTGGGCTAAAATCAATTTTAAAAACTGCCGCTTGCGGTAATCACTTTGGCTTTTGAGGTCGGGATATTTGGTTTTATCGGCAAATTCCTTCTCTAACTCGGCTAAAATTTTCGCCTTTTCCTCCTCGAAACCGGAGTGATTGACCTTAGATAATAACATCGCGCCGTTTTGGTGGTACATCGCGCCGGTGTTAGTATCGATCACCCATCCGGCACCGAGTGCGGCGTTACGCCCCATCCACGGAAAAATAACGAGCAAAAAGAGTGTCGCGCCACCGACCGCCGCCAAACATTTCTTGCGATAGTTCAGTTCCGGCGTTACGGCGATTAAAAAGAGGGCGGGCAAGACCCAGACCGAATTGATCGGACGAATCAACGCTCCGATTCCGGCCAAGAAAAGGGCGATAAAAAAGTAACCGATCGCTTTGTGTTTGTAAAACATGCCGTAACAACCGAGAGTCAAAGCAACGAACAATCCAAAGAGAGTGTCCGACAGCAACATCGGACTGTTGGCGATCATTGTTAGATTCAGCACCGTAAAGCCGCATGCCCACAACCCGATACGGCGGTCAAACCAAACTTTTCCCGCCCAGTAAACCGCCAACGGTATCAGAGAGCCGACCAGAATCAACCCAAACACAAGAGTTTCCACTGCCGATATAGACATTCCGAAAAGGCGGAAAAAGAGCGAGGCGAAAAACGGGAATCCCGGGGCGCGTCCGCAATTGGGAACGCCGCCGGGAGAATCGAGGTAGGCGTTGTCCTGCGCGAGAGCTTGAGCAGGACCGAGATAACCGGGGGTGTCGGGTCGGGCGAAACTCAGATCCGCACCACTCCAATACCCCGGCAACGCCAGTGCCAAACGCAACAAAAAGCCCAAGACAAAAAGAAGCAATAAAACGCGATTGTCGCGCAAAAAGTTACAGATACGGTTCATTGACGTCTCTCTTTTTTAGAAGTATTTTAGGCTCATACTATAGCACAGAAAACGTTACTTGCCAATTCCGCGCAATAAGTTCGGTGCGGAGTTTGACTTTTTTAAAAATCGGATTATATTTCATAAACATTGATAATTCTTGCACAGACCCTTAACACAACTAAAGGAACATTAAAATGATCAAAGTTGGTATCAACGGTTTCGGACGCATCGGCCGGATGGTCTTTCGCGCCGCGGTTAAAAACTTCAGCAAAGACATCGAAATTGTCGGAATCAACGACTTGCTTGATCCCGACTATTTGGCTTATATGCTGAAGTACGATTCGGTTCACGGCAAATTCGACGCCGAAGTCTCCGTCGATGGAAACACGCTGGTGGTCAACGGCAAAAAGATTCGTCTCACCGCCGAGAAAGACCCCGCCGCTCTCAAGTGGAACGAAGTCGGTGCCGATATTGTAGTTGAGTCCACCGGGCTTTTCCTCACCAAGGAAACCGCCGAAGCTCACATCAAAGCCGGCGCGAAAAAAGTTGTCATGTCCGCCCCGTCCAAAGACGACACCCCGATGTTCGTCTACGGTGTCAACGACAAGAGCTATGCCGGTCAGGCGATCATCTCCAACGCGAGCTGCACGACCAACTGCCTGGCTCCGATCTCCAAAGTTCTTGATGACAAATTCGGCATTGTCCGCGGTCTGATGACCACGGTTCACGCCGCCACCGCGACCCAAAAGACGGTTGACGGTCCCTCCAAGAAAGATTGGCGCGGCGGTCGCGGCATTCTTGAGAACATCATTCCGTCCTCGACCGGCGCCGCCAAGGCGGTGGGCAAAGTTCTGCCCCAGTTGAACGGCAAATTGACCGGTATGTCGATGCGCGTGCCGACCTCCGATGTTTCGGTCGTCGATTTGACCGTTGAGTTGAAGACTCCGGCTACTTACGATGAGATTTGCGCCGCGATGAAGTCCGCCAGCGAAGGCGAACTCAAGGGCGTTCTCGGCTACACTGACGAGAAGGTGGTTTCGACCGACTTCCGCGGCGAAGCCCGCACCTCCGTCTTCGACAAGGGTGCCGGCATCCAGCTCGACCCGACTTTCGTCAAGGTCGTCGCCTGGTACGATAACGAGTGGGGCTACTCCAACAAAGTGTTGGAAATGATCCGCGTCATCGCCAAGTAATTACACTGTTTGTAATTCCCATAAAGGGCGGGTGGTAATAGGCCGCCCGCCTTTTTTGCATTAAGGTTTCCCCAAACGATAGAGAGAAAAAAATGGATAAGAAAACACTCCGCGACGTCGATCTCAAAGGCAAGCGCGTAGTTATGCGCGTTGATTTTAATGTTCCGATCAAAGAGGGAGTCATCAAAGACGACACCCGGATCAAAGGCGCGCTTACGTCGATCAAATATGTGTTGGACAACGGCGGCAGTCTGGTACTCATGAGTCACCTCGGCCGCCCGGCGGAAAAAGGTTACGAGGCGGATTTCAGCCTCAAGCCGGTGGCGGAGTATTTGTCCAAAATGCTCGGCAAAGCGGTGACTTTCGCTCCCGATTGCGCCAATGCCGACAAAGAGGTTCAAGCGATGAAGCCCGGCGATGTGGTCATGCTTGAAAACACCCGCTTTTACGCCGAGGAACAAGGCAAAGTCAAGAAGAAAGAGGGCATGAGCGACGACGAATACGCCGCGAAAAAGTCCGAGATGAAAGCCAAACAGCTTAAGCTCGCCGAAAAATTGGCGTCTTACGGCGATATTTACTGCAATGACGCGTTTGGCACGGCTCACCGCGCCCATGCTTCAACTGCGGTTATCACCAAATTTCTGAAGCCGGCGGTCGCCGGGTTTCTGATGGAAAAAGAGATCGCCTACCTCGGCAGCGCGGTGGAGACTCCGGTGCGTCCGTTCGTCGCGATTCTCGGCGGGGCAAAAGTCTCCGACAAGCTCGCGGTGGTCAAAAATTTGCTGACCAAAGTCGATACGCTTATTATCGGCGGGGGGATGGCTTACACGTTCCTCAAGGCGCAAGGTCACGACGTGGGCAACTCGCTTTGTGAACAGGATCAGCTTGACTACGCCAACGAGATGATCGCCAAGGCGAAAGAGCTCAAAGTCAACTTCCTCTTGCCGGTGGACAACGTTGCCGCCGACAAATTCGATGCCGAAGCGAATACGCAAATCGTCGGCGATGATATTCCCGGAGGTTGGATGGCACTCGACATCGGTCCGAAGACCACAGCACTTTACGCCGACGCGATTAAAAGTGCCAAAACCGTGGTTTGGAATGGTCCGATGGGATGTTTTGAGATGCCGAAATTCGCCAACGGAACTTTTGGAGTCTGCAAAGCGGTCGCCGAAGTCAAAGCCAACGGCGGAGTTTCGATTATCGGTGGTGGCGACAGTGTTTCGGCGGTGAACAAGTCCGGCTTGGCGGATAAGATGAGCCACATCTCCACCGGCGGCGGCGCGTCGCTCGAATACCTTGAGGGCAAGGAGCTGCCCGGAGTGGTTGCACTCACCGATAAGTAACTTTTGACTCCCTCTAAAAACTGGAAATTTGGCTATCAGCGGCTTTTGGCATTTTGCAAAAGTCGCTGTTTTTTTGTTTTTTTAATCTTGATTTCCTTCAACAATGATGTACATTATTATTGTACAACTCAAAGGATATATATTATGGACGTTATGAGTTACTCCGCTGCCAGAGCCGATTTGTCCGAAACTATCAACAAAGTGATAAGAAACAGGATTCCGGTGATTATCCGAAAAAAGAAAGATGCGGTGGTAATGATGGGCTTGGATGATTACGAAGCATGGGCGGAAACCGTTTATTTGCTGCGTAGTCCCAAAAACGCCAAACGCCTAATCGCCTCGATTGACTCGCTGGAAAAAGGTGATGCCATAGAAAAAGATTTGGAGTCGCTTCTCAATGGCCAATCTTAAATTTTCACCGCAGGCTTGGGAAGAGTATATCTATTGGCAATCATCGAATAAAAAAATCGTCAAAAGAATAAATGAGCTAATAAAAGTCTGTATTCGCACTCCTTTTGAGGGGATCGGCAAGCCTGAACCGCTGAAAGGTAATCTCAGCTCGTGGTGGTCGCGTCGTATTACCGAAGTAGATCGAATGGTTTACAAAATGGATGGTGACACGTTGATAATTGCCCAGCTTCGCTATCACTACTGACCTTGACAGCGGCTTTTGGTATTTTGCAAAAGTCGCTGTTTTTTTAGAGGTATCCTTAATACACACATAGCACGGTGAAGTAATCTTCGCTGGCGGTATCCGGCAATATCGCCAGCGGAGCATGCATTAAATTCGGGAACTCGGGGCGGATGATCGGAAAACGGCGGACAAATGCTTCAGACCCGACGCCGAGCAAGCTTACCCGGAATCGGATCTCCTTGCCCCCGATTCGCCGCAATGGTGAAAGGGAATCGATCTCCACGGCAACGGGAGACCGGAGTTTCCGGCGGAGGTACTCTTCGAGTGAGCGTTCTATCTCCAAAAGGGGCAAATGCGGCTCTTCGGCGATGCGGACGCTGTGACTTGGGATGTCGTCGGCGTGAAAGCAGGACTCCATAAGCTTCAATCTTACCGCGAGGAACAACGCACCGTTTAAGACGGGCACGCCCGACAAATGCTCAGGGGCGAACAATGCGCCATGCGGAGCGGTTATTTCGGCAAAAGCAAGACGCGAACCGCCCGAAAGCTCCACTATACACTCCTTTTGGGGAATTTTTGCTCCGAGCTTACGAAAATAAGAGCGAAACTCCCCGGCACGGCAACTTCGACCCCAAATCGTGAATTCCAGATCCATTTGATCGACCGCCGACTCAGGCAAGTATTTGGAAAAAGCCAGCGCGATGCCCACCTCGTCCGGCTCAAGCGTACCATAACGGATTCGCTCATACTCCGGCAAAATCCGCATATGGTTGATTCGGGTAATCAACGCCCGTTCGACGGTCAGAATATTGACCGCCGCTTTGGCGTGGTTGCAAAGTGCCGATGAGAATTCGCCGCAAGGATTCGATTGCTTTTCCATGAGTTTACCTTTTCTGTTATTGCAGTACTTTGATGTTACATCAAAAAATTGTCAACTTTTAGCCTCACAAACAGGATTTTTCAAGAGTGCTGATTGCAAAACCGACATATAACGACAATTTTTCGCAATTAACTTGCGCTTTGATTTGTTTTCGCTTGTTCAGGTGCTATATTTCGAGATACAAAAATGGGAGTGTCCGTAAAGATATGAGTGAACGATCCGCCGATATTCTGGAAAGCAAAATCAGGGAAACCATGCCCGAAATACTTGATCTTTTGCTGCGTGATCAGAACCGATCAAAGCCTTCGCGTCCCCGGAATATAATTTGGGCGAACGACAATTACAAAGAGTACGGCGCGACCCGTTATGCCGCGACCGCTCAAATCAAGCCCGATCTCATCACCGGGAAGAACGGCACACTGATCATGCCCCGGGCGTTAAAGTCGGCGGAAATGCAAAAACAACGCACAAAAACTCAAGCGGAGGTTTTCACCCCGATTCGGATTGTGAAGTTGCAGGCAGACGCAATTGATGAGAGTTACAAAAACGATGATTTGGAGACCTATATTCGCCGGACGTGGCTGGAGATAACCTGCGGGGAAGCTCCTTACATGGCGACCCGTTACGACATGGGTACGGGCGAACTGATTCCGCTGGGGAAGCGCGAGGGGTTTGTGGATCGCAAGCTGACGCGAATCAACGCCGAATGCGATGACCTGGCGGAGTACCAGCGGTTGGCGGAGCTTGCGTTTAAGGCGAGCTACGGTTTTGAGTGGAACGGCGATTCGCTTTTGCTTGCCCGGGAGAATCTTTTGTATACCTATGCCGATTATTACCATGCGAAATGGGGCAAGAATCCGACTATAGGATTGCTGAAAAACATCGCTTTGATCCTCAGTTACAACGTGTTTCAGATGGATGGGTTGAGCTGTACTCCCCCGCTCACCGGGCGAAAGAAAAAAGTTCAGGGCGACGACGGGTATTTCTCGGGTTTCGAGCCTGAGCCGAAGTTTGTCACGACTCCCGGCAATCCGGTCAGGGTCATGAATTGGAACACCTACAAAATGGAGCCGTTCGGCAAATAGGAGCGAGAGGCAAGTGAACAATACGCAAATCAAGACGGTCAAAACTGTTTATCCTCAAATTTACGCCTATATTCTTCCTGAATACAAACCGAACGACGGGTGGATAAAAATCGGCTACACCGAACGCAAAGATGTCAACGAGCGTATCAGACAGCAAACCCACACCGCCGGAATTACACCGGCTAAACTCTGGTCGGAGCCGGCTAAATTCATCGGAATAAACGAATGGTTCACCGACCGGCAACTTCACGCTTTTTTGAGAAAATTCAAACATATCGAACAGCGGGCGAACACCGAGTGGTTTTACTACAACGGAACGCCGGAGAAATCCCATACCGATTTCGATGATTTCCGCAAAAAGAAACGCGATCAAGTCAATGCTGCGATGGATTATCAGTTACGCGTCGAACAACAAAAGGCGGTGGAGCTTACACTAACTTACGCGTCAGATCATCCCGGCGGCGAATTTTTGTGGAACGCCAAACCGCGCTTCGGCAAAACTCTTACCACTTACGATTTGGCACGCCAAATGAAAGCGCGAAGCGTACTAATTGTAACCAATCGCCCGGCGATTGCCAACTCGTGGTTCGATGATTTTGAGAAATTTATCGCATGGCAGACCAAATATAAATTTGTCTCCACTGCCGACAGCTTGAGCGATCGCGCCGTTATTACCCGCGAAGAGTTTATCAACGCCAATAGCGGAAAGAGTGCCGATGAGTGTTATGACTGTATAACTTTCATTTCGTTGCAGGATCTGAAAGGCGCAAAATGTTTTGGAGGGGCATACGACAAACTTGACTACGTCAAAGAGTTAACATGGGATTTGCTGGTGATCGACGAAGCCCATGAGGGAATCGAGACGGTAAAAACCGACACTGCTTTTAACAACATCAAACGCAATTTTACCTTGCATTTGTCGGGGACTCCGTTTAAAGCGATAGCGAGCGGTAAATTCTCGGCGGAGCAAATTTACAACTGGACATACGCCGATGAGCAGGATGCCAAAGAAAGCTATCCAAACGACAGTGAGACTAACAATCCTTACGAAAATTTGCCACGCCTAAATCTCTTCAGCTATCAAATGAGTCGAATGATCACCGATGAGGTGAACCAAGGCGCGGAAATCGATGGCGAAAACGTGGATTTCGCCTTTGACCTCAACGAATTTTTCCTGACTGACAGCAAGGGCGAATTCGTACACAAAAACGAGGTAAAAACCTGGCTCGACACCTTAACGACAAATGAAAAGTATCCCTTTTCCACACCCGCGCTGCGCGACGAACTCAAGCACACATTTTGGTATCTCAGTCGGGTGGCAAGCGCCAAGGCTCTGGAGAAACTGCTTAGAGAACACCCGATTTTTGGCGAATATGAGGTGATTTTAGCGGCCGGCGATGGCAGATCCCATGACAGCGAAGAAAATGAGAACGAAGACCAGGTCGTCATGCAAAGAGCGTTCGACCGGGTGAAAAGCGCGATCAAAACACACCCCAAAACCATAACCCTCTCGGTCGGGCAACTCACCACCGGCGTAACCGTGCCGGAGTGGACGGCGGTGATCATGCTCTCCAACCTCAAGTCCCCCAGTCAATACATGCAAGCGGCGTTCCGCTCTCAAAATCCGTGGAGCTACACGGTGAAAGGCGAGAAACGGCGCAAAGAGAACGCCTATGTCTTTGATTTCGCGCCGGAGCGGACGCTGATTCTTTACGACCAGTTCGCCAACAATCTCGATGGAGTCACCGCTGAGGGTGGCGGCACATCGGAGGAACGCGAGCAGAACATCGGCGCATTGCTCAACTTTTTCCCGGTCATCGCCGAAGACGAGGAGGGAAAAATGGTTGAGCTTGACGTCCGTCAAGTGTTGACCATACCGACCTTTATCAAAGCGCAAGAGGTGGTCAGGCGCGGCTTCATGTCCAACTTGCTGTTTCAGAATATCGGTGGAATATTCGCCTCCGCCAAAGCCCGCGAAATATTGGAAAAGTTAAAGCCGGTCAAACCCGGCAAACGCGTTCCCGATAAAATCGGTTCGCCGATCGATACCAGAGAGGTAAATCTTGACGACGAGGGAAATCCGATTATCCCGCCGGCGATTACCATAGGCACGACCAAAGCGCGTTTCGGCAGGAAAATTTACGGCGACGTGCAAGAGGTAGTTGCCGAAATTATCGATAAAACTCCCGAAGAAGCCGCCGGGACGATTAAGAAAAGTTTTAGAGACCGCACTTTACCGATCGCCAAAGATTTGGCATCCGAACGCTCCGTAAGCGCGGCCCAAGCTGAGCAGATTGTAGAGGGAGGTGCCAACGTCCTTGGTCGAGAGGTGGAGATTATAAAGCGACAAACGGATATCAAGCTACACGAGGCGGAAACCGTTTGCGAAAGAGCCATTGCCGAGGCCGGAAGCGACCAATCGGCTATCGCCGAAGCCAAAGAACGTTTTGAGCATGAGCGCGATAAGATCAACGCCGACTTACAAGAGGAATTGGCTCATAAAATCGAAGAAACCACCGAAGAACTTACCCGCGAAATTACCAAAGAGATTCTGGTAAAAGGCGAGGTGAAGAAGAAAGACTCTGTTGAGGACGATGTCCGCGCTCGTTTGCGCGGATTCTCCCGCACCATTCCGCCGTTTTTGATGGCGTACGGCACGCCGGACACCACGCTTGCCAATTTCGATACGCACATTAGCGAACAGGTGTTCAAAGAGGTCACGAGTATTACGCTTGACGAATTTCGTGTTTTACGCGATGAATGCCAATTTTTCGATTCTAAGGTGTTTGATGATTCAGTGCGGAAGTTTTTGAGCAAAAAAGAGCAACTTGCCGACTACTTCGACGAAACGCAAACCGAGGATATTTTCAATTCAATCCCACCGCAGAGAACCAATCAGATCTACACCCCCAAGCGTGTGGTGAAAATGATGATCGATGCGCTGGAAAAAGAGAATCCCGGCTTGTTCACCGACCCCGATAAAACCTTTGCCGATTTGTATGTCAAATCCGGGCTGTTCCTCGCCGAAATCGTCAAGCGGCTCTATGCCGGGCT
Organism: Victivallales bacterium; assembly: GCA_031261965.1. Taxonomy (GTDB): domain Bacteria; phylum Verrucomicrobiota; class Lentisphaeria; order Victivallales; family Victivallaceae; genus Victivallis. The sequence continues at coordinate 21,394 of JAISIP010000045.1, read as the reverse complement.
AAAAAAATCGATCCCCGACAAACATAAACGGCTCAAACACATTCTTGAGAATCAGATTTACGGATTCGCGCCGAGCGAGATCATCTACAATATCGCGAAAAATTTTGTTTATGGCAACTTTGCGGACATCGATAATTCGCACCTTGTCCACCGCGATTTAACCGAAATTGCCAAAACCGGAGGTAACTTGGATATGAAATTCGACGCCGTAGTGGGTAATCCCCCGTATCAGGAAGAGGCAGCAGGTGACAATACTGCGGGGCTGCCTATTTATAATTTTTTTATTGACTTTGCTTATCATGCGTCCGATAAAGTCTGCCTCATTACTCCAGCACGATTTCTGTTCAATGCCGGACAGACCTCCAAATCTTGGAATGATAAAATGCTGAGTGATCCGCATATCAAGGTGGAACACTACGAACAAGACAGTAAAACTTTGTTTCCCAATACAGACATTAAAGGGGGCGTGGCTATCACATATCGTGACACCCAAAAAGATTTTGGTTCAATAGAAACATTTACCTCGTTTAAAGAACTAAAAAGTATTATGAAGAAAGCCGCGCCTCATAAGCTCTCAGACAGCTTGACCGAGATCATGTACATACAAAACAAATTCAATTTAGATGTTCTTTTCAAAGAATATCCTCAGTATAAAAAAGTCATAGGTAGCGGAGGAAAAGATCGACGGTTCAGGAGCAATAGTTTTGATAAAATAGCCGTTTTTACAGAATCTCCGATAAACGCTGATGATATAAAAACTCTCGGAGTAATTGACAACGAACGTGTTTACCGTTATATCCCTCAACGATTTGTGGATATGAAACACGAAAATATAAAAACGTATAAAGTACTTATTCCTAAATCTAATGGCTCTGGAGCAATCGGCGAAGTATTGAGTACACCCCTGGTGGGGGAACCCCTGGTGGGGTTCACGGGAACTTTCATCTCAATCGGAGCGTTTGATCATGAATCCGAGGCACAAAATTGCCTCAAGTATGTGAAGTCAAAGTTTGCCCGCACCATGCTCGGGATATTGAAAGTCACTCAGGACAATCCGAAAGACAAGTGGGCCAAAGTGCCGTTGCAGGACTTTACGGCGAAGAGCGACGTCGACTGGACGAAATCCATTCCCGAGATCGACCGCCAGCTCTACAAAAAATACGGTCTGGAAGAAAAAGAGATCGCCTTTATCGAAGAGAAAGTCCGCGCCATGGAGTGAGATGCGCAGTGGTTAGTGATTAGTGGGTAGTGATTAGTGGGTAGTAGGGGACTTTTGTCCACATCGTCCCGTTTGGCTAAATGCGGGAGTCCGTACGACGGACGGCGGTGTAGGGGCGACCGCCTCAAAGAGCCCGTTTGGGTAAATGCGGAACGCGGAAGTCCGTACGACGGACGGCGGTGTAGGGGAGACCGCCTCAAAGAGCCCGTTTCCATATAACAACCGCGAAAGGCGCGAAAGAAATTTTGAATGCGGAATCAGATAGGATAGCAACTTAATGAAAAACCATACCACACCGAATAACATTGTCCTTTATCAGGACGAAAACGGCATTACCAACGTCAATGTGCTTTTTTCCGATGAGGATTTGTGGCTCACCCAAAATCAGATCGCCAAAATCTACGATACTACCCAACCTAACATTAGTATGCACATTGACGGAATCCTCAGAGACGGCGAGTTGCCGCAAATTTCAACTCATAAGAAATTCTTATTAGTTCAAACCGAAGGGAAACGTCAGGTCAAGCGGGAGATCAGCCATTATAACCTCGACATGATCATAGCACTGGGCTATCGTGTCCAATCGCAAATCGCCACGCGCTTTCGGCGTTGGGCGACCAAGCGGTGTTGACTTTGGCAAAAAGCAGTGTATATTGAAGGGTACCTCTAAAAACTGGAAATTTGGCTGAAATTTGCAGCTCATATTCGTATGCGCGACATTGCACATATTCGGTTAACTCTATGTTAGCCTGATACTTGCAAAATTACACATCCAAATTGTGAATCTGCTAATTTTCAGCGCAACGTGAGTTTTTAGAGATACCCTGAAGTAAACGTGGAGAACTGAAATGTGCCGGCTTGAAAGAATTCAGAGCCTAAAAACCGAAATCCATCGTATCGCGAAAAAACACAACGCCAAAAGGATGTATGTGTTCGGCTCCTGCGTCCGCAAAGAGGAAACCCCCGATAGCGATGTCGATTTCCTCGCCGAATTCAAAGAGCATACGACGCTCTTTGACCATGCCGGCTTGGAGCTTGATTTGTCGGATCTTTTAGGTTGTCAAGTTGATGTTGTTTCGTTAAGACGGCTTCAAAAAAACGATGAATTCAGCTGTAATGTTCAAAAAGAGATGTTAAAAATATGCTAAGCGATCTACAACGCATTGAGCATATGATCGAAAATGCCAATGCCCTCCTGACATTTGTGGCAAATCTCTCCGAAACTGAATATGCCGCATCGATAGAAAAACAGTATGCCGTAAAATTTGCATTCATCATGCTTGGCGAAGACGCAGCGTCCATTTCAGATGCACTCAAACAGAAGTATCCTGATATTCCATGGCGACAGATCAAAAATATGCGCAATACCGTAGCACATGATTACGTCAAAACCGAGGAAGAAATCATTTGGGAAACTATAGTAAAAGATATTGAACCCCTGTATCAGCGCCTTGTCCAACTTCGATCTGAACTCTAAATCTATAGGGTATCTCTAAAGATCGACATATTCGCAATTTGAAAGTGCGATTTTTAACCGAGTTTTCGGTTTTTAGAGGCACTCATAATTATGGCAAAGAAAAAACGTTCTCCTTTATCAAAACTCTTCGTTTCACTGCTCCTTATCCTCGGAGTCGGCGGCGTAGGCATCCTCGAAATCGGCGAAAAATACGCCGACTTCATCCCGTTTTATCAGCAAGGTCGCGCCTGGTTTTATTTCACCAAAGACCGACTGCTCAAAACCCCCGATCGCCCGATTTTGATCACCTCTTACGCCGACGCCGAGAACTCGCCCTACGACAATTTAAAATTGGGCGTACCCGCCATGGCCGACGTGGTGATCGACCGTCACGGCTACGCGCTGGGGTACTCCGAAAGATATGAGCAACCGCTCTGGGTCACTTACCGAATCACGGCGGAAGAAGTCCGCAACAAGTCGGAAAAACGCACCGACGACTTCAGGGTGGATCCTTACATCTCAACTGGTTCAGCCCAGCAGGAAGATTACCGAAAAAGCGGTTTTGACCGCGGTCATTTGGCGCCCGCCGCCGATCTGGCGTGGTCGCCAAGGTCGATGTCGGAGAGTTTTTACTTTTCCAACATGTCGCCGCAAACCCCCGATTTCAACCGGGGGATCTGGCGCGAATTGGAATCGAAAGTTCGCGACTGGGCTCTCGCCAAAGGCGAATTGCAAGTCGTTACCGGCCCGATTTTTGTGGGCACACCCCAATTTATCGGACAAAACCGCGTTGCCGTACCGCAAGCTTACTACAAAGTATTGTACGCACCCAAGACGAAAGAGCCCGCTATGATCGGCTTTATCCTGCCGAACCGTGACGCAGGCGACCGCGATCTCTCCTCTTTCGCCGTCTCCGTCAATCGAATCAGTGCCGCGACCGGGCTGTATTTCTTCTCGGTTATGGATCAAAATCTCCGGCTAAAACTCGTAAACAAGCTGAATTTGTCGGAGTGGAAATGATCGCCGAAGCTATAAAAAAAGTTGCACTGCACCCCTTTTGATGATATATTGTCAAAAAGGTAAATAATCAGGCGGAGGTTGCCCCATGCCAGTTGAGATCGTCCCGGTAAAAGTTCCCGGTCTTTGGCCGATTACCCGCGAAGTCGGGTCGATAAAAGTAGCCGGTCGGCAAATCAGCGAGCTGATCTTAAGCCGAATCCCTGAAGTCCCCGCCGATCGAACATTAAGTATCCGCGCCGACTTTCTGCCGACCTTGGAGTTCGCAAAACTTATCGCGCTAAGTTCCGGCAACTGCGTTGTACGCGACTCCTCCGACGGAGCGAACGTTATGCAGCTTACCCTCGCCGGAGTTTCCGGCGCGCCGACGGTAATTGCGATCGACCCGGACTCTTTTCGCATTCGCCACCCCTGGGATTTGCTCGCACTCAACGAACAACTCGTCGGCAAACTCGTTGCGAATCGCCTTGAGGGGACAGTCCGCACCGGGGCGACGCTGGACGGGTTCGTCCAACTCGGTCGCAACAGCGTAATTTTACCCGGAGTCTATATCGAGGGCAATGTCGTCATCGGCGAAAATTGCAAAATCGGTCCGAATTGTTATATCCGCGGCAACACCTCCATCGGCGACAACTGCCATATCGGCCAGGCTGTGGAGATCAAAAATTCGCTGATCGGCAAAAAGGTGTGTGTCGGTCACCTAAGTTACGCCGGGGACTCGGTCATTTCCGACGGAGTCAACTTCGGTGCGGGAACAATCGTCTCAAATTTACGGCACGACGGGCGAAACCACCGCTGGCTGGAAAATCAAGCATTTGTCGATACCGGGCGGCGTAAGTTCGGCGCAATAATCGGAGAAAACGTTCATACCGGGATTCACACCTCAATCTACCCCGGACGCAGTCTTTCCGATAATTGCGCGACACTCCCCGGCGAAATCGTTTCACACTCAAAATAATCGGAGATTTTATTTATGGAAGCAACCGAAAAACACACAATATCAGTCCTCGTCGAAAACAAATTCGGAGTTCTCGCCCGGGTGGCGGGTCTTTTCAGCGGACGCGGCTACAACATCTCAAGTTTGACCGTACACGAAACCGAAGACCCCAAATTTTCAAAAATGACCATCGTCACCAGCGGCGACAGCACGATTCTTGAGCAAATCGACAAGCAGTTGCGCAAACTGATCGACGTGATCAGCGTGGAGAATCTCACCGGCAGTCACTTTGTCGAACGCGAAATGGCGTTAATCAAAATCCGCACCGATTCGCCCGAAAAACAGACCAGGTTACTTCAGCTTATCGATATTTTTCACGGCACGATCGTCTCGGTCAGCCATGATGAAATCGGGGTTGAAATTTCCGGACGCTCCGATCGGCTCGACAACTTTGTCGAAATGGTTCGCGACTTCGGCATTGTGGAAATGGCCCGCTCCGGGCGGGTTGCGATCAGTCGTTGCCGCAAAGCATAAAGGGTATCTTTAAAAACTGGGTTGTGTTGAAAATTAGCAGATTCATGATTTGGAGATGCGATTCTGCAAGTGAATGGCTAATCTGGGCAAGTCAGGGCGTTTTCGTTTATTAGTTGATAAGCTCTAAATGTCTCCGGCGGAAATGACCCGGCGAAACTCCGTGCCGTTGGCGAAAACTCCAGATGAAATAGCTGTCAGAGTTGAATCCGCTTCGACGGGCAATCTCTTCAATGGAGATCACCTCGTTCTCCATTAAAAGCCCCTCTGCATAGTTGAGCCGAAAATGGCGGATAAAATCACACACCCCGCACCCGGCGAATTTACGTACCAATTTAGAGAGCCTGGCAGGATGAATCTGTAGCATTTCCGCCATCGTCTCGCGGGATACGTCGTAAGAAAAGCAATATAAAATCCGTTCACAAAGCCGTTGCCAGAGTAATTCATCGTCGGAGAGTTGTTGCTCTATTTCCAAATCGAGACGCTCCTCCACTATCTCACAGATCGAACGCAGCAGAGAGATTGCCGCCCGCGACCTCGGCTTTAACATGCATAGCGAGTCAAAAAGCACCGACAGTACCTTGTCTGTACCCTCCCGAGTCCGATAACAAATGTCGGGATCGGGGAATTTTCGCTCGTTAAAATCTTTGCCGATATATGCAACTTGGATATAATTCGCAGCAAGCGTTACCGCTATCGATTCATGAGGTTCATCCCAATGTTCCTCAATCCAACAACCGGCGGGAATTATCACCGCCGCACCCGACGCCATTAGATGTGAATTTACCCGTCCGTTCTCCGCCCATACGGCATGTTTTCCGCCGGTGTAGTTGAGAATGAAGCTATGCTCCGGGCGCCGGCCGACACGGCTTGCCGCCATCGGCTTGGGCGTGGCAAAATGAACCTCATTGGGTCCTTGCGACAGTGCTTCGGCAAACTTTTTTCGTGTTTTCTGTAAACTAAAAATTGTCATGGGGTAAACTATCCTCGTTTTATCTCTTTGTCAAGGGAGGTTTGTTAAATTTTTTATATCGAAACCAATTTCTATGTTGATAAAACGGATTATTCATTGTATAACGTATCCAGCTCAAACTTATATTTGATAAAAAAATATCAAAAAATCATTTTACCAATAACACGCCAAATTTTGTGGAGTCTTGGAAAATTGTGTAATGATTTTTTGTAAATGGCAAAATTTGTAAAAAAAATGAAAAATTTTCTAAAAAAAAACGAAAAATAGTTTGATTTTAAATTTTTTCATTGTATACTAAGTATTGTTCGAGGTTTGTACTATTCAGGCTCCTATACGCAATTTCTCCTCTTCATAATTACTCCTCTAAGCGTCTGAAGAAAAACAAACCTCGGACTCTTTTTTTTGTTCTGATTCCGTGAAAAGAATTTTACAATAATGTTCCTGTAACCATTTACAAATTGGGGCTACCTCTAAAAACTGGAAGATTGGCTAAAAATCGCACCTCCAAATTACGACTCTATCGATTTTTTAACTCAAGGTGAGTTTTTAGAGATACCCTTTACAAATTAGGGTATCGTTATTGACAAGCCGCTCCTGCGGGTGTACCTTAAAGGTATCGCCAATTATAGCCCCGGCAATTAAACTTAGGAACAACTCATGACATCCCCGCTGATTCTAATCGATGCGTACAGTCAGATTTTTCGCGCCTTTTACGCAATTCGTTATCTTTCCAACTCAAAAGGCGAGCCGACCAACGCGATTTTTGTCTTTGCCAGAATACTGTTGAAACTTCAGTCCGAGCATTCATCCGATGCCGGGGCGATGTTGTTCGACTGTGGCAAAGTTCAATTTCGGCTCGAACTTGCCCCGCAATACAAAGCCAACCGCCCGCCGATGCCCGAAGAACTCAAGGTTCAAATTCCAATCATTCGCGAATTGGCCTGTGCCTTTGGCTGGCCGCTGTTGGAAGAGCCGGAATATGAGGCGGACGACCTCATTGCCGCTTTTGCCCGCAACGCAAAACAGCCGGTACTCATCGTCAGTGCCGACAAGGACCTTTCGCAATTGGTCAATTCGCAAATAAAAATGCTGATTCCCGCCGCCAAAAACGGCTTTGAAGAGCGTGGCATCGCCGAGGTTATGACCAAATTCGGAGTTCCGCCCGAATTGATCGTGGATTTTTTGGCAATGACCGGGGATAATTCCGACAACATTCCGGGCGTGCCGGGAGTCGGACCGAAGAGTGCGGCACAGATTTTGAACGCTTACGGCTCAAGCGAAAAGTGGCTCGATGACCTTTCGCTTATCGATAACCCCAAGATTCGGGCAAAGTTGGCGGATTATGTGGAACTTATCCGAAAAAACCGCAAGTTAGTCACGTTGCGCGATGATCTTCCCGCCCGGTTTACGCCCCCTGCCGAACATCTTCGCCGTACCGCCCCCGACTGGAATAAAATTCGCGAAATCTGCGAGCGAATGGAGCTTCACAGCATCATTCGGGAGTTGCCCCCCGTCGCGGCAAGTACGGATAAGAATAACGACCTCTTTGGTACAGTATCCACCCCAAAACAAAGCCCCCCTGCCCCCCAAATGGAGCAAGGAGAACTCTTTTAATGGTATCTCGAAAATCAGCAGAGTCGCAATTTGGGGGTGCGATTTTGCAAGTTTTCCGTTTTTAGAAATAGCCAAAAGATTATTTAGGTTGCGGTAGCAGCGGCAGGATGATTTTTTGCTCTTCCCAGATATTCAAATACTGCACCGCGGTAAAGGTCAGCGTCAAAATTATAAGCACCAAACTGACCGCCGCTAAAATCAAATAGAGCCGGGACGGCGCGTTTTCGCCTTTGACCTTTTCTTTGGTCTTGGGAGCAACGGTTGCTTCGGTCTTGGCTTCTTGAGCCTTTTTGCTCTCTGCAACCTTAATGTCTCCGCCCGGGAGAGTGGAATTGGCACTGCCGGTCGGTTTAATCTCCGGCTCTTCAGGTTTACTCCGCTTTAGTCCCGAGAGTGTCGGAATCACCGGCACGGCTTTAGAAACCGGCGGTTTGGTCGGCTCGGGGCGGATTGTCCCGCTCGGCAAAGGTTTTGCCACCGGCAGTGAATGCGTCACCGATGGCGGCGGTGTCGTCGGACTTGCCCCTCCGAGACCGGGCAAAACCATAGTCGCTTTGGATGCCGCACCCGGAGTTGCATTTGGTGCCGCATTCGGAGTCGCTCCCTGAATCGGAACTTTGGGAGGAATCATTCCGCCGGGACGTACCGGACGGGCGATTTTGATCGTATCGCTGCTCTCAAGGGCACCTGCATCGTCGGAATCATCGGCAGCCGGTGCTGCTTTTGCCGGAGGCGGCGTAACTTGCGCCGGGGCTGCCTTGGCTTGAGCCGGAGGCGGTGTAACTTGAGCCGGAGGCGGTGTAACTTGTGCCGGGGGTGGTGTCACTTGCGCCGGGGCTGCCTTGGCTTGAGCCGGAGGCGGTATAACCGGAGTCGGAGGCGGTATGACTTGCACCTTGGACGGGGTGACAGCCGAGGGATGTAAACGCACGGTCTTGCGGGTTTTAGTGTCGTCCGATTCCTTGGGGGCAGTTCCGGTCGGAGCATCAAGCTTAACGCTACTGTTTGAAACCGCCATCGGTTTAAGCACGATTGTCTTGCGGGTTTGAGTGTTGCTGCCGTCGTCAAGCGGTTTCTGCAACATCGGGACTTTGGGTTGCTCCGCCGATTGAGTGGCGATCGGCTTGAGTTTGACCGTCCGGCGGGTCTGAGTGTCTTCCATGACTTCGAGATTGCCGGTGTCGGTGTCACGATCGTCAAACGGGTCGGCAAGCGGGGGTTTGGACAGTGGGGTCAGATCAATCTCGGACGGAGTCATCGAGGGTTTCAACCGCACGGTTTTTCTGGTCTTGGTATCGTCGCCCTCTTCTGGGGCGTTGTCCTTTTTGATTGTATCCGGATCGGCCATAATTCACCCTTTCATCCTGTATAGCAAAAATAATAAAACATATCTTATTGTGAAATTTAACGCCGCTTTTTAGAAAATCAATCTCATTGAGTCCCGAATATCAAAAAATATCGCAAAAAATCGCCTTTTTTACTGGTTTTCGGTTCGCAAGATGATTATAATTGTCGTTTTACCGTTGCTCGGAGCAGGGACGCGGTCGAGATTATCGAGCATTCTTTGCACCGAGTTATCCATGGCGGAGTTTTTGCTTTGTTTTATGATTCGCGAGCCTGTAACTCTGCCGTCCGTCGCAATGTCAAGTTGAATTGTCACCTCAGGACGCACTCCGCTTAAGAGTGAATCCGGCGGTTCAACCCAGCGGTTTTTGATGTAGTTATTGAGCCGGTTCCAATGCCGTTCGTCTTCACCTTTTGCCCCGCCGCCCGGAGTGCCGTAATTGGGCTTGCCCAAAACTTGAGCGCGGTCGGCATCTCCGATCGGCACGGCGATATTCGGGTTGCTGCCCCCGACTTTATCGCGTTGCGCCGCCAACTGTCGCACCATTGCCACTTGCTCGGCATCACTTAATTTGCGTGGAGTTGCTTTGGGTTCGGTCGCCGGTTTTTTAGCCGGAACAGTCGGCTTTTTGGTCACTGCCTTGGGAGTCGGCTTGGGCTTGACTACCGGCGGTTTGGGTGTCGGCTTGGGCTTGACCACCGGCGGAGGCGGAGTCGGCTTTTTGGGCGTAATTTTAGGCTTAACGGTCGGCGGCGGGGGCGTTACCACCGGCGGAGGCGGGGTCGGTTTTGATGCGATTTTAGGAGTTTCCACCGGGCGCAATCGCGTCGGGTTCCCAACTTGTTCCCCGGTCGAAAGCGTGCCGACTAACTTCACTTTAAACGCATTTTCCGGCGGATTTCGCCAGTTTGAAAAAAGCACCACTCCAAGCGGACCGAAAATAACCAGACAGTGAGCCGCCACCACTTGCACACCGATTTTGCAACGCAACTTTCGTGAAATCAGCTCCTGTGCTTCAGCGTGCCGCAACGGAGGCGCAACTGTGAAGCTCCCTGCCATCTAATTACCCTCTGCTTGAGTGACCAGTGAAACATCTTGAAATCCGGCGCGGCGAATCAGTGCCATAAGCTCAATGACATCGTTGTAAGTCCGGGAACCGTCGGCCCGCAACAGCAGTTGAGTTTTAGGCGCGTTCTCTCTGAGCCGTGTAAGGTAAGCGGACAACTCTTCGCGGCTCACCGCGTCCTTGTCGAACATCACCGTGCCGGTTTTGGTCAAAGTGACGCTTTTAAAGTTATCTTCGGGGAGTTTGTCGCTATTCATTTCCGGAGGCGTGATATTCGTGCCGTACTCCATTAAGGGCATGGTAATCATAAAGACGATCAGCAACAAAAAAGTCAAATCCAGCAACGGCGTTACATTGATCTGGTCGATGGCGGCCATTTGCCGTCTTTTTCGGCGACGCTTCATTTATTAACTCTCCGGCGCGATTTTTGAGCTGTTTTCCCGGGAAAGTTCTTTGGCGATACCAAGCTGTTCGAGTTTGATTCTCGCCATAAATTCGTCGGAAAAATTGTCCAGCTGAGTGGTGATGTTGCGAATTGTCGAAGTCAATAAATTGTATCCGATCAGCGAGGGAATTGCCACGATCAGCCCCGCCACGGTAGTCAGCAACGCCCCGGCAACGCCCGGAGCCAATGCCGAAAAGTCCGATTTGCCCGCAGCGGCAATACCGCAAAAAGCGAGCATAACACCCCAGACAGTACCGAAAAGACCGAGGAACGGGCTTACACTGACCATGGTAGCGAGAAATCCTACGCGGGTTTCCAGCTCGACTTCCTGCCAGGATTCTTCGCTGATTAAAACCGCTTCGATCGCATTGTATTGCGCTTCGGATAACCTGGTCGGGCAATTCGCCACCCCGGTGGTGCGACCGAAAGTCGCCGAGTCACTTTCGTAAAATTCCAGAAGTTTCTCCACGCCCTGATTGTAAATCTGGGCGGCGGGGCTGGCGTTGTTGACGGCTTCGCGCAGCATTTGGGCATTGGTGATGCTTTTGGTGTTTGCCTTAAATCGCTCGATAAACAAGCTCGAAAGCTTTTTCGCCCGATAAAGCGAAATCCCTTTTTCGATCATAACCGACCATGTGAAAGTCGAAATCACCAGCAACAGAACGACAATACTTTTGCCGACCATATCGCTGTTTTCAAACGCGTAATAGACCCCTGGAGTCGCCGCTAAAGTCATAAAAGAAGAAATCATATAAAAAAACTCCGAGAAAGTTGAATTTAGACCCTTTATAAAATATAGTACCGGGGTTATATTCTGCAAACGTGTATTTACAATAAAAGTTAAAAAAACGGAGAAAAATATGGTTCGAGAACAAATCGTGCTGGGTTTTGATGTCGGCGGAACTAAACTTGGAATCGGCTTGGGATCAAGCGAAGGGAAAATTCTCGGCAAAGCACGCATTGAAAATGTCGATACGTATCCCGAAGATATTCTTCCGCAAATGGTCTCCGAAGCCAAGAGACTTGTCGCCGAAGCCAAGCTTACGATGGGCGACATCGCCGCTTTTGGAATTTCCGCGCCGTTTCCCGCCGACCCGGTCAATGGAATTATGACCGCCCCGGTAAACAATCGCCATTGGCGCAACGTCCCTATTTTACAATATATGCGCGATAATTTGAAGTTGGACGGTTGTTTTGAAAACGATGCGAACTGCGGTGCTCTGGCTGAGTGGTTTTTTGGTGCCGGTCGCGCTTGCAAGGATATTATCTACTTAACTATGAGTACCGGCATCGGTGGCGGAATTATCGCCGCCGGTCACTTAATTCGTGGCGGTCGGGCGTTGAGTGCCGGTGAAGTCGGGCATATCTGCGTTGAAATAAACGGCAGACAATGCAGTTGCGGACAAAAAGGGTGCTACGAGGCGTACTCCGGCGGCCGGGCACTCGCTTTGCGCATACAAGCGGAGCTAAAAGATAAGCCCGACAGCATGATTATGCAGCTTGTCGATGGCAAAGCTGACGCAATTGATATGGTCGTGTTGGAAAAGGCGGTGCGTGCCAACGACCCGTACTCGGTCGCGTTGTGGGACGAAATGAGTTTGCGCAACGCTCAGGCGTTTGGTATGCTTATAAATACGTTCAACCCGGAAAAACTGATTCTCGGCACTTTGGCATGGGCGGTGGGTGATCTCTACACCGACCCGATTAAAAAGTATTTGCCGCAATTCTGCTGGAAAGAGCCGCGGGAAGCTTGTGAAATCGTCTCATCCGAGTTGCGTCGTGACATAGGATATTACGCCGGAGCTGCCGCTGCGTTGAATTTCCTCAAGGAACGAGGCGAAGCGAGCCACTGATATGTCCTTTCTGGTTAAACAATTACGGGTTGGGGGATACGATCAGAATTTCTCCTATCTGATCGTCGCGGACAACGGCGATGCCGCGCTGGTGGACCCGACCGGAGATTGCGATGTAATTCGCCGTGCCGTGAAAAATGTCGAGTCGCTCAAGGCGCGATATATTCTTTTGACGCATGGACACCAGGATCATTGCGAGTGCCTCGGCGAGGCGCGGGGATTCTTCCCCGCCGAAGTCGCAAGCCACTCCAACCACCCGCTTGCCGGAGAAATCAAACTGCACAACGGTCAAAAACTGCCGTTTGGCGACGGGTGGATCGAAGTTCTTTCAACGCCGGGACATAGCCGGGATTCGCTGATCTTCAGACTTTCCGATGATTCGGCACTTTTCACCGGGGATACGCTTTTTGTCGGCTGCATCGGCTTTTGCCGTTCAAAAGAGATGTTTGAGACCATAAAAAACGTGATTTTACCTTTGCCGGATAAGTTGATGATTTACCCGGGACATGATTACGGGGAGGTGTCGTGCCGCACTTTAGGCGAGGAGAAAACGAAAAATCCTTATTTGCGTTGTACTTCTGTCGAAGAATTTCGCAAGCAACTGAAAAACTTGGAGTAAATGTAACAACATGAATAATATGACGATAATCCTCCTGTCGGTACTCGGTTTTATTGTTTTTCTTTGCCTCTTGATTTTGGTGTTGCGTCCCAGACTTTCGATGAAGCTTACGGTCTGGATTTTGCGCCATACGCTTATGCGATTTCGAGTGGACGGAGTGGAGAATATCCCGGATTCCGGCCCGGTGCTTCTGGTTTCAAATCACGTTTCGCTGATCGATATGCTGCTGATCCAATCGGCATCGCATCGCCCGGTCAAATTTATGATACGCAAAGAGATTATCGATTTTGTGCCGACCCGGTTTCTCTTTTGGTATCTTGGAGTTATCCAAGTTCCGTCGATCAGTCAACCAAAGGCGATGCGGCGATTTTTTCATCGGGTTCGCGCCCGGTTGCGCAAAGGCGAAGTGCTTTGCCTGTTCCCTGAGGGGGGGATTTCCGGCAACGGCGGACTTATGCGTTTTCGTTCCGGCGTGGCGCCATTGCTCCCGAACGGGGTGGAAGTGACGGTAATTCCGATGCGAATCGGAATGCTCTGGGGGCGATTGTTTACCATACACAAAAAACGGCTCAAATACCGTGTGCCACGCACGATTCCGATTAATTTCAGCTTAAAAATCGGACACCCGGTCTCACCGTCGCTGTCGGCGTTTGAGTTTCGGCAGGTGATTTCCGAGCTTGGAGCCGAGTCCGAAGCGGCTCCGCAACCCGGTGAGTTGCCGCTGCATATATGGTTTGCCAAACGGGCGAAAAGACATCCGTTTACCGTAACTTATCTTGATGCGGACGGGACGAAATACGGCAACTTGTCAATGCTCATTCGCAGTGCGATTTTATCGCGCCGGGTACGTAAACTGGAAACCAATTCGCGTTACGTCGGGGTATTGCTGCCCAATTGCACTACTATGGTTGCAATGATTATGGGTGTGCTTTTTGCGGATAAAACACCGGGAATCATAAACTTCAGCGCAGGTGAAGAGGTTGCACTTGAAGCCGCGACCCGTGCCGGGATCGACCGGATTTTGACCAGCCGCAAATTTTTAGAGAAACTCGGGTGGCAAGAGACTGCTCAGATGGTTATTCTTGAAGATGAGGCAAAGAAGATAACCAAATACGACAAATATTTAATCACGCTGCTTTGTCTGTTTATGCCGTTCAAAATGCTAATGCGCCGTCTTGCACCGCGCAGCGCGTTCAACGTCGGCAGGGAGGCGGTGCTGCTGTTCTCCAGCGGTTCAACCGGCAAACCCAAGGCGGTTCAACTTACCCACCGTAACATCAATTGCGATCTTTGGTCGTTTTGGCGGATGATTTTGTGGACTAAGCGCGATCGTATCGCCGGGAATCTGCCGCTCTTTCACGCTTACGGTTTCACGGTGGAATTTGCGTTTCCGGCGCTGTCCGGAACCCCGGTGATCTATGTGCCGAACCCGCTTGACGCTACCGGTGTGGTAAAAGCGATCAACGAGTATGGAGTGACGTTACTCACAGCTACTCCGACCTTTTTGCAAGGCTATATGCGAAAAGCGAATGCCGAACAGCTTAAGTCGTTGCGACTGGTAATTACCGGGGCGGAGAAATTGAGTTTTGAGCTTGCCGCTAAGTTTCGGGCGATGACGGGGCTGGAGATTGTCGAGGGTTACGGTTGTACCGAGCTTTCGCCGATTGTGACGGTCAATTTGTGCAATGAGATTCATCTGCTGGGAAAACATGCTCATCACTCCGGCAGTATCGGCATTCCTTTGCCGGGAATTCATGTACGGACGGTCGATCCTTATACCGGGGTGGAACTCGGCGCGAATCAGCCCGGACTTTTGCAGGTTAAAGGCGGAATTGTCATGAAAGGTTATCTGAACGACCCGGAACAAACCGCCAGGGTCGTCCAGAACGGCTACTACAACACCGGTGATATTGCGCGAATTGACCGCGACGGCTATGTGTATATTACCGGGCGGGCGTCACGATTCAGCAAAATCGGCGGAGAAATGGTGCCGCATGAAGTTGTTGAGCAGGCGATCGCCACTATTCGCGGTAACGGCGAACGCGAAATCGCGGTCGCAGGCCGCACGGACGCGAAGCGCGGTGAACGGTTGGTGGTATTTTATACTCCGGATGATTTTGACCCGGTGGCGATTATCGCACAGCTGCGTGCTGATAAACTTCCGAATCTTTGGATTCCCAAGGCGGAGGATTTTGTCAAAATCGATCGTCTTCCGTTGCTCGGCAGCGGCAAACTCGACTTAACTAAATTGAAAAAACTTGCGGAGAAACAGCTATGAAGAAAATTGTTTGTTTTGGGTCGATGAATCTCGATTATTTCTATAAGGTAACTCATTTTGTCCGTCCGGGCGAGACGTTGAGTGCCGAGAACTGCGTTACCGGTTGCGGCGGAAAGGGTCTGAATCAGTCGATCGCTTTAGCGCGTGCCGGGGCGAAAATTATGCATGCCGGAAAAATCGGCAAAGACGGCGAAGTTTTGCGTTTGGCGCTCGATAACGCCGGGGTTGATACGTCATTGGTCATTACCACCGACACTGCTCCGACCGGTCATGCGATAGTTCAAGTTGATCCGAGCGGAGAAAACGCCATTATTATTTTCGGCGGGGCGAACTATAAGATCACCGAACAAGAGATTGATACGGTGCTTAAGGCGGCTGAAGGAGGCTTTTTGTTGCTGCAAAACGAGATAAATTCGCTTGATTTGATTATTCGCAAAGCACATGAAGCAGGCATTGTAATCGGGCTGAACTTTGCCCCGTTTGACCCCAAAATCGCCGAAACGTTGCCGCTTGGGCTGTTGAGCTATCTGGTACTGAACCAGACCGAAGGTGCAGGTGTGGCAGGAGTGGAAGACCCCAAAGCGATTTTAATTGCACTAAATGCAAACTATCCGAATTGCCGGGTGATTCTCACTTTGGGTGCTTCCGGCAGTGCTTTTCTCGATGAAGACGGCATGTTTGTAACCGTACCGGCATATCCGGCCGAGGTGGTGGATACCACCGGTGCGGGCGACACATTTATCGGCTATTTATTCGCCGGGCTGTCGGAGGGGATGGAGTTAAAGGCGGCAATAACACTTGCGACCAAGGCGGCGGCGATTGCCATTGGGCGTGCCGGAGCGGCGGATTCAATTCCTTTGCGGCGTGACGTACATTAGTCGATTATGCTTACATTTGTAAAAATCACCAATTTTGCGCTGATTGAAGAGGCGGAGCTGGAGTTCGCCCCCGGTTTCAACGTCGTTACCGGCGAATCCGGCGCGGGCAAATCGATTTTGATGGGGGCGGTGGAGCTTTTGCTCGGAGGAAGAGTCGATCGCGGGGTGATCCGCACCGGGTGCAGTTATTGTGCAGTTACCGGCAGTTTTGAGGTGCCGGAGTACTTGGTTGCCAATATCGAGGCAATTTTAATTCCGGCTGGAATTCCGTTTGAGAAGTCCGAGCCGCTTCAATTGCGCCGGGTGATCGGAGCGACGAATGTGCGGAATTTCGTGAACGACACCCCGGTCAGCGCCCGATTGCTGACGGCAATCGGCGGGCAGTTGATCGATATTCACGGTGCAAATGAGCAGCTTTCATTGCTGATTCCGGCACGCCAGCTTGAAATGCTCGATCGTTATGCCGGGGCGGAACCCCAATTGGAACAGTGTCGGCTAATCACCGAAGAGCTTGACGCGCTTAAGCGTGAACGAGAGGACTTCGACCGTCAATTGCCGGACGAAGCTGAGCGGGGTTTGTTAGAGCTTCAGTTGGAGGATATCGACAAGGTCAACCCCACATTGGGCGAAGACGAGGAGCTTTCATTGCGATTTAAAATTGCCGGAAACTCCCGGCAGGTGGTCGAAACGGCGCGGCAATTGACCGAGATGCTGACCGAACAGGAGAACGGGGTCGCCGACCAACTCGGAAGCGTCTATCGCAAACTCTTGGAACTGTCGCGAATTGATGAAGCGTTGACGACCGGATTTTTGGAGGAGTGCGACCGCTTGCAACAGAGCATCGGCACGCTTTCGAGCCGAATCGGCGAGCTTGCCGAAAAAGTCGAACTTGACCCCGAGGCGTTATCGGCGATGGAGAGCCGCATTGGGGAACTCTTTACGCTCAAGCGACGTTACGGCCCGACGCTGGAACAGGTGTTGACACTTCGTGAAGAATCGGCGCATCGGCTCGAATTGTTTCGCAATACCGCGGCGCGACGTGCCGAATTTGATTTGAGAAAAAAACAACTTGCAGAAAAATTGCAAGAAGAGGCGGAAAAGCTCTCGATTTTACGCAAAAAGTGTGCCGCTTCTTTTGCCACAAAAGTGATGCAAAAACTTACGGCGATCGGTTTTGCCAAGAGCGTTCTTGAAGTTGAATTCACCCAAGTTGAACCGGGTGCTAACGGCATGGATCGCATTGAGTTGCTGTTTAGCGCAAACGCCGGAGAGAGCGTGCAACCGTTGCGCAAGATCGCCTCAAGCGGTGAATTATCGCGACTGATGTTGGCGTTAAAGACGGTTTTAGCCGACGCTGACTTAATTCCGATGGTTGTTTTCGATGAAATTGATGTAAATATCGGTGGGGAAACCGCGAATCAGGTGGGCAAGGAGTTGCATAATTTGGGGAAGAACCGCCAGATTCTCTGTATTTCACATTTAGCGCAAGTGGCAGCCCGGGCGGATCGCCATTTTGGAGTCGAGAAACTCACCAAAGAGGGGCGAACCTATTCCCGGTGCCGCGAATTAAACCAGCCGGAGCAAATCAAAGAGATCGGTCGAATGCTCGGCGGCGGCGCATCGGCGGAAACCCACGCCAAAGACATCTTGAGCAATCTTTAGGCTACCTCTGAAAATCGATAGTTTGACAGAAAATCGCGCCTCGCAATTCTATGCGTGATGTGATTTTTAAGCTCAAGGGTATCTCAAAAATCAGCAGATTCACAATTTGGAAGTGCGATTTTTAGACAACTTTTCCGCTTTTAGAGATAGTCCTCAATCTTCAAATATTTTTTCAGGCTTCAGGCTGGATTCCCAGATTTTGGCACGCTCATCAAGGAGCTTTTGCCACGGTTTTTCTTTTATATCAATCTTGATTTCCGGGTAGAATACGTCGTAACGATCCTGTTGGCGGAACTCCCGGTCGGCGCGGATATAATCGCTCCAAAACTCATCGGCGATTTTCATTTGTTTTTGCGCAGCGGCTTTAAGTGCAAGCAGACGCCACGCTTCACGTTCGCCTTTTCTTGCGGCACGCAAATATGCCTCGGGGGCATCTTTTCTCCCCATTTTATCCAAAATCCGCGCTTTTACGAGATACGCCGGGGAATAATCCAACTTGATAAACTCCTCAACTTCCGGCAAATATTGCGGTATCTTGTTTATAGAGGTAGTTGAGTCCTCCACTACCGTTTTTAAGAGTTCAAACCGCGCATTCAACTGCCCGGCTTCGGCGGCACGTTTCATTAAAAGATGCCCCTCGATTTTTGATCGTTCCTCGTCATCTATCGTATCGCCTATCGGAAAATCCGCCAGGGAATATTGCCGGGCAATCAGATACATCGCATTGGGAACACCTTGCTTTGCGGCTTCTTTCAAATACTTAAATCCGACGTCTGCGGGAATTGACCTCATTTCGTATCGCCGTTGCCGGTCAAGCTCGGTTACAGGGCGGCTGTCTTTCCCATCTTCAATTGATTCTTCTTCGATTTGAACCGGGATAACGCCATGCATATTCCAATAAGGAAACGCCACCGTCCACTCCAGCAGACCCAACAAATAGCGGGCTTCGGGCTTATCTGTCGCTTGCCAAATCCGTTTTGCTTCGGCATGGTCGTTTTTAAACTGCAAAAACTCGGCAACGCCGGGAAAGTCGGGATTCTTCATCGCAAATTCAAGCAAAAGATATTGCGGATAAAACCCGAATTGGAGTTGTTTCAAGAGGGTAAAAGCCGAAGCATCCAATTTTTTGAGCCGGGCTTGCCACTCCAAATACATAATTTCCGTCTCGCGGTCGCCCATATCCACTCCGCGCTTGAGTGCTGCGGCGATCTCAAAGTCAGAGGCTCTATTCCATTGTAAAAACATAGCCAGTTGCAACGCTCCCGGTCGATAGCCGGATTGAATAAGCTCGTCCAATTCTTTGAGTGTTCTTTCCCGCGCATCAGTGAAAACCTCTTTAAGATGTAAATATTTTGCAGCCCAATCACCTCTGGCGAAACTTTTGGGTGAAATCTCCCTTTCAGACAAATCCCCTACTCCGGTAAAAATCCCTCTATATGCGTGAGGGTCATGAGCATGACAAAAAGAAGGATTGTACATAAACATTCTCTTCATTTTTTCCGCCCAAGGTTTTTTATATGCGAATCGAGGGCGATTCTTCTGATTCCAAATCAGTAACATTCGTAAGATAGTCGCGGGGGTATAGCCATAATTTTCGGCAATTTTCAAATAACGATCCGCCTTGCGGTAATCCATCTCCACGGCATATCCCCGATAGTAACATACTCCAAGCTGGTAATTTGCCAAAACATGGTCTTCTTTTGCCGCCCGCTCCAAAAGTTCGATCGCTTGCGATGGTTGCGCATTATCGCCATAGAGCAGTCGCAAGGCGTAGGCGTACTGCAAATCCGGGTTATTGTTTCTTTTTACTTGCCGGAACTCATCTTCGGCGGCAGCCGGGCGATTTCTGGAATCGCGCAAGGCGTATCCGGCATATGGATAAGCTTTTACCGTCAACTCCGGCAAAGCATCCAATAGCTCGGCTGAGTTGAAACGATACACCTTGGGCGGCGAAAATTCCAGCACCTGCCGTCGATATTTTGACCCGAAAGATTGCGCCACTATTCCAAAGGTTTTTATCTCAATCGGGGAGCGGCTGTCGATTAACTCTTCCGGCTTGGTAATAATCATTTTAAGTCCATTGTTATTCACAGTCAGATTTTTGCCCGTTCGGGTATCAAAAATAATTCGATACGAATACGGCTCAAATAGGGGAGTATAATAATATCCGCTGGTTTCCGTTTTCCAAAAATCAGAGAGCTGACGAAAAGAGGTGCTAAACCATGGCAATTTGCGATTATGCAGATCAAGAATCCCATTGACTGTTTTATAACGGTCGTGAAGTTTCTCCTCGCCGCTTCTGAGGAGCTGGAACTGAAAGTCGGCGGTTTCCTTTTTTTCCACCGCCGGGAACGCCCGAACCTTGAAGTCAATAACGACAAACCGCTTATCTTTCAGCCGTTTCTTGCCGAAATTGAACTGCAACACGCCAGAGAATTTAACTCCTTCCTGTTGGCTGCCCCCACTCGAACTCTCCTTTTTATAATTGATCTTGCCCCGATATTTTACAACGAGATCGGAGGAATAAGGTTGGCAAAGATATGTGGAGCTGAGCGAAAAACGGTAAACCGCCCCAAGCGGGGTGTCGTAGAGTTTTTTGACGTTGCCGGTTTCGACCCATTCCCCGGTGATCACCTCAATGTCCTCCTCCGGCTGTTTCCCGAACAAAAAACCACCACAGCACAGCAACAACCCGATAATATAATAACCTGGTTTCATAAAACCTCTCAGCTATATACGCAACTTATTTACACTATGCGTGGTGTCTTCTCGTCAGCTTTCGCCTAATACACTTGCGATAATTACTCTGGCTTAGGTATACACGACACCTCAATGTCTTTCCATATATCGGCTTTCCATGCCTCAAGAGGACCTCTAATAGCATCTGATAGTTGTTTAGTCCAATCATCTTTCTTCACTGCTAATTCTTCTTCCGTCATCACTTCGTCGGAAAGATACCACCCTACAACCGGGTCATTAGCCACAAATGGACCTTCTATATTATCTTCTACCCAATGTAACCCGTCACAAGAACCACAACTGCCTCCACATGAACAAGAAATATAACTCCCGTAATGTTCAAATCCGTAGGCACTCCAAGTCATACTATACAGGTAAGAAAAATCGGATAACTTCTCAACCACAAGTGGACCGGTAGATAAAATGTAATTGCGCGTCCTTTGAATAGTATCTGCAGCTACACACTCCATCCCCAAATAGTCGATTGCTCCGGTTACGCCGTTATTGACATACGCTAAGTTGTTCCAGCCGTCGGGGTAGCCTAAGGGGTCGGCGGTTTGCCATTTGCCTTGTTCCGGGCGGTAGTTGCGAAAGAGGACTGCATAGCCGAGTTCGCTGATATAGGGTTTCCCGGTGAAGAAGTGATTAGTGGATAGTGATGAGTTGTTAGTGGCGGTAGTTTCGCCGAAAGCGGTCATGTTCACCTTAGTGAAGTTTCCGTTGTCGCTTACGCCTAAAGTGTTGCCCAGCATATCATTGAAC
>JAISIP010000028.1 GCA_031261965.1 Victivallales bacterium | reverse complement strand
TGGAGTCGGACTCCTGAACTTTCCCGTAAGGAACGCCTGCAAAAAGTAGATGCCAGAGAGTATCCCGAATGCATGGAAATGATTATGCGGCATGAGGATATAATGATCGAAGATACTCTTAACCCGGCTGCCGGATTTAAAAAGTTTGCACGCCTTTCAGCCACAAGCGGCAGACATTCTTTGCTGATCTCCGGCATTTGGCGAAAAGGACGCTTGCTTGGGCTGGTGTCTATGGATTTTGCCGAGAAAGGGAATAAATTTTCTTCTGATGATTTTCGTCGGCTTGCCGACGCCGGAAAAATCTTTTTGCTGGCATATGAGCGAAAGCGCAGGTTGAACGTCATTGCCAACGGACACGCGATTCAACGTCAGATTTGCGACAGTCTTCCGCTGCCGGTGCTTTTGTTTGATTTGGATTATAATGTTATTGCGATCAATCCCGAAGTGACGGCATCCACCGGGTTGTCTGAGCAAGATGTGATCGGAAAGAAGTGTTACAAAGTGTTGTGCAATTGCGATGACGTACCCGAGTGGTGTCCGATGCGTACGACGCTTAAGGAGAAAAAACGAGTTCAGGTTGATTATTCCGGGTACGGTCACGAATACATTGTCAGCACCCAGCCGGTGTTTAATCACCAGGGCGAACTGATTTATGTGCTTGAAATAGCGCAGGATATTACGGAATTGAAGAAGCAGGAACAACGACTTTCGATGCAAAATCTGTTGCTCAGCAACGCTGCGGCGATAGCTAAAATCACTTATATCGCCGGCGGGGCAAACGCTCAGGTAAATATTATCGGCGGCAATAGTGAAATCGGAATGGATAAAAACGGGGCAAACAGCCTTACGGATTGGTTGTTCGTCGATGACCGCGAAGAATTTGAACGTCAATTCCGTGAACTCAACTCGGGCGACCGCAAAGAGATAGATATGATGTGCCGTTCGACCGCGACCGGTGATATGCGCGATTATCGTCTTCAGGGGACGCGGGACAATAAAGACAACGAGCTTTATTACGGGGTTTTGCTGGATGTGACCGTTCAAGTCGCCAAGTCACGGGAACGGCGTGAATTCATCAAGCAACTAAATGGTTATGTGGAAAACGAGCGAATCATCAATATGGTGCTTTCGCAGATTATTCTTGACAAAAATTTCGACCGGAACATCGATGAGGTTTTGCAGATTATCGCGACGCGTCTGAACAGTGATCGGGCTTATTTCGGCGTATTCTCCGGCAAAGAACACAATTGTACTTTTAGTCGCGAGTGGCTGAGCGACGGAGTTTTGTCGCTTAAGAGTGTCAAAAATCCGCAATTTTATGAATTCTTTTCGCAATGGGACAGTCGATTTAACGGCGAAGAGCTTCTTACTATTCCCGATGTTCGCAACTCCGAATATGCTCAGGCGTTTAGTGAATCGGGTTGTCGCACATTGGTATGCGCTCCGATTTGGGTAAATAAAGAACTTTACGGTATCCTCGGCGTCGGGTTTATTCATTGTATACGGGAAATTTCGGATTTGGAGCTAAATATTATTCGTTCGGCGGCACGTTTGATCTCGCTCTCGCGGGAGCGGCAGATTCAGCGTGAGTCGCTTGAAGCGCTGGATCATCAGAATCGTTTGATTTTGTCCTCGATGCCGATTCCGGTTTGTTTGTTTGACCGCGATGGCAAGCTCATTCACAGCAACCCTGCCGCCTCTACGTTAGCCGGGAAAACCGAAGAGGAGATGATCAAGCACCCGTGTTTTGAAAGTTTATGCGGATTTGACGGTCCCCCGGAATTTTGTCCGGTTCATCATGTACTGAAGGATGGCAAACCTTATGTGCATGACATTGAAATCGGCAAACGGATGTATCAAGTCAGTGCCATGCCGATTTTCGATCTTAACGATCGAATTGTGAATGTGATAGAAATATTGGTTGATTTAAGTGAAATCATCGAGAGCAAAAGAAAACTGGAAATTGCGGTCAAAGCGGCTCAGGACGCCGATTCGGCAAAGAGCGTGTTTTTAGCCACGATGAGTCACGAGATGCGTACGCCTTTGAATGCGGTTATCGGCTTTTCGGAACTGTTAAAGACGGAAAGTTTGCCACTTGACGAGCGAAGCGAATATGTCGCGTCGATCAATTTAGCCGGCAATTCGCTGTTGAAATTGCTTAACGATGTGTTGGATTTATCGAAAATCGAAGCCGAACAAATGGAGATCGTTCCGACTCCGATCGGTATTGATAAAATACTCAAAGAGATTGTTGCGATTTTTCAGTACAAAATTCAGGAAAAAAAGCTGTTTTGTCATCTTGAAATTCCCGATGATTTGCCGATTTTGATGCTGGACGAGCTTCGGTTGCGACAGATTTTGCTCAATGTGGTTGGCAACGCGGTGAAATTTACGGAAAACGGTGGAGTTACCTTGACTGTTGATTTTCAGCGCAAAGAAAAAAATCGCGGTGATCTTGCCATTATGATCAAAGATACGGGTATTGGCATTGCGCCTGAAATACAATCGCGAATTTTTCTGCCGTTCGTGCAGCAAGATTCGGCGCGTGACAGCCGGATTTTTAACGGAACCGGTCTGGGGTTGACCATAGCACACCGTTTTGCGGTCATAATGGGCGGGGATATTAAGGTAAAAAGCGAGCCTGGCAAGGGTAGCGTTTTTACCATTGAATTGCCGGGTATTCCTTATGAGCTCGGGACACCCGGAGAACAGGGTAAAAAAGCGAAAAAAACCGGGGTAACTTTGCCCAAAATGAAATTGCTGTTGGTTGACGATGTGATTATGAATCTAAAAGTGCTGCAAGCCATGTGTAAAAAACTTGGCATGGAGTGCGTTTGTGCCAATTCCGGTGAAGAGGCGTTGAGCATTCTTCGCGGTGGCGAAAAATTTGACGCTGTTTTGACCGACTTGTGGATGCCGAAAATGAATGGCACCGAGTTGGCGAAACAGATTTCAAACGATGAGAGTTTGGCTGAAGTGTCGGTTATTGCAGTGACGGCGGACACTCAATTGGCGACGACGTTGCCGAAAGATTTTTGCGGGGCGTTGACTAAACCGATTACGCCGGAGACGCTGTCAAAGATAATCGAAGAATCGTTGACAAGCGGTAAAAAAAAGAAAAGAGGCGGTAAGTGAGAAAGATATTCTTTTTTATCGGTATGATTTTGTCTTTGGGAACCGCATCCGGGGCGGAGCGTATTTTGTATCTAAGCTCCGGGGATAGCGCGTATCGTTGGATGTCGGATGTACTCAACTCTTTTTTGGCAAACATTCGTACACCCGGGTACGATATACCGGAAGTAGAAGTTTATGAGCTTGGTGTTATGCACAACCCCAAGCTTACGGTTCAGCCCAGGGATGCCGAGTTTTTGCGTGAAGCGTTAAAACAAAAGCGATTTGATCTGATTGTCTCGGTGGGCAATCCCGCCACGGATTTGCTTTTTTCGGAAAATGCCTATCTGGGCGCGACCCCGGTGGTGTTTTGCGCCTACACCGGGTTCGATCGTGAAAACAAGGTAAAAATGCCTAAAATCACCGGATTAACCCGCAGCCAGAATCTCGAAGAGACCTTGCGCCTCGGATTGTTGCTGTTGCCGCAGACCCAGAAAATTGCGGTAATAACGGACGGCTCAAGCGACGGGGAGGCGTTGTTTCGGGAATTTCATGCCGCACAGGAGAATAAACACGGTGTAGAAATTGTCTTTTTGCACGGCGCATTTTACGGCACGGAGGAGATGCTCGACGAACTCCGGCAACTTCCGGAGAAATCGTTCGTTGTACTTGATAATTGGCGAAGCGCGAAACCCGAGCCGACGATACCGCCTATGGTAATGGAACGACGCATTATGCAGTCGGCGAACTGCCCGATATTCTTATTGCGCGACACTGCGTTTATGAGTGATGCCTTGGGCGGGGTCGTGGTGGAGTCCTCCGTTTGCGGTGTTGAAACGGCGAAAATCGTCCGTCGGATTCTGAACGGTGAAGACCCCGAAGAGATTCCGATTCAGGCGTGTCCATCGCGTATGATCTTGAACTGGAAATCTTTGAATCATTGGGGGATTCCTCTGGCATTGGTGCCGAAATCCGCTACAATTATCGATCGCAAGATTTCACCGTGGTACACTTTTCGGGTGGAAGCCTCCGCTGTGGCGTTGACGTTGTTGATCGTTTTGACGATTGGAGTTATTGTTTCGGCACAGCGACGTAGAGGCAGAAAACGGTTGAACGGACTTTTTGCCGCTTTGCCAATACATGTCGGCGTGGTTGATTTAAAAGGTCGGATTCTGTTTTATCAGGCAGGCAACGCGATGGATTCGGAGCAGCGTCCCAAGCGTTTTTCCGATTTGCCGCTTGAACTTTTGCGCGAAATAGAGTCTCCGATTGCCGAACTGTTTAAAACCGGAGAAGCCAAGACGCTCGAATACGGGGTGTTCGGTACGCATCGCCAACTGGAGTTATTGCGTTTGCCGCATCGCATGTTTGGGCGGGACACGGTCATGTGGATATCCGCCGATGTGACGACCTTGCATGAGGCGTTTGCGTCCATGACGCGTTTGGCGGATCGTTCCCGGTTGATTTTAAATTCAATCGGCGATGCGGTTATCGTGACTGACGGCGAGGGCAATATAACTCAGATGAATCCGATGGCGGAAAAGTTGACCGGCAGAAAAGAGCAAGCGGTAGCTGGACTGAAACTTGAAGAAGTGTTTCAATTTGCCAATACCGGGGAAAGCCCCGATGTGGGTGCTTTAATCACCGGAGTTTTGCGCCGGGGCGAGGAATTACGCATCAAAGATCATCCGGAGTTGCTCTCCGCCGAAGAAATGCGCTATCGGGTTGCGGTCAGTGCTTCGCCGGTGAAAGAAAGTGACGGCGAGATCACCGGTGCGGTGTTGTTTTTTCACGACGTGACCGATGAAGATCAGAAACGTGCCATGCTTGACGCGCAGAACACGATTTTACGCAATGCGACCGAAGTGGCAAATATTGTTTATTTCAGTTGCGACCATTTCGGCAAGATGACTCCGCTCGGGGATTTTGACAAGCATTGGGCGTGTAAAGACGGTGAACCGATTCCCCCCGAAGAGTGGATTGTCCCCGAAGATTTGCCCTTTTTCCGTAAAGCTCTCAAAAAAATTCTTTCGGGTGAAACCGAGTCAATGCGTTGCTATTACAGTGCCGGGGCGACAAATTCAAAGCGGCATTACGAAATGCGCGTGGTGAAGCCAGCTACCTCTGACGGGAAGGAGCATGAGGGTGAATTTTACGGCATTATTCAAGACGTTACCGAGTTGGTGCGGCAAAAGGAACAGTTGCGCGAAGCTATGGAGACGGCACAAGCGGCAAATCATGCAAAAAGTCGTTTTATCACGGCTATAAGCAGTGAATTGCGTTCGCCTTTGGATGCGGTAATCGGGTTTTCGGAGCTTTTGCAACTTGACGGGATCTCGGAGGAAGAGAAACAGCAGGATCTTCAGGCGATCAATCTGGCGGGGCGCACGATGTTGAGTTTGGCTAACAATGTGCTTGACCTGGCGGAAATGGAGACCGATAAGCTTGAAATTCAATCTAATCCGACCAATCTGAAAGAGTTGTTTTCTGAAATGGTGATGATTTTTCGTCAAACCGCTCTTGGTCGTGGACTTAGACTTAAGTTGATTATGCCGGAGCAATCGCCGTGGGTGATGCTTGATCAGCAGCGTTTTCGGCAGATATTGATCAATCTGATTGGGAGTGCGATAAAGTCGATTCGCGAGGGCAGCGTGGTTATTACCGTAAAATTCGACAAATATAAAACCGGGGACTCCGTCGGGAATTTGACCATTCGGATTGCCGCGGCCGGAAGCGAAGTGAAAGTGACGGACAATGTGACTGATTCCGATTGCGATGTCTTCGATGAGAACAATCTGGAACTGGTTTTGTCGCGACAGCTTTGCACTCGTATGGGCGGAACACTTAATTCTTATGCAGGCGAGGGCGGTTGTACTGCGATTATGACTTTTGAGAATATCGTTTGCATGGCGGATTCACGAACGGTGAAAAATACGGCAATGCCGATTGCCGATGAAACGAAAAAGAAAAATCAAGTTATAATCGTCGATGACGTCGCGATGAATGTAAAAGTGATGAGTGCGATGTTTACGCGGTTGGGAATCCCCCACAGTTGTTGCTCCACGGCGCACGAAGCGATTCGCGAAATCGGCAAAACGATTCCGGCAGTGGTGTTTACCGACCTTTGGATGCCGGACATGGGCGGGGATGAGCTTGCGGAATTTTTGTCGCGTGATCCTTCCACGGCGAAAATTCCGATAGTAGTAGTAACGGCGGACCAGCAGATGGATCCTGCGTTGCGGAGTCATTTCAGCGAAGTATTACTTAAACCGCTTACACTTGAAGCACTCAAAGAGTGTTTGAAGCGTTTGGAAGAGAAGAAGCTCATGCCGAGTATGGAAGCGTGACAATTATGGATACGAAAATCGACAACACAGACGAAATTGATCGGACAGTTTCGATCGAATTTCCCGATGATCTGCCACAAACGGATAATCGCCGGATCACCGCTGTCGTCACTGAAAAGCTGCGAAAGACACCCTCTTGCGCAAGTTTTATTTGTGGTATATTCGGTGGCAAGACGGTCAATGTCGGCGAGTTGTTGAGTGATACCGAACTTGAGCTTGCTGACGATTTTGAAGTCAGCAAGGGCGTGTACGATGATAATTTTGTTGACTTCCATGAAAATTTCGAGCTAAAAAATCTGATTGCGGATGGCGGGCAGGGGAGTGTCAACAACGCGATTGACCGCAAGCTTGTCCGCGAGGTGGCGATAAAGACTCTGCACAAAAGTCTTCGCGACCGCAACAAATGCCGCAATGCGTTTATCGCCGAGGCGAGGATCACCGGTCAACTTGATCACCCGGCGATTGTTCCGGTGCATGGGATTTACGGAGATGCGGAGAACAATCTGTATCTGGCGATGAAACTTATCAGGGGGAACACCCTGAAAAATTATTTGGACAAGACGCTTAAGTGTTACCGCAAAATGATGCGGTTTCAAATTGCCCGAAATGAACACCGCATGTTGCCGCAGCGGCTTGACATTTTTTTGCGGGTTTGCGAAGCAATCGCCTATGCTCATCACAAAAAGGTGATTCATCGCGATTTGAAGCCGGAAAATATCATGCTCGGCTCTTTTAACGAAACTTATGTTATGGATTGGGGGATTGCTGAACATCAGACCTGGAAAGCTCCTCACGGACGGGAAAAATTTTCGGGTACGATTCAATATGCGGCACCTGAGATCGTCAACCACCAGCCTTACGATTCGCGTTCGGACATTTATTCGCTCGGATTGATCCTCTTTGAGCTGACTTATCTTAAGCCGGCATATAATGCGAAGATGTTTCCCGAGGCGATGGAGCTTGCCCGTAACTGTCGGGTTGGCTCGTATTCGCATCGCTTTCACTATCGCGTGGATCGGGATTTGGTGTTGATTGTACGAAAAGCGCTTGCGCCGCGTCCGGCGGAGCGTTATCAAAACGTAAAAGCGTTGATGGCTGATATTCGCAGTTATTTGCGTTTTGACGAAATTTCCGCGCATCCCGATACGGTTTTTGGTAAAATTGCACGCTCGCTTCGGCGGAAAAGCCGCTTTTTGATGTTTTGCTGGATTTTCCTTTTGCTGGCAATGACATGTGCTTCGACCTACTATTTTTACAGTGAAATGCACAGGCGTGATGCCGCACGCAACGAAGAAGCCATACTTGCCGAGACATATTCGCAGGGGGTTCACACGGCGACCAGGTTTGATTATCGGGTACATGCGTTGGAGAGTCTGCTTACTACAATTGCGTGGGAAACCGCATTGCTGCTTGAAAGTACCGTACCGGTCGGCAGTACTACAGGCGAAAAATTATACAGCAATCTTGACACTATTCCCGGCGACTATGCCGATTCCCCGACATACGGTCGAAAAATCGGACTTGACACGTTTGCTTATTATGAAGCGCAGGGCGGAGAAGTTTCGGAAATTGACGATTGGCTGAGAAAATTAAGACCGTTGAACCGGGGACTCTTTCAGGTGGTATCCCAGAGTCTTGCCAATGTCGCGCCGATTCCGACCGGCGAGCAAGAGCAAAAAGAGATGATCAGGGAACTTGTAAAGCCGCCGTTGTCGTTTGTCTATGCCGGATTTGTAAATGGTTTGATCGTCGGCTACCCGTATTCGGCGGATTTGCGCAAGGATTATGATCCGCGTAAATATTCATGGTATCGACTTGCGCTGGATTCACCCAACGGTCAGCCGGTTTGGAGCGAACCGTACATCGATGATAAATTTTCTCCCGAGGGAGGGAAACAGGAGTTGGTAGTTACTGTCTCTCAGGTTATTCGGGGCGGCGACGGCAAAATTTTCGGAGTTGCCGGAGCCGATGTGCCTTTGGAGCGTCTGTTTGAGCTTATGAGGCGCGGCATGAGTGTCAGCAAGGGGACACGCACCCAGTATTTAATGGACGAAGAAGGCAGGATTATCATGGGCGGAGGGATTGTCAACAAGCCGGAAATTACTCCGCAAGGGGTTAAATTTAAAAAGATCAAAGACAAAGAGCTTTTAAAGACGATGTGGAATCGCCGTAACGGACAAATTTTCCGAAAGGGAAAAGGGGTTGATCAGGTCTTTTTCTTTCAAAAAATAGAAACATTTCGCTGGTTGTATGTGGAGAAAATTGATTTTTCAAAAAACACACAATCCCAAGCGGTTAATACTAAAATAGCGGGTAATCTATGAGTGAGCATAAATATAATGTCTTAGTGCTGGATGATGAGAAATTTATCTTGCTTACGGTGGCGGCGTGTTTAAAAGAGGGCGATTATCAGGTGACGACCTCCGATCACGCCGAGGAGGCGCTTGAAGCGTTCAAGGCGAAGCGGTACGATGCGATTCTTTCGGATATTATGATGGATTCGGTGGACGGGTTCAAGTTTAGAGAGATGATCCGCAGTTATAACAAACGTGTTCCGATCATCTTTTTGACGTCGTTGATGGACGATATTGACAATTCGCTCATCACCCGAATTATGAAAGACAACTACTCGTATTACCTGAATAAGAACTTCACGCGTGCAAGTTTGCTTGACAAACTTGATCAGGTGGTGCAGGCGTATCAGGCGCAAAATGAGATTTCCCAGCTTGAACAGAAGATCGAGAGTGATCTTGAGCTTGCCACCCAGGTGCAAATAGCGATGTTGCCATCGTGGCTGCAATATACCGAGAGTTACGAATTTAG
Source organism: Victivallales bacterium (assembly GCA_031261965.1). Lineage (GTDB taxonomy): Bacteria > Verrucomicrobiota > Lentisphaeria > Victivallales > Victivallaceae > Victivallis. The sequence continues at coordinate 10,231 of JAISIP010000028.1, read as the reverse complement.
CTTTATCTACCGACCGTTGTTTAAGATAAGCGGGGATTTGTTTGAGTGGATTCCGTTGTCGGGCAATCGGTGTTTATGTGTGTTCGGCGATATTTCCGGGCATGGTATTCACTCCGCTTTGGCAATGACGGCAGTGCAGTCGATTCTCAAGCAGCTTAGTACGGTCAATTCGCCCGGTTCGTTGCAGCCGGATCGGATTTTGTCGCAATTGAACGAATTCTTTTGCGACAAATTGAATATGTGCAGCTATATGACTTGCCTTGTGGCACTTTGGGATTTTGAAGAAAACACGCTTATGTTTCACAATGCCGGGCATCCCGACTTGTTGTGTTTCAACGCCGAAAGCGGTCAAACGATCGAGACAAACCCCAATCAGTGCGGCAGTTTGCCGGTAGGGATGTTGCGCAACACCGAGTATCTTGAAGAAAACAATGTAATGATGAAATTTGATGATGATGCGGTGTTTTTTTCGCACTCCGACGGTTTGTGGGATCTTGGGACTCATGCGGACGATGAATCGGGCATTGACCCCAAGACGTTTGCGGAGCTTGCTTCGGCGGCGGCAAAAGACGACAATGTCGTGGCTATCCCGTACCGTCTTTCCGGGGCGCTTGAGCAGATTGGTTATGCCACGCCCAGAGACGACTATTTTCTATTTGTCATAAAAAAAGTTGTCTCCGGGAAAAAATCGGTTTTCCGGCGGCAGATTTTGCCGGATATGGTTTCGAGTGACCGGGCGACGCTTGAGGCGGCGGAATTTGTGGAAAACACGCTACAGTCCAAGGAACTTGCCGCCAAGGTCGAGATATTGTTGAGTGAATTTTTGGTGAACATCGTCAAACACGGGTTGGACGATTATAAAAAAGCGACCGACGTAATAGCGTTATCTATTTACGGAGATCATGAAAAGGTCGTGGTTTCGGTGTTGGATCGCGGGAGATTGTGGGACAGCGCAGCCACCCGCACCGACGAGGAGCTTGATCGATTGCTGACTGAACTCAACCAAAAAAAGAATCAGAGCGGGCGTGGGATCCCGATGATTATGAAGATTGCGCCGCAAATCAGTCGGCGGCACCATTGTGGATTAAATGAAACTATTTTCACTATAAAAGCTACGGGAGGTAACAAATGATGAACGAGATTTTTCGGAAACACTTGACTGAAACCCTTGGCATCGATGATGTTGAGCTTCAGGATGAACTCATTGCGGAGTATAAACGCACCTTTTACGACACGCTCGACAAGCTTAAAGAGGTGCTTCCGTCGGGTGATTGCGAACAGTTGCGCCGACTTGGTCATGCCCTCAAGGGGTGTGCACTCAATATCGGAGATTTGGAGACAAAAGAGTTATCGCTTAATATCGAAAACGGCGGTAAAGCCAACGATGTGGAAATTTGTCGTGTGAATATCGACGGACTGATCAAGCAGGCGGCGAATCTGGAGTAAAGTATTTCGATGTTGACTCGGACAAGTCTGGATAAAGAGCTTACCCGTATTTCTGGGGAATTGGCGCGACGGGCGCAAAAACGCAATCGGATTAGCTTTCACATGTATGTTTGGCACCTTACGGTGGGCATGTCGTATTTTATTAAGCGACTGTTTGACATACTGATTTCGGGGGCGGCGTTATTTGTGCTTTCGCCGCTGTTTTTGCTGCTTGCCATCTGGATCAAACTCGATTCGCCCGGTCCGGTGATTTATCGGCAGATTCGGGTCGGTCGATTCGGTCGGCATTTCCGATTCTACAAATTCCGCACCATGCGGGTGGATGCCGATCGGATAAAAAGCGAATTGCTCGCCGAAAATCAGTCGGCGGACGGAGTTATCTTTAAGATGAAAAGAGACCCGCGAATTACCCGACTGGGGCGATATTTGCGTAAATTCAGCATCGACGAGTTGCCGCAACTGTTTAACGTGTTGTTGGGGGATATGAGTTTGGTCGGTCCGCGACCGCCGTTGCCCGACGAGGTCAGGCAATATACTCTCGAGGATCGGAAACGGTTGAATGTCGTTCCCGGTCTTACTTGCATCTGGCAGGTTTGCGGACGCAGTGACATTCCGTTTTCCAAGCAGGTTCAGTTGGACAAAGAGTATATCGCTTCGCACGGTTTTTGGCGCGATTGCTGGCTTTTGATCAGGACGATTCCGGCGATTTTGACTGGAAAAGGGGCATATTGAAGTGAGAGCGATCATCAACCCTTACAATCACCAGACCAAATGGTGTGAAGAATTTTTTCCTGACCGCAGCATATGCTCGTTGCCGGTGGCAGGCAAGACGTTTGCCGAACATCAGATTGATTCGGTTTCCGTCCTCGGTGTCGATGAGATTTTGTTGTTGGACTACAATTACTCGGTGTTTTTGCAGGAGTTGCTTGGCTCCGGCGAACGCTGGTCGCTCAAATTGAAATATTTGGGTTCGGGAATTCGCAGGATTCCATCCCGGTTGTTGGCGGAATACAGCGCGTTTGCCGGGAGTGATGAGGTTTTAGTGGTACTCGGCCCGATTTTGCCGGAATTCACTTCCATGGAAGCACTTTTGGCAGAAGCCATCCCGGTGAATCAGACGGAAAAGCCCAAAGACGGCGTCTACTTGCGGCGAAAAGACGGAGAGTTATGCCATTGTCGGGTTCCGCAACGCCGGATGCGTTCGCTCCGGGAATATTTTGAGCTGAATTTTCAATTATTGCGTACTCCGCGAAGTTATGTGTTGCCGGGTTATCGGGCTGAAAATGGCGTACATGCCGGAATGAACGTGACGATTATGCAAGGTTGCGAGATTTCGCCCCCGGTGGTATTGGGCGACAATATATGTTTGGAACGCGAGTGTCGGCTTGAGGACGGCGTGATTGTCGGCAACGACGTGATCATCGATCGCGGTAATATCTTGCGCCGTTGCGTGGTCTTTGACCACACTTATATCGGCAAAAGAATGGAGTTTGTAAATAAGATTGTCTGCTCCGGGCGGATCATTGACCCGGTTAACGAGGTGTCTATCGATTTAGAGGAATCCGGCATAACTTCCGATATGAATTCCGGGATTGGCCGCATTGATTGGATGGAGATGTTTGAATCAACTTTGGCACTGATTCTGGCGGTGTTCTGTTTTGTTCCATACTTGTTTATGTGGTTGCCGATTAGGATTTTACATAGTCGCCGCTGGTTTTTAAAGCTTTCGATGGATCGCTACCCGGTTCTTTGGGCGGCAGCATTTAGACGGGCAAGTTTGATTAACACCGGAAGGCGCAACGAGCGGGGAGTTTTCCGTTATTCCGATGCGATTTCAGTGAGACGTGATAAGTTGCAGCAGAAGCTTGACGATCGTTATTTTCAACATCACCGCACTCCGCTTTTGATTGTCAAAACGCTGGGTAAAGCCTTTATAAACAGGATATTTATGACTGATGACATGGTTCAGAACACATGAATTTTTTACGGCGGTTCATGATTCGCAAATTGAGCGTTTGCTTGAGTCGGAACTTGCCGAATTATCCGCTGAAATTGCGGCTTTGCACTCCGAGGATTTGACCGGGGTCTGCCTTGGCGGCGGCTATGGCCGCGGCGAGGGCGGGGTCTGGATTGGGGCTGACTCGGTGGCGCATTTGTATAATGATCTTGATTTTTTTGTATTTACCGACGGGGTATCGCGAAAACGGTGGAAAATGTTGGATCGGGCACTTGTCCCAATAGCGCAACGTTGGTCGGAAAAGCTCGGAGTGGATGTGGATTTCGCCCCGACCAAAAATCGGAAATTGCCGGAAACAGTAGCTCAAATGCTGATGTTTCAGGAGCTTAAACACGGGCATGTGCAAATTTACGGCGAAGGCGATGTGCTTTCGTCGGTAAAGGCGATAGAAGCCGGAGATATTGCTCCTTTTGAAGGGGTCAGATTGTTGATGAATCGCGGTATGGGATTGTTGCTTGCGGCGGAAAAATTGACACGAACGGCAACCGAAGAAGAGAAGAATTTTATCGTGCGCAATTTGAATAAAGCGGTGCTTGGCGGTGGCGATGCGGTGTTGCTTGGTCAACGGCGTTATTGTTGGCGGGCTCTTGACCGTCTCGAAGAACTCAAACAAATGTTTGAAAAAGCGGATGGCACCGACGAGCTAACCGGGCAATATGCAGCGGCGTTGGATTTTAAGTTTCGTCCGAATACGCATTTCGAGACGGATTTGCATTTGGCGTGGAATCAAGCGCGGGAATTTTGGTGCGAATGTGTGCAGCGCTTTGCGAACGTGCCGAAATCGGAAAGCGTTGATGATATGCTTTCCAAACTAAAAGAGAATAAAACTCTTAGTGGCGGATCAAGTTTGCGCAATGCTGTGCGCTGGTTGTTTCGGACGCGGCAACTTGGAACTGTGCGTGAGCTGTTTGAAGCCCCGGAGTTGAGGGTGCTTTCGGAACTTTACACCTTAATATCGATCGGTGGTGTGAATGATATTTTTGAAGATAAAAATCTCGCGAGATTAAATAAAGTGCGACAGAATTGGAAATCTTTTCTCTAATTATGGAGTTATAATATGGATAATTCGACAAACATTCAATTAGATGCGGAACAGGAGCGACTTCGGCAGTTTGAACTGTATCGGAAGTTATGTATTGCGGTATTGTTGAAGCACTGGAAACTGATCGTTATAATTACGGCAGTTACCTTTATTTGCATGTTGACTTTAATGCGCATAATGGAGTCGAAATCCGCCGACCGCTATCAGGCGGCAACCCGCCTCTTTTACTACCCCAAAGAGACGAAAAATTGTTCGGCGATGGACATTCGACAGGCGAAAGAACTGTTTGCCCGCCGGACGCTGTTTCAACAAGTCACCGAGCGATTGCATTTAACCGAGCCGATCGGAGACCGGGTTACGATTTCGACGGAAAAGACGCGTCCCAATCTGATTATCGTCACGGCGCGGGCGAGAAACGCGGAGCAGGCGGTTCAGTTGGCAAACACAGTGGCGGAACTTTGCATAGAGGAATATACTAATTTTCGGACAAGCGAATTGAACACCCGTTTGCTCGGGCAACAAGAGCGGAAAAGAATGCTGGAGAGTGCCGTGGCAAATGACGAGCGCGAGCAGCATCGCATGGTTCCCGGCGGCGGATCGCTCTCGCCGGTACAGGAGCTTGACCGGTTGCGTGAGATTGTCGGCAGTGCCCAGTCACTTTTGTCGTCGAACCGTATTGAATACGCCAACGAGAAGTTGCGTTACGAGAAGTTGGAATCTCAACTCAAGGGAATGGATCCCAATGCGTTACGGCTTTCCGGGCAGTTAAACGATTTCCTTACCCGGTTGGAGCAGCAAAAAAAGGAGGTTGAACGTCTTCGGTTGCAATACACCGACAAAAATCCCCGGCTGGTTGCGGCTCGTGAGGAGTTGGCGTATCAGCAGAAAAATTATGAAGCGTTTTTAAAGGACAACAAGATCGACAGTTACGACCCTGAGAGCATTAGACAAGCCGAAGGATTGCGTGCGGCATTGACCGCGTCGCTCGAAAAACTTGATCTTTATACCGAGAAGAACAAGGCATTGGCCGAGGAAATCGCCAAAAATCGCGATATTATAACCAAATTGACCGACCTTTTGCCCAAATACACCGAGATTGGTATTCGTCGCGGAGCGACGATTTCGATTTTGCATACGGTTGAGGAGAATATTTCCGACCTTCAACTTTTACTCGGATCGACCAAGAACGATATAACGCAAGTGGAACGCGCCGAGTCCGCCGCACAGCGCGGTTTGTTCAACAAAAAGACAATTGCTTTGATTTTGGCGGCGGCGTTTATTGTAACCGGCGGTGCGTGTGTGCTGTTAGTGCTGTTTCAAATATTTTTCGGCAAGGTCGAGCGGCTTGAGGAGCTTGAAGCGGTTCACGGCTTGACCACCTTGGGAACTTACCCCGATTCGCCGGAACGATTTTCCACTCCCGGCGAGCAGGAGATTGTGCTGCACGAGATTTATTACAAGCTTAAAGAGGTGCTTGAAGGCAAAAATATCATGTTTGAAGGGACTTTGGACGGCGGTGTCCCGCACAAAGAAATTCGCGACGCGATTGAGTGGAATGCGGCGATGAATGGAGTTCGATGTTTGAGAATCAGCATTGTCTCGGCGTTGGGTTTTGAGCCGATCGAAAATTCCGGCGATGGCGACGATGCTTTAGTGGCGGTGCAAATGTCCGGTTCGCAAGGATGCTTTCCGGTGGACAATACGCAGGCGTTGTCACCGGCGGAACTTGAGCTTTTAGGTTGCGACACCAAAGAGTTGTTAAAGAAATACGACCTTTTGATTATCGTACGGGAACAACCGCTGGTGCAAAACGATCTGTTCTTCCGGCAGATGATGGAGTTTTGCGATTGTTCGCTGCTGTTTGTCGAAGCAGGCGGAACTCCGCGGCGCATGTTGCGGTTGGCAAGTGTGCTTCAACGCCGGTGTGAACATGCGGTCGCGGTGGTTTTGACCGGTGTAAAAAAATGGACTCCAAATGCTGGGGTGAGGTAAAAATGCGAAAACTTATTTTGATGATCTTTGCCGGGGTCGGTTTGTTGCTCACATCGTGCATGAAAACCAGCGATTTTTTGAATTATCCCGAGCTGATTGAAACCAATATGGCGGTAGTCGAAAAGAACGCTCTTACCCGTGAAGAACGCGAAGCGCGACTTCAGCGGCTCAAGCAACTCGCGGGACAACCCGCACCGCCCTATACCATCGGAGCAGGTGATATTCTCACGGTAAAGGTTTACGATCACAGCGATCTTGACGTCACTACCCCGGTAACGCCGGACGGTTATATCGGCATGACCTTTGTCGGGCAGATTCACGTGGCGGGTTGTACCTTGCCCGAAGCGGTGAAACGGGTGGAACAGGCGTTGGAGGCTTATATTCGCAGCCCGGTGGTCGGGATTGCTCCGTCGGTGATTCGCTCGCAAAAGGTGACTATCGCCGGGGCGGTCGGGCGACCGGGAATGTACGAAATCAGCAGCGACATGCGCTTGTCGGATTTGTTCGCGATGGCGGGCGGCTCTTCAACGCGTCTTTTTGACGGTCAGGTGCTTGACGCGGCGGACTTTCAAAACTCGGTTTTTGTGCGTAACAATGATATTCTTGATGTGGATTTCTCGGCGGCGATCGAAAGCGGCGACCGTTGGAATAATATTCGGCTGCAAAAGGGCGATTACGTCTATGTGGCGGTTCGCTCCGAGTCGATGGTTACACTCCTGGGCGAAGTGATCAAGCCGCACCAGCGGATATGGAACAAGTCGCTCGGATTGTTGGAGCTGTTTTCAGCAGCGGGCGGACTTAAAGAATCCTATTGGAAGTATGCGATTATTATCCGCGGCGGGATTGCCAACCCGGTCTTCTATCGGGTCGATATCGAGGGGATGCTCTTGGGGCATAAGCCGAACGTCATGACGTTGCCGGGAGATATTGTCTTTGTGCCGAAGGATGCCATCGACGAGTACAATATCTTTATCCGCAAACTTATGCCGACCGGGCAGTTGTTCAATCTCTTTGTCACGCCGGCGATGTTCTGGACGCGGTTCTAACCTAAAAGGAAGTGTTACGACGCTTATGAAGTATGCGGTATTTCTCATAGCGATTGCCGGGATTATCCCGTTTGTATTGCTGATGCTCGGCAATCGCCCGATGATGCGTGCTACCGTGTTTCTTATCTCGTTTTTTGCACTTTGGTTTGACCCGTTGTCAATCAATTTCTTTTCAAACGAGGAGTATCGCGGAACTTCGCGTGGGCTGGAGATGTCCACCGTGTATTTATGCGCTATTGCGGTCATAATCACGTTGCGGATTTGGCGTGGCAAGCTGAAGTGGTTTCCCGATGCCGGGGTCTGGTTTTACGCCGGATATTTCGTTTGCGCGTTATTTTCATTGATGAATGCGGATAATCTTTTGTTTTCGAGTTTTGAAATATGGAAGATGATAATGATGTATTTCATCTTTGTCGCGGTATGGAATTATCTGGATTTCTCCGGGGATTTCAATATTTTATGGTACAGCATTGGTACGGTAATTTTGCTGAATTTCCCGGTGGTGGTTTACGATAGTTTCAACTGGGTTTTTCAGGCGCACGGAGTATTTCCGCATCAGAATAGCATGGGGATGTACATGACGCTTGCGGGGATTATGTTTCTTTCGATTTTTTTCAATTCGACGGGGAACTTGAGCTGGTTTGCCGGAGGGGTGTTTTTAACATCGGCACTCTCGGTGATTTTGACTTATTCCCGGGGGGCGATTCTCTGTTTCCCGATCGGTTGCGTGTTGACTGTCGGGGTGTCGATGTTGTACTCGTCGGATTTTCGCAAGACTTTGATTGTGGGGGTGGCGGCACTTGGAGTGCTGTTTTTGCTGGTTTTGTTTTTGCCCAAGATCTTCGACAGATTTGAACGGGCGCCGGAATCCTCTGCCGACACCCGAATCGATTTTGCCATCGCCGCGTTGAATATGATCGAAGATGAGCCGTGGCTCGGAGTTGGAGTCAACAACTGGGGAATCCGCATCAATCCTCCCTATGAATACAGCGAACATCGCGAGCGAATGCGCTATCATGATGATTACAAAGACGGCATTGTTGAAACAATCTACCTTTTGGTCGCCGCCGAGTGTGGTGTTATCGCATTTGGATTTTTGTTGCTTTGGTTTGGCTATTATTTAGTTACATCGATATTTTTGCTGAAGAAAACCGTCCAAAGGGCGGAATTTTACATCCCGGCAGGAATGGTCGGCGGACTTACGGCGATTTATTTGCAATCGGCGCTGGAGTGGGTTCTCAAGCAGCCGGTCAACTTCGTTCAATTGATGATTATGTTTGCGGTGATCAGCTTTTTGCGGATGGATTGCATCCGGCGCAAAAGGGAAGAGAGAAAACAAAAACTATCAATGGCAAAAGCGGTCGCATTATCGGGTGAGGTATGAAAAATAATACAATTGTAACAGTTGGTGACTTAAACTATTTCTGGGGCGTTTTTTTGCTGGTGGCATCGTTGCGCAAAAACGGCATGGACGAGCCGGTGATCGTATACGGTTCGGGTTACGGCAAACGCGAGGAGAAATTGCTTGCTCAGTTTGGCGATGTAAAAACCGTTTCCGCCGGGGAGCCGGGGCGTTCGCTTACCTGTAGCAAGCCGGAGGCGATGTTGCTTGCCGAAACCGAATTTGTCACGTGGGTGGATAGTGACGGGTTTTTCGTCGGAAATTGCTCGAAACGGCTTGCGCCGGAGTCTTCGGAGGAAATTCATATTAGAATGCGCAGTCCGGCGGAAAATGTCCTGGTGTATCAAAATAAAAATTTTAGCGGCGACGGGCAAACGATTCCGGCGGAAGTTCTTGCAGCATGGCAAGCTGATGTACCCAATGCCGGCGAAGCGCGGCTTACACGTTGTTGCTCGGCGTGCTATATGTCTTTGCCGCGTTCGCACCGGGATTTTTTGGAGGCGTGGCGCGACCAGATGGCGAAGGTGTTGCCGCAAGGAAATGTCGGAGTGGTTGACCACCGGGTAAAGTTTTATCATCAGCTTGACGAATCGGTGTTAAATAGTTTGCTCTGTTTTTTGCCGAATGCGCCACGGGTGTCCGCTGAGTATCGACTGGACAAAGACCCCGATGAATTATTTATCCATTTTGTCTGTCACCCCAAGCCGTGGGTGGGGTGGGCACCTATGTCGTTTCGTCACTTTGACCGCTATATTGATGTGGTCGATTATGTGGTGAAATCCGGCATGGAGTTGCCCGGAGAACTTCTGTTTTCATTGCGGCGCAAAAATCGTCTGATGTGTCGTCTGTTGTGCGAACCCATGCAGTTGCGCCATAAACTGCGGCGAATGTGGCAAAAAATTAAAAATCGTGCTTTTAAGGGGGGGAGATGAGTTCAAAATCCCCATTGTTTACCGTAGTTGCGGTGTGTTGCAATGTTGCGGATTACGTGGAAGAGATGATTCTTTCAATTAAGAATCAGACTTTTGCCGATTTTGAATGCCTTGCCGTGGTCGAAGATTCGTCGGATAAGACCGAAGAAATTGTCCGCTCCGCAGTCGCCGGAGATAAGCGTTTCAGCGTAATTACATTGCCGCGTTCCGGCTCGGCATCGGTGCCGCGCAATTACGGCATCAAACACGGCAAGGGGAAGTATCTTGTATTTGTGGACGGCGATGATTGGATTGAGCTAAACGCCTTGGAGAAATTTGCCGCGATTATAAACAAGACCCCGGATTTGGATATTA
>JAISIP010000193.1 GCA_031261965.1 Victivallales bacterium | reverse complement strand
TGTGGATTACTGAACGCAACGACGATGGCGTATCAAGCTTATTTTCTCTTGGTGAGTGCGACATTCGTTACGATAAAACTATTCGTAAATTATATCTACAAGGAGCACTGGGGGGAATTCCACGACTTACACGTTTTGGGTCACTTGCCGATTCTGAAGGGTCTCGGCTATGAGTTATAATTTTGCAAAAAGGAAAACTCCACGTTGCCCTAAGCGCATTATCGTCATTGCTGCCGAGGGAACGAGTACCGAGCCGGAATATTTTACACTATTAAATAGCATGAGCGAAACCACTGCTTTTTTTATAGTTCCAAACTTAGGAGGTGGAAGCGATCCAGGACATGTATTAACTCGAATGGAAAAATATTTAAGAGAAAATCCATTAAATAAGAATGACGAAGCCTGGATTGTCATTGACCGAGACAAATGGACTGATAAACAATTAGCGAGCATAGAAAACTGGGCAAAGAACAATCGCAACTGTCATTACGCTATCAGCATTCGTAAATTTGAAGATTTTTTAAAACTTCATGTAAGTACCATAGACGCAAACGGCAAATATCGCGAATTCTTATGCGGTGGCAATAAACATGTTCCCGATGACTTTGTAAACAAAAATCGAGTAAGGGTTGCCATTGACAAGGCGGAAAAATTCCAGAAAACACCGAAATCGGTCGGCAATGTATTTGAGATTTTGAGCTCGTTTTTTAAGTCTGAAGGGAAACTCTAAAAACTGGCTTGGAGGTAGTCTGAATAAAACAGTGGCATCCCCAAGGGGATTCGAACCCCTGTTGCCGGGATGAAAACCCGGTGTCCTAGGCCTCTAGACGATAGGGACAAGCAACGTTGTGATTTGCTAAATATACTGCTTTTTCTGCGGTTTTCAAGCACAATAGCAAAAGAAATCAAAAAAAAACGCCCTTACAAGCTGCAAGGGCGGAATCAAGTATAGGCTACCTCTAAAAACTTCCCGTCGATCAGGTTCGTGCGATCGCAGGCGCAAAAAGTCCGGCTATTTCCGGCGGAGCGGATGCTCTAAAATCAGACTCATAAGCGACTTGGATTCTCTCGTGTCGATGACCTTGATCACCCCTTTTTCGTAAAAGAACCTGTAGTAGAAATTCCAGTTCTTCAGCAACTCGGTCTCCATATCCGGGACGATATGCCCGTCTTTGGACAAAGAATATTTGCCCGCCCAGTTCCAATACGCGTACGGGTCGGGATTCTCTTGCGGCGTGGTGATGTGCAAAAAGATCAAATCATTGCTCACGAGAATGAAATCTTCCCGGGCGGTGGAGGAGTATTTCCCGTCCGGCAACCGCGGAATAGTGCAACCGGCAAGTACGGCAAGGGTGATCAACGCAAAACAACCAATCAAAAAGCGCGGTAATTTCATCTTGGAGCTCCTTTGTGATGAATTTTCTTTCACTGAAGGGTATCTCTAAAAACTGGCTTGAGTTACACAATTACCAGATTCGCGATTTGGAGGCGCGATTTTGCAAACATCTGGCTAACATGAAGTTAACCAGATGTGCGCAAGGTCGCGCATACGAATGCGAGATGCAATTTTTAGCCAAGTCTCCAGTTTTTAGAGATACCCTGAATCAGGTTTTCGTTAAAGTATCACATCTTATGTGAAAGTCAAGGTTTTTAACAATCGACTTTCTTCGTAAAATTCTATTTATTACAGGGTGCAATTTTGCAAGGTTGAATGTAGATTATATCGTTGAACCAAAAGGAAAGTCCATGTTACATTATCGCGATATGTTTTTACCGGGGCGGGGTACCCGGAATTTTTTCATTGGCGTATTGATTTACGGCATCGCCCATAACTGTCTTTATGGAGTGTTGAATAATTACTTGGTGGATATTCAGCACTTCACCGAGTATCAGCGAGGTGTCTTGGAATTTTTTCGCGAGTTGCCGGGGCTTTTGCTGATCGGGATTCTCGCGTTGCTGCACCGGGCAAGCGAATGGAAAATTTTGCGAATCGGCGCGTTGGTTTCGATTTGCGGGATTGCCGGGTTGCTCTTTGTCGATGTCAATCATGCGGTGCTTATCGCACTTATTGCTATTTACAGTGCCGGGGAACATATTATTATGCCGGCACGCAGCGCAATCGCCATGCATATCGCCCACCCGGGCAAGGCGGGCAGATCGCTCGGACTTACTTCTGGAACAGGGTTTTTAGGGCAAGTCGTCGGCGGATTGTTTGTGGCGGGGGTTTTCTTTTTTTCCGAGAGATACTTCCCGCAAATAGCCAAGTCTGCTCTCTATAATTTTGTCTGGATTGTGATTATCATTTTGCTCGGATTTATGATTTTGGCAAGTTTTCCCAAAAATGTCGGCAATGAAACAGTCAAACGCCCCCGGCTCTACTTTAAGCGCAAATGCGTGAAATATTATTTTTTGGAAGTTTTTTACGGGGCACGCAAGCAAATATTTTTAACTTTCGCGCCGTTTGTGCTGATTTTAATTTACGGCATCGATACGGCGGCGATGGCGCTTTTGGTCGGAATCTGTGCCGGAATCAATATTTTCGCCGGAACGTTGATCGGAAAACTGATCGACCACCTCGGCTATCGCAATATTATGATTTACGATACGGTAATACTCTTTTTCGTCTGCCTGGTTTACGGTTTTGCGGATAAGCTCTTTCCTATGAACATCGCGCTTTGGGCGGTGGTGATCACCTATATTCTCGATGCGATCATTTCGACGGCGTCGGCGGCATCTTGCATATATGTGCGTGAGATCTCCGATACACAGGAAGAGGTCACGGCGACTATGACCACCGGCATTTCGGTCAACCACCTGATCAGTGTGCTTGCCGCGTTTTTCGGAGGGTGGCTCTGGCAGCGGTTCGGAGTCGGTTATTTGTTTATTTTCGCCGCGGTTATGGCGTTGGCGAACACCGCGTACGCGATCACCTTGCCGAAACCCAAAGGCTACCGCTAAGGACCGCCTCTAAACACCGTCTGTGATATTGCTGAATTTTTTGCGGTATCGCAATGGCGGAATGCCGAATTCACGCCGGAACAGCGCGGTAAAATGGCTTTGATCCGCAAATCCGCTGATTGTGGCGATCTTGTAGATAGACCATTCGGTCGAGAGCAAAAACTGCCTTGCCTGACGCAGACGGAGTTTTAAAAGATAGTCGGCAAAGTTTATGCCGCACTCCGATCTAAAAAGGTGCAACATGCGCGAAGTACTCAAAAAAACATGCTTTGCCGCGTCTGTCGCGGTCAATTTTTGATGAAAATTTTCCCGCAAAAACTTAAGCACATCAATAACGCGCTGATCATACGGACGACGCGGCAGCAAAGTTTCGTTGTTCAAATAAGCGAGGTTTATGATTTCCTCAAACGTCCCGGTGAGGATTGCAATGTATTGCGCAACAAATTCGTCGTTCAATTTCGGCAATTTTTGAAACTGCTCTTCACATTCGCGATATTTGCACTTTCCGTCTTTGGGTCGAAACGGACCAAGCATAATCGCTCCGCTGTATTCCGGTGTCCCGACGGGCAACGGGATGATTATTTCGGCAGCTCCGGCATGGCAAACGCTCACAAAAGGTGTCAATTCCTGCTGCAATTGCCCGTGAATAACCATACTGTCATGATGCATGCAACGCTCGTTACCCTCGTTGTTGTCGCATTTTTTTACGGCGGAGCAGAATTCGCGCAGATGATAGGTACAACAACGCGACAGCTTCTGATCCGGTAAGAGGTATTTGGTGATCTTCCAGATGCATCCCGTGCCGGACAGGGCGGCAAAAGCCATGAGCTTTTGCTGCAAATCATGTATGTTTTCTTCGTATTTTGTCATTTAATATTTGATATATATGCTATATATAGCTATTTTATTATAAAATATAGCACATCTACAATATGAAAATCAAATTTTTTGTGGTATAATTTGGATAAAAGAGCTAATTGCAAAACTACCTTTTTGACATGATTTTGACGATACTATTGAGAATTTTTTATTCTTTGCCAAGCTTCAAAGCGTAGTAGCACTACGCAAAAAAAGCGCGTCAAAGGAGCAAAAAAATCAATAGGACTCAAAAACGGGCAAAATAGTTTTGCAATTAGCTCCATGGAAAGGGATTTGATAAATGGACACAATTAAATATGGTTTGGAACGCGAAATTCCGATTATTGCAAATGTCGATGTGCTGATTGTCGGAACCGGGCCGGGAGGACTCTGCGCTGCGGTCACGGCGGCGCGTCAAGGCATGACTGTTGCGGCGACCGAGCATTACGGCAGCCCCGGCGGCATGGCGAACATCGGGGAGATAACTCCGTTTATGGCAAATCATTGCTCGGGCGAATCGTTGGATCGCCCCCTTTATATTGAATGGCTCAATCAGATGCACAGCTATCTATCCGCGTCACCGGCCAAGGCGCAGGGGAAATTTTCCGACGAGAAGAGAATTCCGCGTTATTACGCCATGCTTGCTGCCGAAGATTTGTTGCTCAATGCCGGGGTGAAGCTTTTTTATCATCATACATTTTTTGATGTAATTAAAGAGGGCGGCAAAATTTCGGCGGTGATTTTCAGTGGCAAATCGGGGCTTTCGGCGATCAAGGCAAAGATGGTAATTGACTCGACCGGGGACGGAGATGTCGCCGCCGCCGCGGGTTGTGAATCCGAACTTGGCAACGCCGAGGGATATTGCCAACCCATGACGCTCTGCTTTAAGCTCTCGCATGTCGATCACTCCCGTCTGCCGGATCGCGCCACGCTTTCGGAACTTTACAACCGGGCGAAAGCGGAGGGAAAAATCTCCTGCCCGAGAGAAGATGTGCTGTATTTCAGAACATTTGAAAATGATGTGATTCATTTTAACACCACAAGAGTTATAAAACACGACGCGACCAACGCGGAGTCGTTGTCGGACGCTGAGATTATCGCCAGACGGCAAATGCGGGAATATCTCGCCTTTTTGCGCGAGTCGGTGCCGGGATACGAGAAGGCGGAGATTCTCTCGGTCGCCTCACAAATCGGGGTGCGTGAATCGCGTCGGATTCGCGGTATAGCGTATCTTACCATCGATGCCTTTGCCGGCTGCGCCAAGTTTGAAGACGCGATTGCGCGGGTTAATTACCCGGTGGACATTCACAACCCCGGCGGAAGCGGCACTGATTTGCGCCACCTAAAAGAAAATCAGTTTTATGAGATTCCGTACGGCTGTATTGTGCCGGTCAAGACAGAAAATCTCCTGATCGGTTGCCGGGCGATTTCGGTGGATCATGAACTTCACAGCAGTATGCGCATTATGCCGCCGGTCTGCTCCATAGGTCAGGCAGCCGGAATGGCGGCGACTATGGCTGTAAAGAACGGTTGCACCCCGTCGGAACTTGACGGGAAACAAATTCGCGAAGCACTGCGAAAGTTCGGTGCGAACCTCTGAAAAAATAAGTTTACCTATGTTGTTCCGTTTCTAAAATGAACCACAAAACGAAAGGAATAGGATCATGACAGCACAACAGTATAACAAACGCTGGAACTTTACCTTGATTGAACTCTTGGTTGTAATCGCGATTATCGCGATTTTGGCTTCCATGCTCTTGCCTGCACTAAATCAGGCGCGTGAGCGGGCAAGGGCGAGCAACTGTCTCAGCAATCAAAAACAATTTATGTCCGCCATGCAAGCATATTCCACCGATTATAGCGGCTGGATGCCTATCGGTGTCCTTGATACCACTTACAAAATCAACAGTAGTACTACAGTTGACCACCTTAATCCGTTTACATTTTTATATTATGGTGACTATCTCAAAAGCGCGGGTGCAGTGATTTGCCCGACGGTTCGTGCAACAACCGACTCCATCCCCAGAAACATTGAGGCAAACACCGGACAAGAAGGAGTAGTAGCATTCAACACATACGGAGTGTTCGAGTGGGGTTGCGCTGCTTTAGATTCCAAAACCTGGAACAACTGGTTGACCCAACTCTGGGACATTAAACCTATCAAATATGACGGCACAAGCTCTATAAGTAAGTGGACTAATTACTCGCAAGACAAAAAACCCTCGTTGCGCATCCTAATCGGCGATATAATGCACAGAGTCAGTGCGGCGGGGGATCTCAAACCCTACACCTCATATGACAAAATGGTAGACTCGGCAGTTCCGACCGCGACAAGACATCTACCGACTTCCATGCACGGAGCGGACGGAGTAACGGTAGCCTATCTTGACGGACATGCCGCCAATGCGACAAGCGGCAAACTGAAGCAATCTGGAATTCGCCACTATCGCGATGCAAATCATTTTGAGAGAAAATTGCAATGAAGTTTTGTCGATTGCTGCTGTTGTTCTTCTTCTGTTTGACGGCAACGGCAGCTCCGCTTCAGGAAGATCGCGAATTAGAGTCGCAGCTATTGAACCTCAAATTGCGTGCCGCCGGGACTCAGGCGGAATTTATGGGTAATAGAGTTTCCGCCGCATATGTGCAACTGATGCGTTCAACTTTGTTGGAAAAACGACACGGAGATCCTGTTGTAATCAGACAAAAACTCCTGAAATTACGTGATGAAATCCGCCTTGGTCTTGACTGGCCGAAGCCCAAGCAATACGTAATTCCATATGTCGATGGCGGATGGTCGGCAAAGAATCAGACAAACACGCTAACATTTGAGGGGGAATATCCTGTCAACTCGCAAAAGATCGGCGATACTCGCACCGTCTGGAAATTTTGCTACGACCGAAAGCATCTCTATTGGAGTGCCCGGTTTTACGACCCGACACCACGTTCCGTGCCGGAGAAACCGTACGAGGGCGATGCCCTCGAACTCTTCGTGCGGGGCGATCCGCGGTTGCGAGAATACCGCGAACTTGTGGTCGATTGCGCGGGCAACACGCACACAGCGTGGAATGTGACAAAATTGTACGGCACGTATGACAATTACATCGGTCCATGCGACGGTTTCAAATTTCGCGTTTTGCCCGCACCTGACGGGTGGATTGTAGAAGCATCCGTACCGTGGGGCGAGATTCCCGGCTACTTGCCGGGAGCGGAAGCATCTCAAGGAGCAACCGTTGTACTAATGGCACTTCGGACTCGTTACGGCGGAAAAACCGCCGCAACGCCGATTCCGTTTCCATACGACGGACACAATATTTACGGTCATATGACCATGACATTAGGAAAGGAATCAAAATGAAATCATCTCTTCTTGCACTCCTGTTTTTCTGCGCCTTTGTGGCATCGGCGGCAGAACCATCGCTGCGCATCCAACTGATAAGTTCCTCTTCCGCCGTGACGCTCACCCCCGGTGGCGCATCGGAAGGGCTGATCAACGAACACCCGTGGTGGATCAAAGACGAAAAGCAGAAACCGCGCTATCTCTGGATTACCGGTCCGGTCGTAAAGGATCGCCTATGGCGACCGTTTGAATTCAGCTTCACCGCCTCTCAAGACTCCGTTGTCACGCTGGAACTTATGTGGGGGAATGCCGGTCAAGGCAATCCGGAACAGTTCGGCGCATACCGCAAGCTTCAGGGCAAAAACGTCCATCTTAAAAACGGCGATTTTAAATCAGGAATCACCAGCTGGGATGTAAAAAAATCTCAACTTTCCAAAGAGGGCTTTCTTGTCGTTTCATATTCTTCGCCCGGAAAACAGCGCATCTATGCGAAAGCGGGAGTCACCGTGACGGTTCGCGGCGAATACCGCGCCGCTTCGGCGGACGAAATCACGCCGGAAGAACCGCCGAAACCGACCACGGTAAAACAAGGAGAAAACTCTCTGACCTTCGATGCCCGGAACGGAACGTTGCTGCGATACGAGAGGAAAGGGGAAACGATTTTACTCAATCCCGCCGGATCGCCGACTTTGCGTATTTTGCTCGAAGATAATGAAACTCTCGACAACAACAACCTCACGTTACGCAAGTACACGTGGGACAAAAAAGAGAAGCTTACGCTGGAACTCGCCAACTCCAACTGGGCATTTACTGAGAAAATAGAATTTACGCCACGCGGCATTGTCCGCTCCGGCATGCTGGAGAATCTCGGAAAAGAACCGCGCAAGTTTTATGCAACGGATTTTCTTGCCTACTTGCCGAAAAGCGGCGGGTATTTCTTTCCATCGACTTTTTTCGGCGATACCACCGACAATCGCGATATAAATCGCTGGCCCGGTCCGCCGGAACCGACAGCTCCGTTGCCCAAGGGGCGACTCGCGGAGATTCCGGCGGGCAAGGAGTTGAGTGGCTATTTCCGTACTTGGCCACTGTTGCTCACCCCAGCGCCGGGACGGACGTTGCTCGCCATAGCTGACTTTCGGCGGGACGAAGGTCGTCTCTCTTTGCTCGGCGGCGCTGACGCTGTTTTGTTGCGTACCCGGTTTGATTCACAAGGTTGGGTTGAGTCCGGTACGCCACAAAAGATCGACGGCGCATATTTGGAAGTATTTGACTCCGCGTTCGAGCCGGTGTTCAAAAACGAAATCTTCCGCTGGTATCGCGATATGGGGTTAACTCCTCCCGCTGACCGCCCGGAATCGGTGTGGAACGCCCGTATCTACGAGATGTATCCCGGAGGGGAAGGCAGACAGAACGATTGCGATCTCGGTGGATTCCGCGATACGGAGAAACGGCTTCTTCCACGCATCGCCGCACTCGGCTTTAACACCATCTGGCAGATGCCGACTCAGTCATTTTTCGGAGTAAAATACTTTCCTGCCGACTACTTCAAAAACGACCCTCGCCTCGGTACAACCGAAGAGCAGAAATCGCTGAACGCCGCTGCCCGCCGTCTCGGAATCAACCTCTGGATGGATATTGTGCCGCACGGTGGTTCCCCCGACGACTCTGGTATGTTGCGCGGAAACTCCCCGTTTGACTGCATTATCAATGAAGACGGAAATTTCATCAACAATCAGGCTTTTGACTACAATGCCCCTTCATGGCAGGCTTATATGAAGCAAGTTGCAGAACATTATGTCAATACGCTTGGAAGTGCCGGGCTTCGCATCGACTACGCCATCGGCAGCTATAAGCCGAACTGGCGGCGAAAAAATTTCCCTGCCCCGGATTCATTGCCCGGTAACGCAAATCCGTGGAATCGCAAATTAATATACCGCAAAATCAATGAAAAATATTGGCGCGACGGAGTCGCTGCGGCGGGCGGCGAAGTTCCGCCAATCCCCTACGAGCGTGCAAGCAACACGTTGCGCGAGGGTGGTACAAAGATGATCGAAGCGATCCGCGCCGGTGCGAGAAGCCGTTCCAACGAAGTTGTGGTCTTAGCAGAAGGCGGCGGACCGACCCTGATCTCGGCGGCCGACTTGATTCACGATCGCCAGTTCAGTCACATCGTTCCCAAGCTACTGCGTTTTACCCCCGAAGTTTTCACCGCCCGGCTGGCGGAATGGCTCGAAGGACAGTATTACGCAGAGCCGGAAGGAACGCTCCTTATGCGTATTGTTGACTGTCACGACACTGCAACACCACCGATCGGGGTCTCGGCACTGAAAGCGTATATCGCCACCGCATATTTCATCCACGGCGTGCCGCTCGGTGCTGAGTATCCGGGGGATATAGGGTATGGAATACATTTTATGGCACTTAACCGCCTCCGCGCAACGTTGCCTGAGCTTCGACACGGCAAGCCTGATTACACCGCGATTAAGAACCGTAATCCGGCTGTATTTACCGTGTTGCGAAAATTAGACAATGCCGAATCGGTTACACTTGTCAACTTCAGCGGCGTTCCGGTAACTTCGGCATTTCGTCACGCCGCGTCTGGCGTTCCGTTTGAATCGCTGTGGGGAAAAACGCTTCGGAAAAACGGCGATGAAATAGAAGTGGATCTCGAACCATTCGGTTGCGCGGTCGTTACTTATCGTAAAGAGAAACAGCCCCCGGTTGCCCCGCCGGAAAAACTTCGGGCGGATACACGGAAACGCGACTCCTTACAGCTTCGTGAGAATGGAGATTTTCTGATCGTCGGCAATTCCGATTACACCCTTACCGTGGATCGCAAAAACGGACTGCTGTATTCTTTCCAAAGCAACGATGCAAAGATCGGCAAAGCTGACCTTGCCTTGCCACGTACTCATGAGCTTCAGGCAAAAGTGATTTCCGTCGAATCCGCCGGGACGGTCGTGATCACTGCCGATGCGTCCGGCGTGTTCCGTCTTGAATACCGCTGTACTCCAGAAGCTTTAACGCTGAATTTTACTCCCGAGCGTGAACGGATTGGTCTTTTGCTACCGTTCCCCGGCGCGGAACGCTGGTTTGTGAATACCGCCGAGGGGAAGCTTGAAGATATTAGCTGGAATTGCGGTGATATTGCCTTCAACCGTAATCGCAGCAGTACCCGTTTGCCGTACAACAGTGCAATTTTGTGGTCTTCCTCCCGCAACGTACTGGACATGACCTCTCCGCTGATCGGCTTTGGATTTGCAAATGGAGCAAAGCTGAATCTCGAGCTGCCGCCGTCGGACGCGCTAACGCTTCTTGCGGCAGGTTGGAACGGAAATTCCTCGACCCATGCCGCTCTGTTCGGAAATCCGGGAAATACTTACACGCTCAAAATCGATTGCAATCCTTCTCGCAAAATTGAATCTAACCAAAAGCTCGACCTCGGTGGACTCACTCTGCGCAATGAAAGTTTCGACTGGGTGGTGGAAAACCGTTTTTACAAAGTACGCCTTCGCAATTCAGGCACAATTCGCTCCGTTGTCGTCGGCGGTCGGGTCGTGCTTGAAGATCAGGACTTCTTCAGCCGCGACAGAATTGTGAAGGGTACTGATTTCATGCTTTCCATGGATCCTGAGACGACACCCAAATTACGCTGGGAGGATAAGACGCTTCGCATCGGTTTCCAGGGTCAGCTCGTCAAGCGGCATCCGGGTAGCAAGAACCCGGAGAACCCGATTTACATCGATGTTGAGTATGTATTCGACAACACGCCGAGTTTCCGCACCGCGTGGCGCATACAAGTCGCCTCACCGTTGCCGAAAACCCCCGCACTCTTCTATCAGGCAAAATGCGTTCCCGAAGCACTCGGTTTGCCGAGTAACTCCATTGCACTCTTCGACAAAACTCCCGCGATCGGAAGTTGGCAAAGTGGCGAACTTGTCCTCACTCCGACCGGACAGAAGCCGTCGCAGATTGCTCCGGCTATTTTCGGAGAGCATCCGAAGCCGGATTACGATCTCTCTTTCGAGCGCCGTATGACCTTCTACTCCGCCCTCACCGGCAAAGCACTCTTTTTTGTACTGCCGGAGGAAATTCCGGGTTTCTACTGGAGTAATGAGAATACTAATGCACAACCTGTCTTTGGCAACGCCGCCGACGGTAACGTGTCGTTGCGTCTGCAAAATTTAGGAGCAAAGTATAGGCAAATCATGGAAAAGACTATCGAGCCGGGCAATTATCGGCTATCGCTTAAAGTGCGTGCCGAAAATTTCCGTCCGGAGCCGCGCCGGGGCGGTTCAAGTCCGATGACGCTAAAAGCCACCTGGATTGGCGAGGACGGTTCGCGCCAGGAATCAAAACTCGCCTCCTCCGAATCTCAAGGCACTTACAATTGGCGTGAATTTGGCACTAATTTTACCGTCACGAGACCCGGGTACTTTCCACAACTGGTCTTTACCGCACCGAATGACGGAACCGGGGATATTTATATCGACGACCTGAAACTTGAAAAGCAAAAATAAAGTATATCTTTGATTGTCGTGAATCTTTGTTATTGTCCCAAATTTTGTGAAAAACACTTATAATTTGGGACAATAACTAAAAATTAGAAAGAAGAAAAGAAGATGAAAATAGAGTTGGGCGAAGAACATGTTATTTTAGAGGTAGCCTCAAGCTAAGGGCGCATTTTGAATATGAACCGGACGGCAAGGATTATCCTTTTATGAGCGGCGGGTATTCCGAAGGCGGTTTTGAGTTTATGCCGGACGGCTCAATGGTGATGTTTTTGAGATCGACACATGCAAGCATGATCGGAATTGAATGGGGTCCGATGTATTATTCGCGCTCGGAGGATGCGGGAATCACCTGGACGAAGCCGGTTAAATTTTCAGAGATAGGTGTATCACCGAAGCTTTGTCGTCTTGATTGCGGAGCGGTTCTTTTGTATTTTGGGAGACCAGGCGCATACCTTTGCGCAACAACGGATCCAAGCGGAAAAAAATGGGAAGCCCCCATCACATTACTGAAGCCGAAGGGAAGACAACATCTCGCAAACGTCAAAATAGATATGCCAACATTTTTCGAATGGGAAGGAATCTGCTATAACGATTGCTTGCTTGCGACTGGTTTTGATACGGCACTGATATTTTACAGCGATTTCTATTACCCGGACAACGACGGGGTAAAGCGAAAGACGGTTTTGTGCAGAGAGATCAGATGCACGATATAAAAGGGAATTCTGGTAAAGAGGCTTAAAAACTCACGTTGTGTTGAAAATTAGCAGATTTATGATTTGGAGGTGCGATTTTGCAAGTAGCTGACTAATATAGAGTTAACCAGCTGCTTGCAAGACCGAGCATACGAATATGAGCTGCAATTTTCAGCCAAATTTCCAGTTTTTAGAGGTATCCTAAAGATACACAAAAGCGGGCAAAACTATTTTCGAATTCAGATATACCCTTTAGAGATACCAGTTATCGGGTTAACGCGATGATTTCCCGATAAGAGTCGGCCACTCCTGTGTACGGAAAAGCAGATTCGCTTTGCGGGTGAGTTCCGCGCCATTGTCGTTCACCTTTAGCGCAAAATGCCATTGAAACGGGGTTTCACAACAACAAACGAGCAATTCATACTCTTGGTTGGAAATCCGTTTGGCACTCGCTACCATAAGCCGCGGCACCGGCTCGCGCCAATTCAGTGTATTTTCCATTTGCTTGCCGTACCCGGCTTTGAGCGTCTCCCCGTCGAGAGTGAGCTCCAGGCGATCGTCAAATGAAGCGAATTCCAGCGTTTTAAACCCCAAAGCGTTTTCTTTTAGGGTAAAGCTTCGGCGCGGCAACCACGCACCGGCAGAGCTAAGAATCGGCATCGCCCAAGCGTTGAGTTCCAGCCGAAACGCATCGCTGTCTGCGGTGGTGGCAGGTGGCAACGGCGTGTCACCTGCGGCTGGGAGCAGAATATCCCAGATCAAATCAAATTCCTGCTGCATATTGCTCAATCCGGCGGTGATCGCAATCGCCATATCCTGATCGGGCATCACCACCGCACACTGCCCAAACGCCCCGTCACCGCGAAACGTATTGTGCCGACCACGCCAAAATTGGAAACCGTATCCGATATTCCAATCAGGAAACTCGTTCATCGAATTATCGGTCTGTACGCTACTCGCCAAGGCAAGATATTCAGGCGGAATGAGTTGTTGCTCTTCACGCTTGCCGCCGTCAAGCAGACATTGCGCAAATGAGGCGATCTCTTCGGTCGTTAGATTGAAACCCCAGCCGCCGACTTCAATTCCCTGCGGTGAAAGCTCCCAATAGCGCGGAGCGATCCCGAGCGGATCCAAGAGGCGCGGGCGTAAATACTTTTTCAGCGATTCCCCGGTCGCGTGTACCACGGTGGCGGCGAGCATATAAGTCGCGCCGGAATTGTAACAAAAACGCGTTCCCGGCTCATAGGCGAGTTTCGTCGCAAAAAAAGCTTTTTCCCAGTCCGGTTTGCCAACCATATCGTCCATGGTACAGTGATCATGCCCGGAAGACATCGAAAGCAAATGCCTAATCCGCATAGATTCAAATTTCGGGTCAACCTCTTTGGGCAATTTGTCTTTGAACAGATCCACCAGCCGCGAGTCGAGCGAAAGTTTACCCTCGGCAACGGCGAACCCGACCGCGCATGAGGTAAAACTTTTGCTGAGCGAGAAAAGCATATGAGGAATGTCCGGTCCGTACGGTTTCTTCCACCCCTTTGCGATCACCTTGCCGTGACGCATGATCATAAAACTGTGGACCGAATCAAGCTTGCGAAGTTCCCGGGCAAAACGGCGAACCGCAACTGAGGAGATTCCCTCCGCTTCGGGCATCGAACGTTGCAAAATCCACGACATGACATCACCTTTCGTTAATATATCGGTTATCTCTACTGAATTCAGGCAAATAACATAATTGAATTTTTCTGTTTTGCAAGTTTGTATTTTACCGTTAGAACGTTTATCTTTTTACATGAAGGGTATCTCTAAAAACTATCTTGAGTTACAAAATTGGCAGATTCGCAATTTGGAGGCGCGATTTTGCAAGCGTTCGGCCAACATGGAGTTAACCAGATGTGTGCAAGCAGTGTGCATACGAATGCGAGATGCGAATTTTAGCCAAGTTTCCAGTTTTTAGGAATACCCTGAAGATGAAAGAAAAGCACAACTCGTTTTTTTGCGTTTTTATCTATGGCGTATTGTTGGGTTTGATCGCTTTTGCCGTGAGTTTCAACTACAAAGTTCTCGACCCGCAAAAGATCGGCTGGATACTCATGGACGGCGGCGACCCGACTCAGCACTTTTTGGGTTGGACGGCGTTTCGCAACTCCCCGTGGACATTTCCGCTCACGTTGACTGATTTACTCTCGTATCCACATGATTCGTCGATCGTCTTTACCGACTCGATTCCACTTTTTGCTTTGATCTTCAAGTTGTTTCGCGGATTTTTGCCGGAGCAGTTTCAATATTTCGGGATTTTCGGACTATGTTCGTTTATGCTGCAAGGCGGTTTTGCGGCATTATTACTGCGGCGATTTACCAATCGGCTCTTGCCGTGTTTGCTTGGCACTCTATTTTTTCTCTTTGTTCCGGCGATGTTCTTTCGCATGTTTTACCATACTTCGCTCGCGGCGCAGTGGACAATTCTCGCCGGGTTCGCCATCTGGCTCTATACCAAACCGGATACCGCACTATGTCGAATACTCTCAAAATGGCTTTTACTCGGCTGTGTAACTATTGCGATTCATCCGTTTCTCGCCGCCATGGTCAGCGGAATTTTCTTCGGGCAAATGCTGTATTTGAGTTTGCAATGCAACGGGGTATCTCTAAAAACCGGAAACTTGGCTAAAAATTGCAGATCACAGGTGTATGCGCGACCTTGCGCGAATCTGGTTAACTCAGTGTTAGCCAGATGCTTGCAAAATCGCGCCTCCAAATTGCGAATCTGCCAATTTTGTAACTCAAGCCAGTTTTTAGAGATACCCAAAAGCCTTAAACCGTGGTTTGGTCTGCTCTCATACTTTGTTGTTGTTACGCTGTTTTTCTATCTGATCGGTGGCTTTTGCGGAGTCGCCGAAGGTGCCGGTAAGTTCGGCTCTTTCGGGGCAAATTTAAATGCACTTTACAACCCGGTACAGCCGGACAATCTAATCAAAACCCAATTCATCCATGCAGGGCAGTACGAGGGGCAAGCCTTTATCGGTGCGGGCATGATCGGTATGGTGTTGCTTGCCGGATATTTGCGAATATGCCGAAATTGCTCCGGTTTTCGGCGACTCTTGCCTCAGGGATTGGCGTTGCCGTTTTTTCTGATTTGTGCTATATTTTTTTGTTATGCACTCTCGATAAAGGTCACGTGGAATCAATATGTTCTTTATACGATCCCGTTGCCGGAGAGCCTGCTATGGTTTTGCAATGTCTTTCGCGCTTCCGGCAGATTTATGTGGGTGCCGATGTACGCGCTGATGTTGTTTGCCGTCGCCATGGTAATCCGCCACACCCCGCCTAAACGTTGCGGATGGATTTTGCTTTGTTTGCTGTTGGTGCAACTTTACGGACTTTTGCCGATGATACGCAATTCGTTTGAAAAATTCAAGAATCCGGTTGCCGCCCCTATCGCCGATTCAAAACTGTCGCAGTTGGTACATGCATCGCCGGAACAAGTTCGATTGCTCGCACTGGTTCAAGGCTCGGAGTACGATATGATTGGTTTTGGCTACTTTGCGCTAAAGAATAAGATCGCTCTAAGCGATTTTTATTTTTCGCGTCCGGAAAAACGAACCGCGAATCTCCGGCATAAACTGCGCATAATGATCGACGAAAACCGTCCACTTGCCGATCACACGCTCTATCTTTTCCGAATGAGAAAGCTCGTTGGCAGAAGCGGACTATACTGTTATGAAATAGATAATGGCATGATCGCCGGCAGCACCGTCCCGATTCCGGGCTTTACGCCACTGCCTGCGGCGAAGGATGCCAAAAGCATCTTTATTCCGGCTGAACGACTCACGCCGGTCCGTTCGCGAACTAAATTGACGCTTAAGTGGGGGCAAACCACGTTTTCGCCTTTTGTCAATTTTCAGGAGGGGAGTTATAAAATTATCATTCGCGGGGAGAATCTAAAACAGTTGCGTTTGCGCTTTGGAGAAATTCCGCTTGAACTTAATATCGATGATTCCGGGGTTGCTTCGGGAGAATTCGAGGTACAAAGTCCAGCCATGCGCCAGCACTTCGGTTTTGTGGCGTACGACGATAACTGCTCCATTCACATGGTTGAAATTCACGAGAAAAGTCTCTCCGGCACTTGACATACGATAAAAACCGAAATATAGTTTGGAGGTGGCCTTTAGTTGATAAGCTCTTAACAATAAGGAGGTAATATTATGAACAAAAAGCCGCATAATTTTAGCAGCACTCTATCTGGACTCGGCGTACTTTTGATCTGCCTATGCTTCTTTGCTGCAACCCCGGGAATCTCCGAAGAAAAAACCGTCGCTCCGGCAAAATCCGAACAATCGGGAAGCGGAACATGGTCGGAGGATCTCAAAGCCGCTACCGCATTGGCAAAAAAAGAGAATAAATTGCTTTTTATCCTCTTTACCGGTTCGGACTGGTGTGGCTGGTGCAAGAAGCTGAACAGCGAAGTATTTTCCAGCTCGAAGTTCACCGGCTGGGCAAATAAA
The DNA here is from genome assembly GCA_031261965.1 of Victivallales bacterium. Classification (GTDB taxonomy): domain Bacteria; phylum Verrucomicrobiota; class Lentisphaeria; order Victivallales; family Victivallaceae; genus Victivallis. The sequence continues at coordinate 23,339 of JAISIP010000193.1, read as the reverse complement.
AACGTTGTGTTGCTCAAGGCGGATTTTCCGAATAAAATCAAACAGAGTGCGGAACTTAGCAGCCAAAATAAGCAACTTGCCAGCCGGTATAATATCAAGGGTTTCCCGACTGTAGTTATCACCAATGCCGATGGCAAAGAAATTGCCAGAACCGGCTACCAACGCGGAGGAGTCACTCCCTATATAAAATATCTCAATAAGATTTGCAAGCAAAAGGGATCTGCTAAATGAGGCGACTTCTGTTTGCACTATCGCTGTTGCTCGGCGGTGCGGCATGTTCGCGCCTCGCCGATGATCCGACAAAAACAGAAGAACCTCCCGCGTTGATCATTGACGTTCGTTCCGAGCAAGAATACGCCCAGGGTCATTTACCCGGAGCAATCCTGATTCCGTACGACCAAATTGGCGAAAGAATCGGCAAATACGCGCCGGATCGCGCCACAAAAATCGGACTTTACTGCCGAAGCGGCAGACGCGCCGGGAGTGCCAAAGCCACGCTTGAGAAGATGAACTACTCTGCTGTGGAAAACCTCGGAGGAATGGAAGACGCGGCCAAAAAACTGAATTTTGACCACAATTAACTCAGGGTATCTCTAAAAACTGGAAATACCCCTCAGTTTGAGAGACCTTCTAATTGGAGGCCGGGGCGAAATCCGCGCTTGCGCAACTCTTCGGGGGATAACCCCAGTCGTTTGCAAAAAGTTCGGTAAAAAATCGAATACTCGGTGTATCCGCACGATGCGGCGATCTCCTTGGCGGTCAGCCGGGTTTGCAAGAGTAGATCAATAGCCATGCGCAACCGCGTTCGGGCGATGTACTCTTGCAATGTTTCGCCGGTTACTTTTTTAAAGGTGCGTGACAGATGTTCTCGGGAGATGTGAAACCGTTTCGACAGCGACTCGGTGCTGAGATGATTGGCGATTTCGGCGATAATCACACTTTGCACATCGCGAATCAGCGAGCTGTGTGCCGATTCGAGCCGTTCGCTTTCTTTGGAGGAGCAAAGCAAATTAAGCATATCCAGCGAGAACAGCCCGGCTTCGAGCGGGGAAAGTACCTGAATTTCGTTGGGATAATTCTTAAACGCCATAAGCTTAGCGACAAGCGGCGAGTTTAGCGAGACATCAAATAAGTATCCGTATCTCTGGTTGACTTCGGAAATCAACTCGGTGGACGTGCCTCCCTCAAATGAAATCCAGAGAAAATGCCACTCCTCCGTGCCGTCAGGGGGGTAATAGTAGCAAATATCCGGGTTGTTGTGGACGTGAAGAAACGCCATTCCGGGGGTAAGCTCATAATTGATTCCCGCAATTCGGATCGCTCCGCGTCCTTTGAGGGTAATGGAAATTTGTCCGCCGCCATAATCGCGTCCACGCCCATCCAAACGGTACAAAGGGGAGTTTTGCACTTCTTCGACTATGACATCCGGTCGCGGCAAAGCGGCAAAAGGGCGATGCACTTCAAACCGCACCTGCCACTTGCGGACTTTTTCCCAATCGATCTCTTTTTTCATGGCTTTGCTCCTGAAAATTACCTGAATTCCTACAGAAATTTACTGCTGTTTGCCGAATTTTCAAGCTAATCTCACAAATAGGTTTCTAAAATCACAAAATGCAATGTATAAGAGGCTTGCTTTTAGAGAAAAAATCGCTATACTTATTGTAATTAACTGTATCCTCTAAGTATAACCCAACAAAAGGCAATGTGCGATGAATAAAATTAAAGTCACGATTTGGAATGAATTTCGTCACGAAAAGCAGATGGAAGAGGTCAGAAAGATTTATCCGGAGGGAATTCACGGGGCTATCGCCCAAGGTATCGCCGCCGACGATCTTGAGATTCGGCTTGCCGCACTTGACGACCCGGAACAGGGGTTGCCCGACGAGGTTATCGCCTCGACTGACGTGTTGATTTGGTGGGGACATTGCGCCCACGGCGAAGTTCGCGATGAGTTGGTCGCAAAAGTGCTGAAACGCGTCCAGGAAGGCATGGGGCTGATCGTGCTTCACTCCGGGCATGCGTCGAAAATCTTCAAAGCAGTCACCGGCTGCTCCGGCGCGTTAAAGTGGCGCGAGGCGGAAGAAAAAGAACGCCTCTGGAATATCGCCCCGACCCACCCCATTACTCAGGGGATCGACGAATACTTTGAACTCCCTCACGAGGAGATGTACGGCGAAAGATTCGATATTCCCAAGACGGCGGAAACGATTTTCATCTCCTGGTTTGAGGGTGGCAACGTCTTTCGCAGCGGATTCACGCTTGAGCGGGGTTACGGTAAATTCTTTTACTTTCAGCCCGGTCACGAAACCTACCGCAACTTTTACGACAAAAATGTGCTAAAAGTGATCGGCAACGCGGTGCGTTGGGCAAAGCCGGTGTTTCTCCGCGAAATGGCGTTCCCGATGGTTCCCGCGCTGGAGGAAATTCGTTCGACCGGGTTCGGTGCTCCCAAAGCCGGAATTATTCAAAATATCGATGGCAGCAATAAATAAAGGTAGCCAGAAAGGTTAAAAATGAAAAAACTTAAAGCCGGGGTTATCGGGCTTGGGATGGGTTACAATCATCTTGCCGGGTATATGAAGCACCCTGATGTCGAAGTCGTCGCCGTCGCCGACCGTATTGAGTCAAAGCGCGAAAAGGTGAAAAAAGAGTTTTCTTTGCCCAAGGTCTATGCCGAGGGTATTGATCTGATTAAAAACGAAAAGTTAGATATTTTATCGGTCGCAGTTCCGAATAATCAGCACCGCGATTTGACCATCGCCGGGTTGGAAGCCGGAGCTAACGTGCTTTGCGAAAAACCCATGGCGATGAACACCGCCGAAGCGCAAGAGATGCTCGAACGTGCTAAAAAACTCGGCTTGAAGTTGGGTATTGATTTCAGCTATCGGTTTGCTCCGCAATCTCTGGCGATGAAAGAACTGGTGGACTCCGGGGCACTCGGAGAGATCTATTACGGGCGAAGCGTCTGGTTGCGCCGTCGGGGAGTCCCCGGACTGGCTTCCGGGTTCAACACTCAGGGCGGTAACGGCAGCTGGTTTTTCAACAAATGCGAATCCGGCGGCGGTCCGTTGATCGACCTCGGAGTTCATCGCCTCGATTTGGCGTTGTGGCTTATGGGCTATCCCGAACCGGCGTGGGTTATGGGCAGCACCTATTGTGCCCTGGCGGGCAAGCTTGCCGCCAAATGCGATTTAAAGTACACAGTCGAAGATCTCGCCTGCGCGATGATCAAGTTCAAAAACGGCGCGACGCTTGAGTTGGATGCCGCCTGGGCGGCGAACATCAAAGAGAACGAGCAAATGTCAACGCGCTTATTGGGCGACAAGGGTGGATTGTATCAGTATAATCTCAATGAGGGTTATACATATGACATCGAGTATTATCAGGAGATAGGCGGTAAGCAGTTCGACAGCAAATTGCATTCGTCACATGACGTACGCGATGCGTTTTGGCTTTTTGCCGATGCCGTACGCGACAATACTCCGTTTTTGGTTCAACCCGAAGAAGGTGTGACCGTTATGCGGTTGCTCGATGCCATTTATGAGTCGGCGCGTAGCGGAAGCCCGATCAAATTCTGATCAAAATTATTCTCGGATTCAGTTTGAAACCTTGTCATGTGCGTGGTATCTTAAAGGGTATCTCTAAAAACTGGCTTGAGGTAAAAAATTGGCATATTCGCAATTTGAAGGTGCGATTTTGTAAGTATCCGGCTAACATGAAGTTAACCGGATACGCGCAAGCAGCACACATACAAATGCGAGATGCGATTTTTAGCCAAGTTTCCTGTTTTTAGAGGTAGCCTAAAACATTGACCTGTAAATAAGGACACGCACATGTTTGGATTTTATCGGCTTGCGGCATCAGTGCCGGAATTGAAGGTTGCCGACATTGAGTTTAACCTCGGAGAGTTGCAAAACTGTTACGCCCGGGCGGTGGGACAAGGCACAAGCGCGGTCGTGTTCCCCGAGCTTTGCCTTACCGGCTACACTTGCGGAGACTTGTTCTTTCAGGAAAAACTCTTGCAATGTTCCGAGCAAGCTGCCGTCCGTTTTGCCCAATGTACGGCAAATTGTCGCACCGTTGCGGTAATCGGGTTGCCGCTCCGGGTCGGCGAAGCACTGTACAATGTTGCAGCAGTTGCGGCGGACGGTAAAATCCTGGGCATTGTCCCCAAAAGTGTGTTGCCCAATTATCGGGAATTTTACGAGAAACGCCACTTTGTCTCCGGGCGCGATTGCGTCGGGCAGACGGTGCGAATCGGCGAAGAAGAGATACCGTTTGGGGTGGATCTCCTGTTTGACGGCGGCGGTTCGTTCCGTTTTGGCGTGGAAATTTGCGAAGACCTATGGTGCGTATTGCCACCCTCATTATACTTGTCGCTCGCCGGGGCGCGGGCGATTTTCAATCTTTCCGCCGGCAACGAGCTTGCGGGCAAAGCCGCCTATCGGCGCGAATTGGTTAAACAAGAGAGTGCCCGTTGTGTTGCGGCGTATGTGCTTGCCGGGGCGGGGGTGCATGAGTCCACCACCGACGTGGTTTTTGCCGGTCACGCCATTATTGCCGAAAACGGTCACTTAGTGGCGGAAAACAAACGATTCGCCCGCGTTTCGGAAACGGTCTATGCCGATGTCGATCTGGAGCGTCTCGGTGCGACCCGCCGTTCGGAAAGCTCTTTTAACGACAACGCTTTGCCAAAGGATAAGCTATTCAGGACAGTCCAACTGCCGGAAGTAGCCGAGTCGCCGGATTTGCATTGTATAAATATTCCGCGTCACCCATTTGTTCCGACTAACGTTTCCGACCGTGATGAACGTTGCCGTGAAATCTTTGATATACAATGTGCCGGGTTGGCCAAAAGGATTGCACATATTGGGGCGAAAACCTTGGTAATCGGGGTTTCCGGCGGGCTGGATTCGACTTTGGCGCTGCTGGTCGCGGCGGAGTGTTGCCGTATGCTCAATCGACCTGCATCGGATATTATCGCTTACACCATGCCGGGTTTTGGAACTACCGACCGAACCTACAATAATGCTTTGAAATTATGCGGACTTCTCGGTGTGACCTTGCGGGAAGTCGATATAAAAGCGGCTTGTCTGCAACATTTTAAGGATATTGAGCATGACCCGAAGGTGTTGGATACGGCGTATGAAAATGTGCAGGCGCGGGAGCGTACACAGATTTTAATGGACGTGGCGAATCAGTCAGGCGGCATGGTCATCGGCACCGGCGATCTCTCGGAAATCGCGTTGGGTTGGAGCACTTACAATGGCGACCATATGTCGATGTACGCGGTAAATTGTTCGATTCCAAAGACTTTGATTCGCTTTTTAATCGATAATGTCGCCGAACGCGCCGAATCGGAACTCGCAAATGTGTTGCGTGACGTAATCGCCACCCCGGTCAGCCCGGAGTTGCTCCCGGCGTGCGATAACGGGGCGATCAGCCAAAAAACCGAGGAGCTTATCGGAGCTTACGAGCTGCACGATTTCTTCCTCTATTACTTTATCAAATACGGTTTATCGCCGGAGAAAATTCAATTTCTCGCCGAAAATGCATTTGCTGGCAGTTTTGACTCCGATACGATTGCAAAGACTTTGCAAACGTTTATTCGCCGATTCTTTCAACAGCAGTTCAAGCGTAGCTGCATTCCCGACGGACCTAAAGTCGGGACGATTGCCCTCTCGCCCCGCGGCGACTGGCGTATGCCCAGCGACGGTTGCGACGCACTCTGGCACTAAAAACCCCTTTTGTCCGTACGACGGGCGGATAAATTCGGAATGCGGAATGCGGGATTTTTAAGTGGGTAGTGATTAGTGGGTAGTGATTAGTGGGTAGTGGGCAGTAGGGGACTTTTGTCCACATCGTCCCGTTCCCGTATAATAACCGCGAAAAGAATTCCTCTATAATTTACCCGTCAAAAAATTATTAAATTTTTCTTAAAACGGGATTGCATTCTTCAAGAAGGGGGATTATTGTACTTTTAGAGTTCGTTTCTTTAAACAACATTTAGGAGGAGAAAAATCATGTTTATTAGGAGCAGAGCAGAGCAGAGAATCGTTCCGCAGGTGATTGGATTGGGCTGCTTGCCGGATTGCTGATAGTCTTAACACTTTTTACTACAAGCTCTTATGCTGCGGACTTTAATTATGACGCCGGTGATATCGAGGGTGATAAAACATCAAGCGGAATAACTTACACCTTGAATGTATCCAAAGGCAACCTCAATACCTCTTACGATTTTGATACGGCTGATGGTGTCACCTCCGGCGGACCGACCGGAATTGACATTTCTGTAAGCTCCGGCGGAGCCACCGGGGTTGTAACTTACGCTCTTGATTCCATTCCGACCTCGAACTTCACGATCTCCATGAACGGCAAACTTATTTCGCCCGCCGGCGGCGACGGCAGTCAACCGACCTGGAGTGCCAGCGGCAATGCCAAAGCCCCGTTTTATATCAAATCCAACCAGAATAACGGGGCAAAGGAAATTACGGTTTCGGCCGGAACGAGCGTGACCTATACCGCTTACGAAGATAACAGCAGCAAAACAAGCAATTGGACGGTAAACAGTCAGTTGAAGAATAACGAATCAAGCATCATTTTCAACCGTAATTGGTGGAATGTGCCGGGATGGTTTTCGGCTTCTATGGGAACTCCAGATCCCGGTATATACAATATCAGTGCCAGCCCGACCGATAACGCCGGTAAATCCGATTCCGGGGAAATGAAAGTAGTCGGTGTGGTCAGCGTAAGCGGTCACGGGAAAACATCAACGCGGAAAGCAACACCAAGCGGAACAGATAAATGGTCTGATTTGGAAACGATTTATGCGCAACCGCAATCCGTCATTGAGTTGACTATGGTGCTGACCCCCAATGTCACACTTGACGATGCCTTGAAAAATTCCATCAACTGGGCGGTAAGCGGTTGGGGAACCTCAATTACGCCCAAGCAATCGAACAAATTGGAAGCTACCTTTAAGCCGGGAAGCGTGGGGGATTATGTGGTGACGGCATCCTGCGGCACTTCGCAAAAACTGATTCGGGTGAAAGTTTCCGCACCCAAAATTCACAGTGTTACATTTAGCGGCGATATCACCATTAACAAAGATGCCGGGGGTAGCTATTCCGGCGCGGCATGGCAAGACGACGATTTGGACGGCGATTCCGATCTGAGCAACGCCAACGCCGACACCGGCAAAAAATTCCAGCCGGTTGCCTATCAAAGTACCGCAATTATGGACGCTTCCGCCGTCTTTAGACCCGATTGCCGCAATAGCGCGGATACTGATTTCATCTCCGCTTATGATGTGGAAGCGGCGGTAAAAAAAGTTCGATTTACGCCATATTCTTTTTGGAGTTCCAATAATTGGAGTACTCCGGTGGCATTGAATATGGGCAACACTTCGGTTACCGCCGCAAGTGCTTTCAAGTCAGCTGCGGAAGTCGGATATGACGACGGCTTCGAGCTGGCATGGGAAGTCGGATTCGGCGAAGCCGGAACCGCCGATGCCAATCTTTCATGGGAACGCAGCTACTCCGAACATGAGCTGTATTTGACGTATAATGCCGCCATTTCTTCCTATGAAACCGTTTTTCATATCAGCTGCACCAACGCAGACGGAGACACCAATGCAAACCAGATTGTGAGCAGTATATGGAGCGAGTTCAGCGATATAAACGTCAAACGAAAAGGCGGAGTTACTCTAACTTATTATCATTCTTATTTGACAAATGTTACCAGCGTGGGAGGATTGCTTGCCGGAACAGATGGTCAATGTGGTTCGTGGGCTGATTTCTTTCAAACAGCATTGAGTATCCACGGTATCGATAGTGATTATATTTTATTTACTCCTTTACCTTTTGCAGGTCAAGGTTTTATTGTAAAAACATGGAGTTTTTCCGGCTCTGGAACTTCTGGGAATACGGATTTCCCATACATGAATGCAATTCCAGCCAATGGTATTATTCTTGGTTCATCTCAATATAACTGGGGAACACCTGAGGAAGTTTCTTATACCTCAGGAACTGCCGGACAAAATAATTCCAAACCAGCATCACTTTTTAATAATCATCAGATTATACGATATGGAGGCGTATATTACGACCCAAGCTATGGAATCCAACACAATTCCTTGCAGTCGATAGATGACTCTCTATCAGGTTTTTATATGTTGGGATCTGCGGCTCTTCTTTTTAAGAAGAATCCAGTAGGAACACAAATTACCACGAGTGTTTTTTGAGTTACAAAATGAAATACTATATTTTATACGGGGTAATGTGTGTATTTTTATTTACTGTCTGTCTTGCTGAAAACGACATAGCAAAATACTATATCAATGACGGAATATTGAGTTATTGTCAAGCTCCCGAGGAGTTGGAAGCAGCAGTAAAGCTATATGTCATGGATTTAAATTCAAACGAAGTGCGACAGCATTATTTGCCAGGTAGTATTTTTGTTCCATCCGGTATACGAAAGACGTCTTCCATACCTGTGAAATTTCCCCTTGCCTGGTCTGTGAATAAAGGGAATTTTCGAATTATATTTCCCAATTTATTATCTGACGCAATGGGAAGAATTTCTTTTCGAATATGGTCGGAGGATAATATTTTTGATCTACAAACACAGCAAACAATCAAAGGGTTTGTCGATGAAGATCAAACTATGCGCTATAAAGGCTATTGGCATGGTCAACCAATTTTATTTATGAACTCGGTTCCTTTTTCAACAACCTCAATAACCAATGCAACCAATCACCTTTGGTATGAAGTTGACGGTGAAGATATTCTTGCTCGTATTCCTTTACAAAACGCGAATCAAAACGAGTGGATTCCATCCGTTTCGCCAATGCTTTACAGATGGGTAATCTACTCCATTGTAAACAAGTATTCTATTGTTGCCGAAGATATACAGCACAATGATTTTACTCCATTAACAGCAATCAAAATCCAAGGGAAAAAAATTATTTCCGACAATGGTAACATTATCACATCAGAAAACGTAAATTGGCTAATTTGGGGCATCGATCGACAGAATAAGCCAAAAGAATTACGGGTGTTTCACTCAAATAAGGTGATGCGCTTGGCGATGAAAGATTGTTTAAAATTACCTAAAATTATTTTGTCAAATGAAGACTCCGACTATATCCTGCTTTGTTACGATGATGCATCAAATTTGTCGAATATGGAAGATGCGTTAAATAATATCAGCAATTATTTAAACAACAACAATTTGCTAAAAAGATACGACTCTCGCCAACCTGCGACTCAACAATCTAACGGACGCGAAGAACATCATCCCCCGCCAGTGATGTCCCGGCGCGGTATGCTTGATCCGTTGCCGCCGGCGGAGATGGAGCGTCGGAAGCGGGAATTTCTCGCGGCGCAACCTCGGGAAGAGTTGTTCTCTGCATTGGAGTTAAAAGACCTTTTCACCGAGCCGGATTATGCGAAAATCACCGATCAATTGAAACTGGCGCGAACTTATGACTGGTTCGGCAAATACCAGGAAACATTGATCACGCTGGAAAAAGCACCGGGATTGGAAGCGCGATTTGAACTCGGTCGTTTTCTCAGGCACGGTCGTCCGGGAGTCACGGCAAACAAAGTAAGAGCAAACGAGTTGTTCGCCAAAATCGTTTCAACAGTTAATGCGCAAGGCAAAGAAGCCAAACCGGAAGATATTTGCCTGGCCGGTCGGGCAAGCAGCGAATACATTCCGAAGAATTGGGATGAAACCGTCCTCTGGAGAAAACGCGCCGCCGAATTTTTCCAAAAAGCCATCGAGCAGGGGTATCGTCCGGCGTACTATTATTCGCAATACTATTTGAGACATTCCTCGGATAAGAATCCACTGGAATTACTGAAAGCGTTGCCGACCGATAATTTGGAGACCAACGCATTTGTCGGTGCTTTAGCAGGAATGAATCGAAACTTAAAACTACCACGTGACCGCGACAAAAATTTGGCGTCGGTCAAGGCGGGGATTCAAGCATACAACACGGTGGCGCAATGCGCTCTGGGCATGTTGTATTTGCATTCCGCGACCGATCCAAACGCTTTTTTGCGTTATAACCCATCTAAGGCAAAATTTTGGTTGCAACGCGCCGCCGAACGCGGCGACGAAGATGCGATTCAAGCCTTGCAAAGCGATGCAATAAGAAGACTTAGAGCTTATCAAAGAACAAAAAATTCTCAATAGTACCGTCAAAATCATGCCAAAAAGGTAATTTTGCAATTAGCTCTATCTTTTTACAATCAGCTCATTTGATTTTTGAAAAACGGCACCGCGTTGACCGGGCGAATATCGGTCAAATCTCCGCGATAATGGCGTAAATCCCGCGCTTCATAAGGATGTTTGCCTAACTCTTTTTCGTTGAGTTCAATGCCCAATCCCGGTCGGTCGGAGATCAGCATTTGACCGTCTTTTACGGTCAAGTCTTCATCGCAGATCTCTTGTCTCCACGGCACATCCAGCAGCATGGTCTCAAGGAACATGCAATTGGGTACGCACGCCGCCAATTGAAGCGAAGCGGCGTTTGCCACCGGTCCGGAGGGATTGTGAGGACAAAATTGAATGTGACGAGCCTCGGCGGTTGCCGCAATCATTCGCATTTCTAATATTCCCCCGGCATGAGAAACATCGGGTTGAGCGAAGTCGGCGCAATTCAAATCGAAGAATTTTCGGTAATCATAGCGGCTGTAAAGCCGTTCCCCGGCGGCGATCGCCACTCGGCTGTGGCGTTTGACCTCTGCCAAGCCTTCCAGATCATCCGGCGGAATCGGTTCTTCAAACCAAAGAACATTAAACGGTTCAAGCTCACGGCAAATGCGAATTGCCGTGGGAATATCGAAGCGACCATGTCCTTCGATCAGCAACTCCACCTCGTTCCCAACCGAGGCGGCGACTTTTTCGATGCATTCGATTGCCTTTGCCAAGTCGGTCTTGGCTATGGTCAACCAGGCTTTGCCGAAAGGATCCCACTTTAACCCTTTAAATCCGTGTTTTTTGACCGTAACGGCTTTGGCGGCGAATTCATCCGGGCTTTTCGCCGGGGCGAACCAACCGTTGGCGTAACAATCGATACTGTCGCGAACTTTGCCGCCCAAAAGTTGATAAACCGGCACCCCGAGGTCTTTGCCCTTGATGTCCCACAACGCCATCTCAACTCCGGCTAAGGCACTCATCAAGACCGGGCCGCCGCGCCAGTAAGCATCGCGATAACAGTCGTGGCGAAAGGCTTCGATGTTGTGCGGGTCTTTGCCGATTAAGTAGCGTTCCAGCTCGTGAATGGCCTGGGCGACGGTATGTTCTTTGTATTCCAAGGTGGATTCGCCCCACCCGTGGATTCCTGAGTCGGTTTCGATTTTGCAAAAAACCCAGTTGGTACGGTAGCAGTGACAGATAAAGGTTTTTACCGCTGAAATTTTCATCTTCTTTTACCTCAGATACATTCCGCCATTGACGTCTATGGTCGCTCCTGTGATATAGCGACCACCCTCACCGGCCAAGTAAGCCGCCGCCAATCCGATGTCCCGCGCTTTGCCCAAGCCGAGCGGAACTCCCGATGCTAACTCGGCGACACCTTCTTCGCCGTGGGTCTTAAACAAGAGTTCGGTTTCGATGATCCCCGGAGCGATGGCGTTGACGGTAACGCCCAACGGAGCGCCGGTACGGGCAAGAGTTTTGGTGAACCCTAAAATTCCGCTCTTGGTCGCCGCATAGTGAACATGACCGAATAACGCGCCGCGATGCGCCACGATTGAACTCATATTGATAATGCGTCCAAAATGTTGCTCTTTCATGATCTTCATCGCGGCTTTGCTGCACAAAAACATGCTTTTTAAGTTGGTTTTGATGATAAAATCCCATTCCGCCTCGGAGGTTTCAAAAATATCTTGCGATTTGGTCGTTCCGGCGTTGTTGACCAAAATATCGAGCTTGCCGAATTTTTGCATGATTGCGGCAAACATCTTTTCCACGTCATCGGCGGAACCGACGTCGGCTTTGAGGCAAAGGGTTTTGCGGCCGAATTTCTCAATTTCGGCGCAAACGGCTTTTGCTTCAAGCTCATTGCCGTGATAGTTTACCACTACATCGGCACCTAATTCCGCCAATACCAGAGCTACGCCCCGGCCCAGCCCCCGAGAAGAACCGGTAACCAGCGCGACTTTTCCAGTTAAATCATTCATCTTTTTCTCCTGATTTTTAGAAATGCCCTTAGGAATACACTCTTCTATAATACCTGACATTTATTTTTTTACCAGTTTGTTTTTGCCAAAAAATATGGTTATTGTGCCAAATTACATTGAGGATACCTCTAAAAACTGGAAACTTGGCTAAAAATCGCATCTCGCATTTGTATGCGCGACCTTGCTCGTATCTGATTAACTTTATGTTAGTCCGATACTTACAAAATCGCACCGTCAGATTGCGAATATGTCGATTTTTTACCTCAAGATAGTTTTTAGAGATACCCTTGAAAAAGTAAAAAGTCGCGATATAGTAATGCAACACTATGCATATTCAATTGGAAGACCTAAAAAGACAACTCGGTGCGACTTTGCCGCTTTCTGCTATAGTTGCCAACGACGGCAGTACGGAAGGATATAGCGGGAAACGCGGCAACGTTATAGAGTTCGTCATTAGATTCAGCAGCTCGGATTCGTATGCCTGCGACTTGCAAAACGGGGAACGGGTTAAACTGCCATTTCCGCATATATACATCAAGTATCCTCAAAGCGACTATTATTCCGGGTTGTTTGCGCCACGGAAGTCGTTTGCGATGCTCTATAACGGTTCGCTGTTGGAGCGTTTCGCCGAATACGGCATATCGACCAACGCGGCAGGCTGGCCGATTGACATTTCCGATGAGATTCGCGCTTTGATCGAAAAAATCAATCAACTTTGCGAACATACGGTTTCACCCGGCTATGCCGACCGAATTGATTCTTACGTCATATGCCTTTTGCGTGAATTGAGTCTTCAGAATCCAAGCTCGGCTCATGAGCAAAAATCCGACACATTTTATACCGAAAAACTCCAAAAAATTGCCTCGTATTTGCGCCGCAATTACGCCGAGCGGATCAACTTCGACAAGCTGGTTCATGAATACGGAATTTCCCGGCGAACCTTTTATCGGTATTGGCAGGAGGAGTTCTCTTGTACTCCCGGTGAGTATTTAATGGATTTGCGTATGCACGAAGCTTGCCGATTGCTTCGCTCAAATATCAGTATTACTGAAATCGCCTTTATGCTGAGTTTTTCCGATACTTCGTATTTTTCGGAACAATTCAAACGCCGTTTCGGCTGTACTCCCGGGAAATACCGCAAACATTGAACCGTTTTACGCTTTATGGTATCTCTAAGCTAATTGTTCGAAGTTTCTTCGGCTCGCATCAAAGAGTGAGAACTTTTCCGCAGTTGCCGTTGATGATTCCAATCCGTCAAGTTGAATTTTTTCATATTCAAGCTCGAATGCCGTTGTGGCAGTGTCGTCTTGCCACCCATTGAGAGCTATCGCGTTTGCCGTGGGCGGGGGTAACTCAAAGGACACATCGAGATTGTAAGCGGAATATCCCCCTTTTTTCGCCTTGGTCGATTCTATTGCAACGAAATAGCGTTGATGCGTGTCTAAAGCTTGTGCAACAAGCGAACCGCCGCCGGATTTGACCGACACCGATTTGAGTTTTTTCAATTTTCCGTTAGTGCCATCGGTGAACAATGTGAGTTTTACCGTATCGGTTACGCCGGATAGCGAAAAAGTGTATAATCCCGACCGTTTAATCGCCAGCTCGCGATAATCTATCGCATCGCCGTAGCCAACCCAGTTATTTGCAATTAGATGCCAGCTGTCCTCATCGATCTCTTGGTGATAAGCTTCGCCAAGCGACATCGGATTGTCATCGCTGTTATCGCCGCGGGTAAAGAAAACAGTCGAATTATTCAGCCTTACACTGTAACTCGCGTTGCCGCCTTTTTTTGCATTGGAGGATTGCACGCTTATATAGTACGTTCCGGCACTGAGCAAGAGATTGGCGATGCTCACACTTTGTCCGGCTTTTGCCGATATTTTTTTGACCGATTTCAGCTTGCCGCTGGGTTGCATTGACCAGATTGTCAGTTTGGTCGCGTCACTTGAGCTGAGGTCAAAGCTGTATTTCCCGGCATAGTCAAGGGTGATCGCCCGGTAGTCGAACTCATCGCTGAAACCGACCCATTCATCTGCGATTAAACTTATCGGTGAAGCGCTGACCGCGATCCATCGGTTGCTTTTTAATTGACCAATGGAGTCATCGCTGTTATCGCCGCGGGTAAAGAACGCAGTCGAATTATTCAGTCTTACGCTGTAACTCGCGTTGCCGCCTTTTTTGGCATTGGAGGATTGCACGCTTATATAGTACGTTCCGGCACTGAGCAAGCGATTGGCGATACTCACACTTTGCCCGGCTTTTGCCGATACTTTTTTGACCGATTTCAGCTTGCCGTTGGGTTGCATTGACCAGATCGTCAGTTTGGTCGCGTCACTTGAGCTGAGGTCAAAGCTGTATTTCCCGGCATAGTCAAGGGTGATTGCCCGGTAGTCAAACTCATCGCCGAAACCAACCCATTCATTTGTGATCAAAGTCATCGGCGCGGTGTTGACCTCGATTCTTTGTCCGCTTTTTAAATGGGCAATAGAGTCATCGCTGTTATCGTTGCGGTAGAAAATTTCGCCGGAGAGTTCGACCGAAAAACTCCCGGCGGCATTTTTATTCCCCGTCGCCAGAACTCTATAATTGCCGTCAAGCAACAGAGGTTTTTTGAAATTCAATACGCCGTTTTTCACGGTGGCACTGCCGGATTTTTTGTTGTTAGCGAGGTTTACAACGGTGATTTTCCCGCTGAAGTTGTCGAAATCCCCACCGAGCTGATACTTACCCGGTTTTAGTGCAACGTCGCCCAAAACCACGCTTTGAGTGCCATACACCATGCCTGCAAGCAGCTCGAAATAAACTCCGATGTCCTTTTCTTCAAGCTTAAAACTGCGGCTTACGCTCCAGACGTAATTTCCCGCATAATCGTATGCCTTGACTTGATAGACATACGTTCCTAACTTCTGGTTTTTAAACGCCAGTGAGTTGCCCTCTTTTACCTCGTACTCTTCGCCGTTTAGCTTTACAACATACCCGGCTATTCCGATGTTGTCGTCGGCGGGTTGCCAGTAAATGGTAAAGCCGCGACCGCTGACATTGGCTTTCGGTGCGGAGTTGAATTGCGGAGTTTGCAGGTCGGAAATAGTAAAGCTTTGCTCTTCGGACCAATTGCTGCGGTTGCCTTTGGCATCATAAGCAAGAACGGTAAAATTATAAACTCCGGTGCTAAGTCTAAGCGTATACGAAGTTTCTTTTAATGTATATTCATTTTGCCCAATTCTCAGGATATAACCCTCCACTCCGACATTGTCGGTGGCGGGCGACCAACGGATTGTGACAGTTTCCCCTCTGATTAAAACAGTGGGCGTGCCGTTGAGTTGCGGCGACTCGGAGTCCAACTCAGGGATAACGCCACCCCCCTCCAGACTCAACACGGTGATTGACAAAAGCTCCCGATACTCGCCGGAATAATAGTAAGAGCCTCCCCAGGTCATACGCTGACCGCTGTTATAGGTGTCGTCAAAAATGATTTCGCGGGTCGCTTCGTTGTAGCCGTATCCGGTCATGGCATGACCTTCTATGCTGATTAAAACCGGTCGGTCGGCATCGATTTCCCGCATATAATCTTCAAAGGTAAAACTCCCGCCGTAAGAATCCACTCTGAAGCTGCCGGTTTCTTGAGCATTAAACGAATAACCGCACGACTCGATATACAAATTCAAGCCGTAGAGCATAGTAGTATAACGCCAATCAATCGATCTAATCTCGGATCCCGATCGAAAAGTGACGGTGCTGTTGCGATTTATAATCTGTTGCAACGTCATATCATAGTGGTAGGTTGTCGAGAAATCCCCATTCCCGCGCCAGTATTGGTTGGTGCCGAGATAGTCCGACAGACAGTCCCAAAGCGAAATATCGATTTGGGAAACCCCGGAATTATAGCCGCCGCCCACAAACGAATACGGCAACTCCTGCTCCGGGGTAGTCGCGGAGCTTCCGTTTCTTGAGTAAAAACGCTCCACATGTTCACGCGACGCGATGAAACTGCCAAGAACGTTGAACTCGTTCATATTGTAGATATTTCCATCGCTGCCGCGGGAGTTCAGGTCAACGATACCTTCAATTAAAGCAGAATAATCTTTCCCGGCGTATCCGTACAAATCATAGTAGCCGAGGATCATTCCGATTGCGGTCGGCGCGCAACCGTACATATATTCCGCCTCCGGCATTTGGCTCGAAACGAAAGCATCGCCCGAAACCGCACCTTTTACGGAAATAGACGGATTATCGGACTCGGAGGCGGTTGTACTTTGACTTTCCTTTTTAAGCATCGGCAATCCTACAAATCTATCGGTTGCTCAACAATTGCTTGGATACCTTTTTGAAAATCTCCGACGGTTCCGACATGCGTCCGATCCCGTCCGCCCCGCAGGCGACCCGCCCGGATTCCGGACCGATTAACCCCACGCCCCGCCCGGCAAGAGCGGCGATATTTGCCTGACATGCCGGGTGTTGCCACATTTTCGGATTCATCGCAGGGGCGAGCAGAACCGGGCCATTGAACGTCGCGGCAAATGTGGTCAATGCGTCGTCCGCAATCCCGTTAGCGTATTTGGCGATAAAATTCGCCGTGGCGGGGGCAACGACCAGCAGTGTCGCCTCGTCGGACAACGCCACATGCTCCGGCTTCCAGTCGGGAGCGTCCCAAAGCGAGGTAATTACCGCTCGTCGCGAAAGGGTGCGAAAGGTGAGTTCCCCGACAAACCGAGTCGCGTTTTCGGTCATCAGCACTTGAACTTCATAGCCGTTTTTGCACAGAAGTCCGCATAATTCGGCGGTCTTATAAGCCG
The DNA here is from genome assembly GCA_031261965.1 of Victivallales bacterium. Taxonomy (GTDB): domain Bacteria; phylum Verrucomicrobiota; class Lentisphaeria; order Victivallales; family Victivallaceae; genus Victivallis. The sequence continues at coordinate 6,355 of JAISIP010000193.1, read as the reverse complement.
CGATTCCGCCACATACGCCAAGCGCGATCAATTGTGATTTATGCTTCATAAAAGAGATCCTCGGGTAATAGGATTGTCCGCAATGCGAAACTGTGAAACAGCTCGGTCATTTGAGTCGTCGCTTTGGTCAGATCGTCATTGATTACCAAATAGTCGTAACTGCGCCAAAAAGAAAGTTCCCGGCGGGCATTTTTTAAGCGAAGTGCGATCTGCTCCTCGGAATCGGATGCTCGGCTTCGCAACCTCGTTTCAAGTGCCTTGATCGACGGGGGAGCGATAAAGACAAAGACAGTAGAATTTTTCAGTTCGGGATCTTCCTCGATAGTTTGGCGAATCTGCAAAGCCCCTTGCACGTCAATATCAAGAATAACCGAATTGCCTTGGTGAATCCGCTCTATAACTTCGCTCTTTAACGTGCCGTAACGGTTGGCGAAAACCTGCGCGTGCTCGACAAATTCGCCCCGGTCGGCGCGGCAGGCAAACTCTTCCGGCGAGAGAAAGTAATAATGAATGCCGTGCCGTTCGCCGGGACGCGGCGGTCTGGTGGTGCAGGATATGGAGAATTGCAACTCCGGCATCACGGCGCAGATTTGTTTAATCAGCGTCGATTTGCCGACTCCGGAGGGTCCGGACAGCACAATGATTGTTCCGAGTTTTTCCATTAGCTCTTTTTTGCTCCGCCGCACTCTTTTTCCCAGCCGGGAAAGTTCCATCTTTGCGGGAAATCGCCACACTGGCGCGGTTTGACCGGGTTGATTTGACAGGTATTCTCATTGGTGAGAAAAATGCAACTGCCGTCGGGTTTTTCGGCGAGCGTTAACCCCTGACGATCCGGCATCAGCTCTGTAAATTGGTCGATAAATTCTTCTACTTTCATCGCAAGGAAATCGGCGATTGCATCTATTTTGGAGTCTTCTAACTTGACGCACCCCGACCAACGGCAACAATTGCCGCAACAAACACACTCAAATACCTGATTCCGTGAAGAAATTTTAGATAAGCGGTGTTGTCGCGTCAGGTGCTTGTAAAAAAACGTAGCTTCACCAGTCAGGTGAAGAAAGGATTTTTTGCAAATACATGACGACCAATGGATAATGCCGATTGCCATAAATTTCTTCACGGAATCAGGAAATATTTTTATAATTCGAGTTTTTGTAATTACCATGCGAAATCGTCAAAAATCAGGTCGTCGCCCTTTAAGTCGTAAAAGAATATCCCGGTGATGAAATCGGCAATATCTATGGGGTGAATAAGCACATCACCGATAATCAGCCCGCCGAGCGAACCGCCGATCGCCCAGTAGTCGCGGCTGCCGTTGCGATAGACCGGGTTAAACGGCTCGGGAAATCCGGCGCGGGTTTCGGTATACTTGTTGACCAGAGAGGTGCTTTGAAGAACTCCGAGATTCTCCTCGCCAACCGAGACGAACTCCCAATACCAGCCGTCTTCCGTTCCGAATCCATACTGGCGGTTGTAAGCTTTGAAAGCCTTCCAGCACATGCCAACTCGACCGCCGCCCCAAATTGCCGCCGTCGCCTGCATTCTCGCTTCAAGCACCGGGCCGAAACCGAGATTCACGGTAAAAGTGTCGAGTGCGTCCAACACCAGATTCGCCGGGTAAAGCACGATTTTTTCCAAAACGCGATTTGCGTCCGCTTTGGCATTAACTCCGACAAACATAAAACCCGCAATCCCGATGGTCATCAGCAATTTTTTCATCTTGTATAATCCTCCTAAAGGGGTTTACTATTTCATCAATTCAGGAAAATGTGGACCGTTTTGTTGCTTAAGCTCGGAGATCGATGGATGCTCCGGGATCTGAGGTCCGCCGGGAGTTCCCGGCAATGGCTCTTCGACGATCTCAAATTCCCCCGTCATCTCCGCTTTTTTGAGGTCAAGCCCCTCAACCGTGAGCCGGGTGACCCGTCGTTGTTCTATTAAAAGCTCCGCCAGCGTGGTCTGCATTTTTCTCAGTTGCTCGGCCATACTGATGATATTTGCTTCAAGATCGTGACTGCCTTTGTCGAATTTTTTGAGAAAGCGCGACAACTGGACAAGCACTAAAATTACAATCAGCCAAGACAACCCGGCGAAAACTCCATACATCACCGTCTCGAATTTCATGATTGTGTTACTCTTTTCTTTAATTGTCGAGCTAATTGCAAAACTATTTTGTCAGCTTTGCAATTAACTCTGTCGTTATTGCAAAAAGTCCTAAAGAAACCTGTACAAGGTATAATATATTGCAAATCGTTCCGCTGTCAAATTTTCGGCGAAGATTTTCTCAAACATTCCGCAATTTTCATCCCGGTGTCGGGAAAGCGGTCATCGGGAATAAGTTCCGACAAGGGCTCAAGGACAAAACGCCGGTTCTGCGCCCTGGGGTGGGGCAGCGTGAGTTCCGGCGTATCGCAAACTTCATCGCCGAAGAGAATTATATCAAGATCGAGTGTCCGCGCCTCGCGTTGCGAATGTTCGGCCGGGCGACCTGCCTCGCGTTCAATTCGTTGGCAAAGATGCAAAAGTTCAAGGGCGGATCCTTTCCATTTGCCGCATAGCGCCGCATTGCAAAAGTCGGGAGTATTTGCGACACAGTCTACTGCCGCGCTGCGGTAAATGCGGCTCGTTTGAAGCTCTTCACAGCCGCCGTCGATCAGTTTTTGCGCGGCAATGCGGAAGTTTTCTTCGGGATTACCGAGGTTTCCGCCCAGTGCGATCGCAATTTTTGTGGATTTTAACATTTTAACAGTAGCCTTTTATGGATATTGCACTTATATTTATAATTGCACAGAAATTGGGTTTTTGCAAAGAGATTTTATGACAAATAGACCGAAAATTTATTTTTTGGGTTCCGGCGTTATCGCCATACCGATATTAAGAGCCGTCGCCACAGCGAAAGAACTTGAGCTTATCGGGGTCGGAACTCAGTTGAGCCGTCCCGCCGGACGCAATCGTAAACCGACCCCGACCCCGGTCGGAGCGGCGGCGCTCGAAATCGGAATTGAGCCGGAACAGGTGCCGTCGGTTAATGCGCCGGATTTTATCGAGCGATTGCGGCGCAAACGCCCGGATATCGTCTTAGTCGTTTCGTTCGGTCAGATTTTACGCCGGGAGCTGTTGGAGTTGCCGTCAAAAGGGTGTGTGAATATTCATGCGTCGTTGTTGCCGCGTTATCGCGGAGCTTCGCCGATTGTGCAGTGTATTTTAAATCAAGATACGGAGACCGGAGTAAGTTTTATGGCGATGGAGCGAGGTCTTGACACCGGGGCGGTTTATCGGACGGTCGCGATTCCCTTGGATCATAGTGAATATGCCGGAGAGTTGGAGTTCAAGCTCGGTGCGATTTCCGCCGAAGTCGCGCCGGGGATTCTTTGCGATATTTTCCGGGGTGACCTTGAGCCGATTCCGCAAGACGGTCTCAAAGCCACGGTATGCACCAAGATCAGAAAAACCGACGGGTTGATTCGCTGGACGGAAAGTGAAATGGAGATTGAGGCCATGGTACGGGCATATTGTCCGTGGCCGGGGGCGTTCAGCGCGATTCGCAGCTCAAAGGGCGAAGAGTTTGTCACTCTCTCTCGGGTGGCGGCACGACGCGATTTATCGGGCCGCCCCGGTGAGGTGTTGCAGGCCGATAAATACGGTCTTTTAGTCGGGTGCGGGCGCGGCGCGATCGAGATTTTTGAGATAGCGCCCCCGGGCAGGCGCAGTATGCCTGCCACCGCCTACCTAAATGGGTTGCGCGGTGAAATTCCAGAATTCCTGCCGCGATAAACTTGTTGCGGCTGAACAAAATTTTTATATGAGAACAATTATGAAAAAAAACGTCAAACAAATGATCTTGAATTGCGAGATGCTTGAACGCCGTTTTGCCATGCTAAACGACGGTCGCCTCGAAGAGTATCAGATCGAACGGGATGATTCCGCGCCAAAGGTCGGAAACATTTATTTGGGAAAAATCATCAACCTTGAACCCGCGCTTCAAGCCGCTTTTATCGACATCGGAGCAGATAAAAACGCCTTTTTGCACTATCATGAAATGCTCCCCGGAGGCGACGAGTTGCTCGAAAAGCAGATTCACGAGGAGGAAGTCCGGGCGAACAAACTTCTCGATGCTCCGATCTCCGCCAAACGCAAAAAGCGTCAGGAAAAAAAGCTCGGCAGTAAGGCACTTTCCGAGGAGTTGCGGCGCAAAAAGAAATTGACAGTGGAAGATATTCCTGAATTTTTCAAACCCGGCATGGAGTTGTTGGTGCAAGTAGTCAAGTCACCGATCGGCACAAAAGGGGCGCGGGTCACAACCAATATGTCGATTCCCGGTCGGTATCTGGTGCTGATGCCGTACAGCGAACACATCGGCTTATCAACTCGAATCGAAGGCAATCAGGAGCGTGACCGGTTGCGCAAAATCCTATCCGCCCTGGAGCTGCCTGAGGGTATGGGGCTGATTTGCCGTACCGTGGGCGAGGGTCAAAAAGCGGCGTTTTTCAAACGTGACCTTGAGCTGCTGCTTGATTATTGGCACAAAATCGAACAGGCAATGGAGACAAAAAAAGCACCGGTTGAAGTGTTCGCCGAACCTAATTTAATTGCACGAACAATTCGCGATTTTATGACCGCAGAAATTGGCGGAATTATCGTTGATGACAAGGAGACGTGCAAAAAGATAGCTGACACCTTACGAAAATTCGGCGGAGCAAAAATGGCGGAAAAAGTCACGCTGTACAATTCGCCGCGCCCGATATTTGACCAGTATCGGGTCAATGAACAATTGCGAGAAGTTTATCAGCGTGAAGTTCGATTGCCCGGTGGCGGCTACATTTGCATCGACGAAACCGAGGCACTGATCGCCATTGACGTGAATTCCGGGCGAGGTCGCAAAGGAACCGATCAGCCTGAATTCATTTTGCAAACCAACCTTGAGGCCGCCGCCGAGATCGCCCGCCAATTGCGATTGCGCAATATCGGCGGCTTGGTCGTGTTGGATTTTATCGATATGCGCGGTTCCAAAGATCGTGACGAAGTTATGCGTACCATGAAAAAACTGGTCAAAGACGACCGCGCCAAAACCAAGGTGTTGCCGATTTCCAAGCTCGGTTTAATGGAAATGACCCGACAGCGTGAACATGAGAGCATTCTCGACCAGGTCTACAATCCCTGTCCCTACTGTTCGGGGACGGGACGGGTGAAGTCACCGGTCACTATGAGTGTGGAAATTCAACGCCGATTGAATTCGATTTTGCGCGACAGGCGTTACAAAGATGTCCCGGTTCGCGTGATTATGCATCCCGAAGTTTTGGCGCGGTTGCGCAACGAAGATGCCCAATTGCTCACAGACATAGAAGAAAAGTACCATCACGCTTTAAGTTTCCGCGCCGATCCGGCGCTTCATTACGAAGAATTTCGGTTGCTTGACCCCGATACCGGGGCAGAACTCAGGTAAAATCAAGGTTTGCAATTATGGCAGAAGAACGCCCAAAGCTACTGATTGTCGATGATGAACACAATACGCGTGAAGCGATGGCTCGCTATCTCGGTCGGCGTTTTGAGGTTACTACCGCCGCCGATGGTGCTGACGCGCTTGACGAACTGTCCCGGGCACAATTTGATTTGGTCTTGACCGATTTGCGAATGCCCAAGCATGACGGCATGAAGGTGCTTGAAGCGGCTTTAGCGCAAAGCATTCCACCCTCGTGTATACTCCTGACGGCTTACGGCTCGATCGAAGATGCGGTTGCCGCAGTCAAGCAGGGGGCGTTCGATTTTGTGACCAAGCCGGTCAAACTTGACAAACTTGAGGAGGTGATCACCTCGGCGTTAAGAGAGCGTAAAAAACAGCGCGATAAAAACGTTTCCAATGAGGAAATAAAGGATTCACGCAGTCTGAAAAATCTTCCGTCGCTGTCGAATTTGCAACGTCCGGCGGAGCTGTCGGTCGATTTTGTTTTACCCGACCCCTCCGACCCAAACAGCCCGATGGCGCAAGTCATGCACTTAATTGATAAGGTCGGACCAACCCGTTCAACCGTGTTGCTTACCGGGGAGAGCGGAACCGGCAAAGAGGTCGTTGCCCGGTTGCTGCATGAGCAAAGCGGTCGCCGGGGCGAGTTTGTCGCGGTTCACTGTGCGGCGTTGACTTCGACTCTGCTTGAAAGCGAGCTGTTCGGCTACGAAAAGGGGGCGTTTACCGGGGCGCAGGAGCGTCATATCGGTCGATTTGAGGCCGCCAACGGGGGGACGATTTTCCTCGATGAAATTGGTGAAATCGATGCCGCAACTCAGGTAAAACTGCTTCGGGTTTTGGAAAACCGTTCATTTGAACGGGTCGGCGGAACCGAGAGAGTCAATGTAGATG
>JAISIP010000181.1 GCA_031261965.1 Victivallales bacterium | reverse complement strand
GATTGCGGCGATGATGTTGCTGCCGGAACGTTCGTTTGATTTGGCGATCAAGGGGATGGTGATTTGTTCTTTGACGGCGTTGGCGGTTCGTTCGGCGACGAATTATCGTTCGTATTTTGTTCGTATTTTGCTTTCGGTGTTTCCGCTGATTTGGATTTTGAATTTAAATCTGCTGAATTTTCGGGCTCCGAATTTTCCGGCGTTGCTCGGTCAGTCGGCGATTGTCGCTTTGAGCAATGCGGCTGCGACGGCGATTTTGGCGTTGATATTGGTGTTTATTTTGGAAATTGTTTTTAATGTCAGTACCAACATGGCGTTGATGGTGTTGTGCGACTACAACCATCCGCTTTTGGAGCGTATGAAACGTGAAGCTCCGGGGACGTTTTTTCACAGTTTGATGGTTGCGACATTAGTTGAAGACGCGGCACGGGCGATCGGGGCGAATCCGTTAAAGGCCAAGGTCGGTGCGTTGTTTCACGACATCGGAAAACTTTCGATGCCGCAATATTTTACCGAAAATAATTTAGACAGTGCTAACCAGCATCTGGATTTGAATCCGCAAATGAGCAGTATTATCATTCGCGACCATGTCAAAGAGGGGATGGTTTTGGCGCGGCAATATCGGTTGTGCCGAACGGTACGCGACGCTATCGGTCAGCATCACGGCAATGATTTAGTGAAATTTTTTTACAACAAAGCGATAGAAGAACAAAAGAAAAATCACAATTGCTCCCCGGTGCTGGAGTCGCAGTTCCGTTATGACGGAATTCCGCCGCAAGATAAGGAGATGGCGATTATCAGCTTGGCGGATGCCTGCGAAGCGGCAAGTCGTTCGCTCAACAAACCGTCGGCATCGAAAATCGAAGCGGTGGTGGATGATATTTTTCGCGGACGTTTTGAGGGTCGGCAGTTGAGCAACGCGAACATCACGCTTGCCGAGCTTGAAAAGGTGCGGCAAAGTTTTATCAATACGCTTGTGAGTATGAAACACGGGCGCATCGCCTATCAGCAGGAAAAGAAACGTGATCACACTGAATTACGCGTGGCGACTTCGTCGCATCCCACATCCACAGAGAAGTGCATTTAAACGACTTGCCGTGCGTGCGGCGAAATTGGCGAAATTGCCCGATACGGGCGATTGGGAGCTGAATATTTGTTTTGTCGGTGACCGTGCCATGACAAAAGCGAATGCGGAATTTGTCGGTCATGCGGGTTCTACCGACGTGATTACCTTCAGTTATTTTGACGATTTAGAGTCGGTGTTTCCCGGCGAGGCGGCAGTTGAGCTGATTATTTGCGCCGATGCCGCCGTGCGGGAGGGTGAAAAGCGGGTCAACTCCAGTTATTCGCGGGAGATGGTGCTGTATTTGGTGCATGGTTTACTGCACAGCGCGGGCGAGGATGACCTTACTCCTGAGGCGCGTCGAAAGATGCGCCGGAAAGAACGCGAGGTGATGTCAAAGCTGGAGCGTGAATTTGATTTCGCGCAGATTTTTCCCGAGGTATCCCAAGATTAGCTCCAAAAAGCAAAGACCGAAAGGGATTGGCACACCTTTCGGTCCTTTATATCATCTCTCTGAAATCAGAGAAGCTATTGGTATTATACCACAAAAAAACGAAAAGCCAAGTCCTTGATAAGAGGTAATTTCTAAAAGGCGGAAAATTGCGGGGAACAGTATTATGATTTATATGCGTAAAACCGCACTTTGAACATGGGGTTATTTGCTGATTTTTAGCTCAAAATCAGTTTTTAACAGAGATCGGAAAACAGGTAAAAAGCGATCAAAAATGCGCTTGCAATTGAATTATTACAATTAAGCAATCATGCAACTTATAGTCAAAAACAGAGACACAACCCGGACTATCGAGGCTTTCGAAGGCAAGACGCTGTCTGAATCGCTCAATGCGGCCGGAATTCGGCTTTGTATGGCTTGCGGCGGTAACAATCGTTGCGGGCGATGTCAAGTTAAGCTTCTTGCCGGGAAGTTTCGCATAGGCAAAGAAGATTATGACGCGACAGTAAAGGGTGAACGCACGGTGAATTCTTGCGCGACGATTCCGGCGGAAGATTTCGGGCGGATCGCGATTCCGGCAAGTTCGCTTTTGCCGGATAACGAGATTATCGAGAGCGGCATTGGAGTCGAACTGGATCTCTCCGACGCGTTGCCCGGAATCGGGGTAGCTTTTGATATTGGCACCACGACTATCGCCGGAGCCTTGGTCGCAAACGGGAGAATTCGCGCTGTCGGCGGATTGCCCAATCCGCAAAGTCGATTCGGAGACAATGTGATAGATCGAATCGTGTATGCCGGACGCTCCCCGATGGCGTTAGAAGAAATGCGGCGAACTTTAATCGACGAGGCACTTGATTTGTTGTTGCTCAAGTTGACGGATTCGCCGGAATCGATCGATCGAATCGCGATTGCGGCAAATACGGTAATGAGTCACATTTTTTATGGAGTTTCACCGGAGTCGATAGGAGTTGCGCCGTTTTGCCCCCGTTTGTTGAATTTTCCGGTTAAACAGGCAAAAGAGTACGGACTTGCGGTCAACCCCGAAGCTTCGGTTGCAATTTTGCCGGCGTTGTCGGGCAATGTCGGAGGCGATGTCACAGGCGGAATCGCGGCTACACATTTCGGGCGAAATTCCGAAAAAAACGAATTGTTGCTGGATATTGGAACGAATTGCGAAATAGTTCTGTCGATCAGGGGCAAGCGTTTTGCCGCTTCCGCCGCCGCCGGTCCGGCGTTTGAGGGTAGTTCTGCGACAGTGGGGTCTCGCGCCGGGCGGGGAGCGATCGACCATATGAATATTACTGAATCTGGAGTTTTCAATTTTCACGTAATTGGCGGGGATTTGCGCAGAATCAACGGCATTTGCGGCAGCGGTTTGGTGGATTTTCTCGCCTCGGCTCGCGTTGCCGGTTTGCTCGATACAAACGGGCGTTTTGACTGGCTTCGCCTTGAAAACCTCGGGCGACTGCTCCCGGGTACGCCGCAAAGCGGGTGCGGTTGTTTGCTCGCAGAAAATCTATCAATTTACGAGTCCGATGTGGAGTCGCTGTTAAAGGCGAAAGCCGCGATCGCAGGTGGAGTCGCCGCCTTGCTCAATTACGCCGGGATTCGCCCCGAAGAGCTTGACATGTTGTATTTATGCGGTGCTTTTGCGGCAAAATTGAATCTCGATTCGGCAAGGCGAATCGGATTGATTCCACCGCTGAGCGACGAGCGAATAAAAGTGTGCGGAAATACCTCGCTTGCCGGGGCGATCCTCGCGGTGGCAAAGCCGGAGGTTTTGGAGCTATTGGAGTCGGAACGACAACTTTACACCAATGTCAATCTTAACGAACTTGAGTGTTTTCAATCTTATTTTACAGAGGCGCTAACCCTTAATGCGGAGGTGGAATAATGCCGGAGTTGCCGGAGGCGGAAAATATCGCCAGGGCGTTAAGTCGGGTTTTGACCGGTAGAACGATCACCCAAGTGGAGGTGTTCAGCCCGGCGATGCGCGAGCCGCTCACGCCGTTGCTCACTGCCGGGCTTGAGGGAAAATCGTTGCTGGACATACGGAGGCGCGGACGCTATGTGATTGCCGAGTTGTCCGACGGACGGGTGCTTTTGATGCACTTCGGTATGAGCGGAGTAGTTCGAGTTGAGGGGGGAAATATCGCGAAACGCAAGCATGAGCATGTATTTTTGCATTTAGATGACGGCAAAATATTTCGTTTTGAGTGTACGCGCCGTTTTAGTTTGCTTAAAGTTTGCGCCTTGCCTTGCGCGGGCGGAATTCCTGCGGAGTTGGACAAGTTCGGACCCGAGCCGTTGAGCGATGAATTCAACGGAGAGTATCTCTACCGTGTCTCGCGAGGTAAATCAAGTCCGGTTAAAAGTTTTATAATGGACAATGCGATTGTCCCGGGCATCGGCAATATTTACGCCACAGAAACCCTGTTTGGGGTCGGGATTTCGCCCTTGCGTCCGGCAGGGAAACTTACGCGCAAGGAGTGCGATTTACTGATCCAAGAGTCGAAGAAAATTTTGCATAGAGCAATCGAACTTGGCGGCAGCTCAATTTCGGATTTTTTGAATGTAGACGGCAGCGAGGGGAAGTTCGCGCAGGAACTCAAAATTTACGGAAAAACCGGTCAGGCGTGCGTGCAGTGCGGCGCGAAAATTCTGTCCGCCCGAATCGGCGGGAGAACTTCGGCATATTGCCCCTGTTGCCAGCATTGAAATACGCGAAAATGTATGCTATATTAAGAATACCTCTAAAAACAGGAAGCGTGGCTGAAAATTGCAGCTTAATCCAGCTTTTAGAGATAGCCTTAAGCAAGTGTAATGTGTCGTGCAAGTCGGTTATTAAATGGAGTCTGATTCCGCATTATGAACGATCTGAAAAATTCATCCGGTTTTATGTGTCATTTGCATCCCTCCGCCACCCTCGCGATCACCGCCATGGCAAAAGAGATGAAAGAGCAGGGACACGATGTGTGCAGCATGTGTGCCGGAGAGCCGGACTTCGATACCCCGCAAGTGCTGAAAGACGCTTGTATTTCGGCACTTGAAGCCGGGAAAGTTACTTACACTCCCGCCAGTGGATTGCCCGTGTTGCGCAAACTCATCGCCGAAAAATTCCAAAAAGAGAACCATATCGCTTGCGCGTGGGACGAAATAGTGGTTGCTCCCGGCGCGAAATTCTCCTGCTTTTCGGCGATCGCCGCGCTGTGCGGACCGGGAGATGAGGTGATTATCCCCGCCCCATACTGGTTGAGCTACCCCGAGATGGTAGCGGCGGTGGGGGCAAAAACCGTCGAGATTCCGACTAAGATGGAGAATAATTACGAGCTTGACCCGGTTGCACTTGAAGCGGCGATCACCGAGCATACCCGGTTGCTGATTTTAAATACGCCGTCCAACCCGACCGGCGCGGTTTACCGGCGTGAGACGCTTGAGAAGATTGCCGAGATTGCACTTCGGCGCAACATTATGATTCTCTCTGATGAAATTTACGAGAAACTCACCTATGACGCGGATAAACCGCATGTGAGCATCGGCTCGCTCTCCGAAGAGGTTAACGCCAATGTCATTACCGTAAACGGATTTTCCAAGACCTACGCGATGACCGGCTGGCGGTTGGGATATTTGCGTGCTCCGCGTTGGCTATCGCAACGGATTATCGCGTTTCAGAGCCATACCACCAGCAACGCGACGACTTTTGCGCAATATGGCGCGATCGCCGCGCTTGAGGGCAAGGCCGAAAAAGAAGTAAAACACATGTGCAAAGAATTCGCCTCCCGGCGCGACCTTATTTACAGGCTGGTTTCTGCTATTGACGGGGTGAAGTGCATTCGTCCGCAGGGGGCGTTTTATCTGCTTTGCGATATAAGTTCGTTCGGTATGCCGTCTGAGGAGTTCTGCAATCGGTTGTTGGCGGAGGAGAAGCTCGCGGTGATTCCGTGCCAGGCGTTTGGGACGGAGGGGCAAATTCGGCTCTCTTACGCCTGTTCCGAAGCGAATATCCGCGATGCGGCGAAAAGGCTTGAGGCATTTTGCCGGGAACAGCGCAACTAAAGGGGCGTTTTGCTATGAAAACGTTGAAATACGCGATAATTGTCGTTGGGTTTTCTCAGAGTTTATGGTTACTTTCGGGTTGCGCGACAACAGATAAGAGCCGACCTGTGACAGTTCCGGCGGTGGTAAAAATGTCCAAAAGCGAGCGCGATGACGCCGCCCGCAAAGTCGCCGATGAATATATGATGAATTTTGTCGCGGCGTTTCGCGACAAGAGTATTGAAAAATTTAAGACGGTGATTTCGCCCGAGCGACGCAAGGAGTTGACGGCGGAAAAATTTCAGGAAATTCTCGACGCATCGGCGCGGGAACAGGGGAAATTGGTGGATTATGAGCCGGTGACGGTGCTTGATCAGGGGGAGTTTCAATCTTACGTCTGGAAATTGACATACGAGAAATTGGATTCCGAGAAAAATCCGATGCGGCGCGATTTCCTTTACTATGTTCGCATAGGCAAGCTTGAAGACGGACGATACACGATTGGAGCATCAGGATTTCGGCTATAAGATGCTACCGGTTTTTCCATATTGAAGAGGAGTAAAAGATGAAGACTTTGACCGAAAAGCAGAAGAGTATTTTGGAATTCATCGAGATTTTTATCGATGAAGAGGGAATGTCACCGACGGTATATGAAATTGCCGATCATTTTTGCATAAAAACTTCCACGGTGTTTGCGCATTTGCGGGCGTTGCAGCGCAAAAAGCAGCTCTCGCGCAGCTCCAAGGCACGCAGTATCGCGCTTTCCTGCCGGATGGCGGTCAAACCCCGGATTCCGAGCGGGGCGATTTTAATTCCGTTGCTCGGTCGAATCAATGCCGGGTCGCCCGCCGAAAGCATCGCTCACAAGGAGGGCGAAATTTACGTCAACGCTTCAAGCGTTCAAGGTATTGCTCCCGAACGGCTTTTTGCTTTGCGCGTAAGCGGCGAGAGTATGCGCGATCTTGGGATTTACGACGGCGATACGGTGATTGTCGCCCGATTTGAGTCAAAACCGCGAAGCGGCGATATTGTCGTGGCACTGTTGCAGGGTGGCGAAGTGACGATCAAAAGCTATTTCCCCAAGACCAAAGGGTGTGTTGAATTGCGTCCCGCCAACCCGGAATACAATGTCCAGATTTATGCCGAAGAAGATGTTTCGTTGCAAGGACGGGTGCTTGAGTTGCATCGCAAATACTAAAGGCTACCTCTAAAGGGTATCTCTAAAGGGTATCTCTAAAAACTGGCTTGAGTTACAAAATTGGCAGAATCGCAATTTGGAGGAGCGATTTTGCAAGCATCTGGCTAACACGGAGTTAACCAGATGTGCGCAAGGTCGTGCATACGAATGCGAGATGCAAATTTTAGCCAAGTTTCCAGTTTTTAGAGATACCCTAAAAACGGAATATCTATAGGTGATCAAATGGTGCAAGCTGTTGCGGAAGTGTTCGGGGTGAAATTTTCCACCGGAAGTATGCCCGAAGCATTGGACTATATTTCCGAAGCGATACGACAAAACGACAAGAAGTGCCGTTTTTGCGCTTTTATCAACGCCGATTGCCTTAATTTAGCTTATAAAAACGTGACTTATCGGGCGGTACTCGCGCAAGCCGATCGGGTTTGGGCGGACGGGATTGGCGCGGCGATTGCGGCACGTTATCTGAAAACCCCGGTGACGGACAATGTGAACGGGACGGATATGCTTCCGTTGCTTTGCCGGGCTGGTTATAAGATTTATTTGCTCGGCGGTGCACCCGGTGTGGCGGAGCGGGCGGCGGAGCGACTTACGGCAACTTATCCTGAAGTGCGGATTGTCGGGGCGGAACATGGATTTTTTGCCGGACGCGACACCGAAGTTATAGATAGAATTAACCGAGCAAACCCCGAAATTCTGCTGGTCGGATTGGGGGCTCCCCGACAGGAATTGTGGATAGCCGAACACTTAAGCGAGTTAAAGTGCCGTGTGGTGATCGGGGTCGGCGGGTTGCTGGATTTTGCTTCGGGGCGGATTCCCCGCGCCCCGAAGTGGATGCGCAAACTCAAAATCGAATGGACTTACCGACTTTACCAGGAGCCGCGCCGACTGTTTCGCCGTTACGTCATTGGCAACCCGCTCTTTCTTTGGCGGGTTCTTTTGCACGGGCGAAACGCCCCGAAATCACATTGAAATAGCTCTGAAAACAGGAAAAAGGGATAAAATTTATTCGTTGATAGAGGGAGTTTTCGGAAGTCGGCGTTGTAAAATGAAACTGTAAGTATTATATTATTGAAGTATGTTTTTGTGACTATTTGCTTGTCGATTTGTAGAATTGATCGTGAGCTGGAGATACGTGGATGAGTTTTCAATTTTCCGAACTGGTTTTGTTTCGCTCCCTTGCTGAGTTGCGTTCCGAATCAACCCATTCTTACGCCGGGATGCTGTGGTGGCTGATTCGCCCTTTGCTTTCGCTTTGCGTATATGGTGTGTTTTTTATGTTGATTATGGGGGTAAAAGAGGATCATTTTTTACTTTTCCTCTTCACTGGAGTCATCTCGTGGGAGTGGTTTGCCAGCGCAACTCTCCGTAATGCCGGCAGTGTCGCGGGGAATCGACCGTTGCTGTTACTGGTAAAATTGAATCCGGCACTGTTCCCCTTGTCGATAAGCATAGTTACCATGGTGAAATTTTTGTTGGGTTTGTTGTTGCTAATCATCGTGGTGGCGTGCTTTGGCAGCATGGGATTATCGTCAACGGCATTGCTTTTGCCGATCCTGATTTTGGGACAGTTGGTGTTGGTTTGCGGGGTGGGGATGATTGCGGCGAGCATTACTCCGCTGTTGCCGGATTTTCAATTGTTACTATTGACGGTAATTCAGTTAATGATGTTTTTGTCGGGCGTTTTTAATCGGATTGATACTTTGCCGCCGACATTGCGTACGTGGCTTAGTCTCAACCCGATGGCGCTTCAAATAGCCCAATATCGGCAAGTTATCCTTTATCACGAGTTGCCTAAAATACAAGACATGATTTATATTTGGGGTTTTGGCATTGTTTGTTGCTTAATCGGATACGCTTTGCTGACGAAATTTCGTACAACTTATACAAAAATATGGTAAACACGCTGTGAAAGAAATTTTGTATCATCTTGAGAATGTAGGGGTTTGTTACCGGCATTTTTCTATTCTCAGACAGCATCGCGATGGAGAAATCTGGGCACTTAAAGATCTCTCTTTGGATATTTTTCGCGGTGAAACTATTGGAATAATCGGGCGAAACGGGGTGGGTAAAACTACCACATTGAGGTTGTTTGCCAATATTATCAGCCACGATGCCGGAGTTTTTGAGTGTTATCCCAAGCGAATTACTATGCTTTCGATCGGAGCCGGGTTCGATAATTATCTGACCGGGCGGGAAAATATCGGCTTAAACGGACGACTTTTGGGGTTGACCAAAAAACGTATTGGAGAAGTAATCGAATCTATAATTCAACTCTCCGAACTTGAGGAATTTATCGATTTGCCGGTACGCACTTACTCTTCCGGAATGCGGACTCGATTGGGATTTGCCATAGCTTACTACGCCGATCCGGAGGTCTTGTTGTTGGATGAAAATTTGGGAGTCGGCGATGAGGCGTTTCAAAAGAAATCTACTGCGCTGATTAAAGAAAAATTAGCTTCCGTCAATCAAACGGCAATTATTGTTTCTCATAGTATTCCATTGATCAAAGAAATCTGTTCCCGGGTCATATGGCTGGAAAATGGACGCGTGCAAATGGTGGGAATCCCCGATGAAATCACTCGCGCCTACCAGGAATATGTGAGATCTTCATGCCCAAAAATAGCTAATACGCGGGTCAATCTTACAAAATGAAGAATCTCTTACAACAGTGTGGGAAAACCGAAAATCTTATGCTGTACTTGCTGGATTACCAGCCCGAACAGGAGATTCCAGAATATATACAGTACCAGTTGCGAAAGTATTCGCAAGGTGGCATACGAATATTGCTTTTTCTCACTTGCCCAAGCAGTGAAAATGACGCTCAATTAGTTCGGCTGAAAAAAGAAAACATCATTGCCGATTTTGTTTGCGACAAGGGCTTTTTTACTCATTTTGCTGTTTTTGAACAACTTCTTAAGAGAACAGAATCCAAAGATTTTGAAAATGTCGGTAATTTGATTATTACCGATTAGCAGTGCTTCGGTCCTTTTGTTCCGGTCTCGGAATTATTGAAACATCGCGATGAATCGCAGTGCGATTTTTGGGGTATTACCCAGTATACGAATAAAGATACGTTAGTAGAACCTTATTTTATTTCGTTTAGCAATCGAATTTTACATTCTCCCAAGTTGCGTAAGATTTTTTCGTGTCATCGGGTGGCACATGCGCCTGAAAGAGAAAGGTTTAACCGTTTTTCCATAGAATTGGCAAAGATATTTTCATTTGCAACCTATATAACATTGCACGACGAGCGTCCGATTCGGGTTTTTCGATTTATTCCGCCGTTTTCGGTCAACGCCACAGGTTATTTAATCCGTGAATATGGTATGCCGTTTATCCCGCTTGTTGCATTCAAGACTACATTTCGGCATACGTTTTCCATCTGCGGGAATATCATCAGGGAACTGAAAGCACGTTTCCCCGACTATCCCGATTCTTTGATTTTTGATTACTTGCGCGTTTATCAACCGCTGTCACATCTGAAAAATTATCCGGGTATCTTGCAGGTGTTTTCGGTAAATAGTTTACAATCAGAGAACGCTGAAGGACTTCGGATCGCGGTCAAAGCACATTTTTTCTATGTTGATATGTTGGATTTTGCGTTTTCGCATTTACGAAATATTCCTTGCTCATTCGACCTTTTGTGTACCGTTTGCAGTAAAGAAGTGGAGCAGGAATTGCGCGAGAAAGCCCACAAGAAATTGCCACGGCTACGGCAACTGAAAATAGAAATAGTGGAAAACCGTGGCAGGGATATTGCCCCATGGTTGACAACGTTTCAAAAAGAGGAAGAGGAATACGATCTTGTTCTTAAATTCCAGACTAAGAAACGACTTCAACAACCCAGCCCGTTTTCTCAGGCGTGGAACTATTACAATAATCTTTGCATTCTTGCATCGGAGTCCTATGTATCTTCGATCATCAATTTGTTCGCAAAAGAAAAGAATTTAGGGGTTGTGTTCCCCCCTTATCCGCCTATGATTACGATCACTACTCCGCGGGCATATTTGGGCAATTCGGAAATGCGGAGCTTATTTAGGGAAGTCATGGAAAAATGCGCGCCTAATGCGCCAATGGAGACGGCGACTCCGATTTTTCCTGCCGGCACTTTGTTCTGGTATCGACCGAAAGCGATGAGAAGTTTGATGAATGCGGGGTATACCCAAGAGAGTTTTCCCGCTGAACCGCTACCCCCGCTGACGCTTGCTCATGTTATTGAGCGGGTTGTACCCTATACGGCTCAGAGCGGGGGGTATTATTATAAACTGGCGATTCCCGACGGCGAGATGCAAAAGGGGTATTTGCTTATGGAAGATCGTTTGCTGTCTCATGCGGATTGGCATGCTGAGGAGGATGAAACTCCCCAAAGCCTTGCCCAAAATGGATTCAGAACGCTTGTGAAAGCGACGATTTACGCGTTTTGTCTGGCGATTTGGAAACGTGTCGGCAGAAAATAAATTACAAAGACGAGGAGAATTTTGCCGCTATGCCAAAAATTTCAATATTGATTCCTGTGTACAACGCCGAAAAGTATCTTCGAGAATGTCTGGATTCTATTTCAGCCCAGACGCTCGCTGATTTTGAGGTGATTTGCTGTAACGACGGGTCAACGGATTCATCTCTTGATATTCTACAGGAATATGCCGACAAAGACTCTCGGTTCAAGTTGCTGTCCAAGAAAAACGAGGGTTCATCTGCAACTCGCAATGTATGTTTGGCGCAGGCGCAGGGAGAGTATCTGTATTTCGTGGACAATGATGACTTGATCGCTCCGGATACACTGAAGGATCTTTACGGCGCTGCTATAGCGGACAATCTTGATGTTGTGTACGCCAATCCGAATTGGATCGCCGAAAGACCCGATATGAAAGATCCGTATGCCAATGTAAAAGATCCTACCAATAGCGAGATGAAAATTCAACGGGGTTGTGAACTTTTCGTTTCGATGGTTAACAACGGTAATTATTATGCGGCACCATGGCGACGTTTTATCAAAAAAGTGTATGCAGATTCGATAGGGCTGACTTTTAACGGCCAGGCGAGTCCGAACGAGGATAACTTGTTTTCATTTTACACCGATATCAATGCCGAGCGTGTAAAGTTTCTTCCCAAGCGTTATTATATTCATCGCTCACACGATGGTTCGACGATGACTCAACTCTCAAAGAATGTCAATATGGGAAGAATAGTTGTTTCCCATATGATCTGTGCATTTGAGATCATGAAATATTCTTCGGAGCAGTCATGGGAAGAACCGATCCGCCAAGCTGTTCAAAAGCGGGTGAACACGTTGTCGAACGGAGCATTGCGTTTTTTCGGTGAATCGGGCTTGGAGCAAAAAGAACTTGACTGGCGGGGGCGTTGGATCGAGGAAAATCTATTCGCTTTTTGTCTGACGATCAGCAAGAAGGCGAATCAGGGAGTTAATGGGGGTATCGCAATTCCTGTTTCGCCTTTGAAGAAACTAAAAACAATTTCCCCGGAGCAAGGAGACGAAACGAACCTCAAATGGAAAATTAAGAGTTATTTGAAAGAGATTTTGCCGATGCCGTTTTCCAAGACTAAGAGTGAAATCCAGCAAATTACGGATCTTTATCGGGGAAAGAGTACTCGGGAATACACTGCTCTTATGCAGCAGTTTGAATCACTGCAAAAACACATGAATTTAATGCAAAAGAATATGGCGGATCTGACGCCGACCGATTCCACTGGCAAAACGGATTCTCAAGCGTGGAAGTATGCTGTTATCGAAAAGATCGAGCTGTTTTTCATCAAAGTTGATGTGGAAAGAAATTTTTCACACGGTTCGTGGAAATGGCGTTATCAATGTATGATTCGGGTCTCAGGCGGAGGCTTTGACGGCTGGAGTGAATTGACGATTCCGAACCCGGAACATATTCACCAGATTCTTTCTGATTACAGTCGTAAATATTACGGAAACACGATTGCCGGAGGTCTGGAGCTTTGCCGATGTCTGCGGGGTACGGCATCCGACTCTATTTTGGAGTCGTTCGAGATGGCGTTGCTGGATTTGGGGGCGAAAGTTGCTGGGAAAACCGCAATTGAATTTTTGGGTCTTGAGCCGTTTGAAAAAATTCCCTACCTGGAATGTGTGTTGCAAAAAGACCCGAAAAAAGCCGCCGAATATGCAGGAATGCTATCACGCGGCTATCTGAAAATAAAGCTTTTCGGAGAGATTAAGCTTGACTGCGCCATTGTTGCGGCAGTTCGCAAAGCTATTCCGGCGAACTGTTACTTGACCGCAGATGTGAATTTGGGCTATCTATTTTCGGAGCGGGATAGGAAAATCCCCACCGAGGAGAAGTTGAAAAAATTGACAGTTTGGATGACCCAGCTTCAGGAAGCCGGATTGAATGCCTGCGAAGATCCAGCTCCGCTTTCGTTTGCGGAAATGAAGGATTTGCAAAAACGTTTGAAAGACATGCCGATTATTCCTGATGCGCTTATGCGTCCTGCGTACAAACTGTGTAAATCGCTTGATGTCGTAGCCGACCATATTTACAATTTGCATCCTCATTGCATGGGGTCGGTTAAGGCGGCTTTGAAACTGGCATCTATTATTCAACAGGGTCATGGCAAGATTATGATTGGCGATAATAGCTTAATTGGTGTCGGGTGCATTCAATGGCAGATGATTGCCGGTGGTTGCGGAGCTTTGTGGTGTGAAGCGGTGGAGAAGAAGCTGGAGAAATCGGATGATTTTGCCAAATGCCTGCTTGCGTCTCCCATGACAAAGAGCGACGACGGTTTTTGCGTCTATCGTGCGAACGGGCTGAATGGCTTTGGTATTAGTATTGATATAGACAAATTGAAATCTATATCGACTAACTACATTGACATTTCTGCCGATACGGAAATTTAAGGAGCGTTTTTTATGAGTCGGGATTTTGCCGTTACTGTTATTTTGCCGACCTATAACCGTGCGGATATTCTGCCGCGGGCGATTCGTTGTATTGTGGATCAAACTTTTCAGGATTGGCAGCTTATTGTTGCCAACGACGGCGGTGAAGATGTCGGTTCCATCGTCGAGTCTTTTCAAGATCCCCGCATTCACTATTTGAATCTGGAGCATCGCGGAAAAGGTGCGACTTTGAATTCCGCACTGAAGGAGGTTTCGACGGAGTTTATCGCTTATATGGATGATGACGACGAACTTTTTCCCGAGCATTTGGAAACTCTTTATCGCGTTGCGAAAGAGAAGAAATCAGGATTTGTTTTTTCTGATACCTGGCGGACTTGTGTTGACAAAACTACAGGGAAAGTGCTTAATGAAGTCGTGGAAAACGACATGGATGCGACTCCAGAAATGCTTCGCGTAAAAAACTATATCAATCACAAACAGATTCTTCACAGTAAAGCCCTCGCCGATGCCGTTGGCGGCTATGACGAGGAATTGCCGATTCTCATTGATTACGATTTTATCCGACGCATTGCGTTGCTGGAAGCTCCGATTCATGTGAGGAAAATCACCGGGCGGCACTATCTGTTGATGGAAGGTCGGGAGGTGACTTCTATTACCGGACTATGGACGCGAAATCCAGAGCTTTGCGGGAAAGCTCTTTTGCGCATTTTTGGTAAGAACCCGGCGGATATGATGTTTATGTACAAAAACGGGGTTAGTGCAATCGATAGGATAGAAAAACTATCTCGTGAGAAAAAAGTCATTCCTCCGCATCCGATTTTGTCACCGCCACGCAATGCGCTTCAGCGGCTGGCGATGTTTTATGCGGATCATGGGTTTCGGCAGACGGTACGTAGAATTATCAACGAATTCTTGTAGTAGGCAAACAAGAGGAGAATTATGAAGAATTCGGAGAACCATAACGCCGATATTGCAATATCGATTGTGGTTGCCATCTACAATATGGAATCACGGTTATCGGATTGTTTGAATTCTCTGTTGAATCAGACCTTGCCGAATATTGAAATTATTTGCGTGGATGATGGTTCTTCGGATAACTCCCCGGTCATTTTACGGGAATTTGCCCATTGCTCCGAAAAACTTAAAATCATTACATTCCCCGAAAATCGCGGAGTGTCTCAGACGAGAAAAGCCGGAGTGGAATATTCCCGCGGTAAATATGTGATTTTTGTGGATGCCGATGATGAGTTGGAAATAGACGCCTGCGAAAACATGTATGGTGCAATGATCGCCGACCCGGTGGAGATTCTTCATGTTGGAACGACGGTGGTTAATTCGGGAAACTGTTCAAAAGAAGAAATCGCCGCTTGTGAACAGTGTGTTCGACCATATAACGGCAAGTTATACGGTGAGGAGATTCTAAAATCCGCCTTAATCAAGAGAGAATTCCCGTATACGCTTTGGGGGAAATTATTCGACAGCACGTTATGCCGTCGAGCCTTTCGGGAAATTGAGGATGGTTTCTTTTGTATGGCAGAAGACTTGTATGTATTCTCAATCTTGGCATTTTACGCAAAAAGTTATCGCGGAATTCCCGACTTGTTCGCATATCGTTACAGCTATGGCGTCGGCATAAGCACCTGCAAAACCCTGACTCTTGAGCGGTTCACTGCTGTCCGATAAAAAAATCAGTATGAAAAATCATTGAAAAAGGTAAGTTGTTCCGGCAAATTCCAATCGGGTGGCTTTTTGATAGATTTTTTGTCCAGATTCAGGACTTCAAG
>JAISIP010000177.1 GCA_031261965.1 Victivallales bacterium | reverse complement strand
CTTGAAGTCCTGAATCTGGACAAAAAATCTATCAAAAAGCCACCCGATTGGAATTTGCCGGAACAACTTACCTTTTTCAATGATTTTTCATACTGATTTTTTTATCGGACAGCAGTGATAAATCGCCATTAAAATAAAAAAAGCAAGCATCATATCGACCATGCATTCCCGACTTTTTTCAAAAAATTGGGCACTGCTCATAAGTATAATGGTTGAACCAAGCGCATTCCACGGGTGAAATTTCATCGCTTTTGCAAAAGCGAAGATCAGAATCCCGCAACCGATCGCGGCAAGCGCCGAGGGCAGTTTTGCCGCAAAATCGTTGATCCCAAAGATGCGGTAAGATAGCGAAATCGCCCAATAATAGAGTGGAGGATACTCCAAAAACGGTTCTCCGTTTAAGTGCGGTACGAGATAATCTTTTTCGATGAACATTTCTGCGGCGATCCCGGCGACCCGGGTTTCATCGCCGCTGCATAGCTCGCGGACGTTCAATCCCGCAAGCGTAATCAGCAAGCTAAAAAGCAAAACTATCGTAAACGCCTTTTGATAAGTCAGTTGGATCAAAATATTCATAATTTTTATACAATCTCATAGTTATATGGAATCGAGTCGAGAAAAAGTTTGCCGTAACGCTTGGAAACGATCCGACGATCGAGAATCACCACTATCCCACGATCGGAACGACTGCGAATCAGCCGCCCTACCCCCTGGCGAAATTTAAGTACCGCCTCAGGTAAACTGTAGTTGGCAAACGAGTTAAGCCCGGAGAGTTCGAGTTTTGCCATACGTGCCGCGATCAGCGGGTGGCTCGGTACGGCAAAGGGTAACTTTGTGACAATCACATTTGAGAGTGATTCGCCAGGGACATCTACCCCGGTCCAGAAGCTGTCGGTGCCGAAAAGCACCGAGTCCACATCCTCGCGAAATTCGCGCAACAGCCCCGTGCGGGTCATATTCTCCCCTTGAATCAACAGTTGCCACTTTTTTTCGCGAAAATATTCGCGCAAATCGTCCGCCGTCCGTCGCATCGACGCATAGCTGGTAAACAGCACGAAAGCCTTGCCCTGGGTAAACTCGACGAAACGGGGAATCTCACGTTCAAGCGCGTCTTGAAAATCATCGTCTTTGGGTTCCGGCATATGGCGCGGAATATAAACCTTGGCCTGGTTGCGGTCAAACGGCGAATCGAGCAACAGCGTCTTGCCGTTGCAAAAGCCGGTACGCCCGAGATAGTAGTCAAAAGAGTTCTTCACCGTTAAAGTCGCGCTGCATAAAATCACCGGAAAATCTTGACCAAACAAAATTTTTGACAACAGATCCGCCACATTCAGCGGCGTGGCGTGTAAAGTCGTCCCGCCCCGTTCGGATTCCGCATAGTAAACCGCATCGGGGACGAGTTTTCGGGTGAATTGGTCAATTCCGCCGATAAACTCCCGGCATCGGGTAAGCTGTGCTTCCATTTCAGTGCGAAAATTCACCTCTTCCTGCTCTTCAAGATAAGTCGCAAGCTTGCGATGCAGCTCTTCAAGCTTCGCGCCGAGGCGGTTTGGAAATCGGCCGGGGTCGTGAATTTCAAGGGCGTTTTCATTATGCTCATGCAAAAGATTTTCATACGGCGCAAAAAAACCGTATGCCTCGTCGCGGCATTCCGAAACCGCGCCACGCAAAATCGGGTCAACTCCTTTGCGCATCAGCAAGCCACGCGCTCCGTCGTGGTTGTAGAGCCGATTGAGCGTCGAAACTATGCCCAGGCGCGAAAGATGCAACCCCAAGTGATCCGCCGCGTTATCTTCAAGCGTATGCGCCTCATCCAGCAGCACCACCCCGTAATTGGGCAACAACGCTCCCGCCGCGCCACCGATAATCCGCATCTCCAAATCAGTGAAAAACAGCGCGTGATTCGCCACGATAATATCTGCCGACTCCCAGGTTTGCCGGGCGCGATAGTAAAAACAGTTGCGATAAAATTCGCATTTCGGCCCCAAGCAGCTTACCCCGTCGCAACAGGCGAGCGACCAGGTATCCGGCTCAAGCCTGAAATCGATCGAGTCGCGTTCGCCGTCGGTGGTTTTCTCCATCCAACGCCCGAGCCGATCAAGGTCAAGCGCGAGTGCCGGAGCGGGTAGCAATGCATCGCGCTGCTCCCCGCTAAGCAGTGAAAAACGCCTGCGGCACAGATAGTTATGTCGCCCCTTTGCCAGTGCGGTCTTAAATTCAAGCTTGGTTATCTTTTTCAGCAACGGCAAGTCACGGTCGATAAGTTGCTCTTGCAGATGAATCGTCTCGGTGGAAATCAGCGCGGGTCTTCCGGCATGGCGCGAGCGATAAATTAACGGAATAAGGTATGCGAAACTTTTGCCGACCCCGGTCGGTGCTTCGATGCAAAGATTTTCGCCTTTTTGCAACGCCGCGGCGATCGATGTCGCCATATTAAGCTGTTGCGGGCGAAATTCATATGTTTGCCCGCCGTATTCGGCGGTGGCTTTTAACGGTCCATCCGGCGCAAAAAACATTTCGCATTCGGGGATAATATCAAGCTCTTCCTCTTCAATAAGAGGAGCATACTCAACATTAAAATCGTCAATATCAAAATCAATCGGCATAACCATGCTTTATCGTTGCTCCAGATAGTCGCCGATCATCTCGGAGAGATTGGTCAAATATTGATCCGAAACGTTAAAACGCTCGGCAATTTCCCCGGTCATCCGGGTGGCGTGGGCGGCGGCATCACTGGCGAGATCGGCGGCACTTCGGTTCATATCGATCGCAATTTTGGGTATGCGGCAGAAAAATTTTGCGCGTTGCTTGTGGGGTAACACCAAGCGGACATCTTCGGTATTCTCAAAAGTCAGCGAAATAGTCAGCAACTCTTCGGCAAACCCCAGCTCGGCATAGAGTTTACCCAAAAAGTGAAACGCTTCGGCGATCTTTTGCACCAGCAGCATAAAATCCAGCTCATGACCCGGCACCGGAACATAGGCGATATAGTGAAACATTCCGCTCTTAAAAACCTGCCACATGCGCATACGTTTTTGCGATAACGCCCGCAACGAGGTATTAGTGACATAGGCGTTTTTAAGTTCGTCCGAGTCGAGAAACTCCGGGGTCGGCAACGCCGGTAACGCCGCGTCAACCGCCCGACGCAAAGCACTCAGGCTAAACGCTTCTGAGTGAAAACGCGGTGGCGTGACCGTAAGATTTATCAACAATGCCGGAGTATTAGCCGGCGGACTTTTGCGCCGCTTGAAAAACACCGTGGAGTTTGCCAGGGCGGATTTAAACTCTTCGGAACTTTCGGACTCAGTCGAAAGACGGCTCTCGTAAAGGATACCGCGCAACATTCTGCCAAGTTCTTCGCGTTGATTTCGCAACGCCCGTTGAATCAACATTTGCATTTCTATAGCGCGATAAGCCGGGCGACTTGAAGCATCCGGGGTGCGAATGTAAAAAACTCCGGTTTGCAACTCCCCCTCAATCCCGTTGGTACAAACGTGCGGCAAAGTGCGAAACGCCCGGATCATAAAAATAGCGTAACGCTTGCCGTCCACAAGCGGGCGTTCGACCGTCAATTCAATCGGCGGCTCGACATAGCGGTTGACAAATTGCCCCACCGTGGTCGGGTCAAATGAGTGGATTTGCTCGCGGTCAAGCCCGGTATAGATTGAGGGATGCCCGGAAGAATCTTCGCCGACCCCAATGACAATGCAGCCGCCTTTGGTGTTGGCCAACGCCAGACAGTGGCGGACGATTTTGCCCTTAGCTTGCCGGGTCATTCTCGTCCAGCATAGTGCCGCCTTGTAGTCAAGCACGTCGGATTCTACCCCGCGATAGACTAATTCGGCAAAATCATTTGAGAGTTTTCCGGGCAATTTCTCCATTGAAACTATTCCGCATCATCCAAATAGATAAAGTGCATACAATTTTCACAGCTTGTGACCGCGCCTTTTTGAATATTTGCCAACGCTTGCCGCGTAACTTTCAAATGGCAGCTGCCGCAAATCTCATTTTCGACTTTTACCAACGGCGCAACGCCGTCTTTGCCGGCAAGCAAACGGTTGTAGCGGGCAAGTGTATCGGCATCGACCCCGCGAATATCCGACGGTCGCTCCGCTTTCAGTTGAGCGATCTCTTTTTTCAGGTCGCCGGCAAATGTGACAAATTCATCAAACTCCGATCGAATTGTGTTCACAATAGCTTCGTTGTTCGCCTTGATTTTGCGGTACGCCTTTTTTGCGGCTTCAAATTCATCCATAAGCTCAAGTTCGCGACTTTCAAGATCGCCGATTTTTTTCTCATTGAGTGCGATAGTCCCGAGCATAGCCTGATACTCAGTATTTTTTTTGACCATGGCGGTCTGCTGCTGAAGTTTTCGATTTTCGGCGCGAAGCTTCTCGATTTCGGACTCAACGCTCTTGCGCGACAGCTCAATTTTTTTTGCCGCAGCAGCGGCGGTGTTGACCTCGTTTACAGCAATGTCGCGTCGATTTTTCAACTCGTTCATCTCTTTGGGTAGCAACGCAAGACGATTTTCAAGATCGCGTATGCGCAAATCGACCGTTTGTAATTTAAGCAGTGCTTCCGCCCAGTTTGCCACCATCGGCTTACCTCCTTTAAAATAATGTTTGCTCTCTGTCGCCACGGAGCGGAGAAAGCCCTAACTTTTCCCACGCTCTGGGAGTCGCGACGCGACCTTTTGGAGTACGAACCAAAAATCCGCGCTGGATTAAAAACGGCTCATAGACCTCCTCAATAGAGTCCTCCTCCTCGCCTACCGAAACCGCGATATTTTTCAACCCGACCGGTCCGCCGTGGAAATTCGCGATAATCGTTTCGAGAATGCGAATATCCATCTCGTCAAGCCCGTCGTTGTCGATTTGCAACAAGCCCAACGCGTCGGCGGCGACTTGGGAAGTTATCACCGAATCGGCGCGAATTTGCGCATAATCCCGAGCGCGACGCAAAAGATTATTGGCGATGCGCGGAGTTCCGCGACAGCGTCCGGCGATTTCACGCGCTCCCGCCTCTTCGATTTCAATATCGAGGATTCCCGCCGAACGTTTCAGAATTTTGGTCAGATTGTCGGTGTCATAATAATCCAAGCGGATATTCAACCCGAATCGTGACCGCAACGGAGAAGATATCATCCCTTGCCGGGTAGTCGCGCCAATTAGAGTAAAGCGCGGTACCGAGAGCCGTACAGAACGCGCCCCCGCGCCTTGTTCGAGCATAATATCGATAAAAAAATCCTCCATGGCACTGTAAAGATACTCTTCGACCACGGTGTTCAAGCGGTGAATTTCATCGATAAAAAGGATGTCGCCGGCTTCAAGCGCGGTCAGCAATCCGGCGAGATCGCCGGGCTTTTCGATCGCCGGACCGCTGGAGCTTTTTAAGTTGGTACCCCGCTCGTTGGCGATGATATACGCCAAGGTGGTTTTGCCCAGCCCGGGCGGACCGCAAAGTAAAATATGGTCGAGCGCTTCATTGCGTGCCTTGGCGGCGGCGACAAAAAGCTCAAGTTGATCTTTCACTTTTTCCTGCCCGGGAAAATCGGCAAATTTAGGAGGACGCAAACTTGTTTCTTTTGCCGGATCGCGTTTGTTTAAAGTCGATGTGATAAATCGTTCCGTCATAATCTTATAAAATTGTACCGCCGCATGACTTGTTTTTCGGCGGAATCGGTGTTAAGTTTTATAATGTTCTGTTACATAAAGAAGATAGCGCAACAACGATAAAAAATCCAGTTGCAAAAGTGAAAAAGAAAGGAATTCCCTGTGATGTACGATTTAGACAAGGCTCTCAAGGCCGCCAATACCGTTCGGATGCTTTCTGCCGAGGCGATACAAAAGGCAAAATCGGGTCATCCGGGTATGCCGCTTGGTTGCGCGGACTACGCTATGACGCTCTGGTACAAATATATGCGTCACAACCCAAAAAACCCGGCGTGGATCGGGCGCGACCGCTTTGTCCTCTCGGCGGGACACGGATCGATGCTGGAGTATTCTTTGCTCCACCTCTTTGAATACGGCTTATCGATGGACGAACTCAAAAATTTCCGGCAATGGGGCAGCAAAACTCCCGGTCACCCGGAATTCGGTCATACCGCCGGGGTTGACATCACCACCGGACCTCTGGGCAGCGGGTTCGCTTCAGCAATCGGCATGGCGATCGCCAAACGGCACTTCGCGGCGAAAACCGGGTTGGACAAAGCAAATTTGTCCAACAACAAAATTTATGTGATCGCCGGCGACGGCTGTATGATGGAGGGTGTTTCAAGCGAGGCCGCATCGTTGGCGGGGCATTTGGCTCTCGATGAGCTGGTGGTCTTTTACGACGACAACCGCATTACCATTGAGGGGAAAACCGATCTCGCATTTTCCGAAAACGTCGCGGCACGTTTTGCCGCCTACAACTGGCGGGTTATTACGCTTGAAAACGCCAACAATATCGCGCTTTGCGATTCGGCGTTGTCCGAAGCGGTGAAATCCGACGGCCGCCCGACGCTGATTATCGGCAAAACCAAGATTGGTTTCGGCGCTCCCAATAAGCAGGGCAAATCCAGCTCGCACGGTGAACCGCTCGGAGTAGATGAGGTCGAAGCGTTGCGCCAAAATTTGGATATGCCCAAGGGTGAATTTACGGTTTTGCCGGAAGTTACCGCGTTTTTGCATGAACGAGTCGAGGAACTCGTTGCCGAGGCTGCCGAATGGGACAAAAAATTTCAGGCGTTTATCGAAGCCGACGCAGAGCGGGCGAAACTGGTCGGCACATACTTAAATTGCACTGTTCCGGCGGATATTAAAGCACAGCTTTTAGCGGCTGCTCCTTTGGACAAACCGATTGCCAGCCGCGCTTCGTCCGGTGTGGTGCTGCAAAAGGCGGCGGAGTTGGTTCCCGCGCTCTTTGGCGGAGCTGCCGACCTTGCGCCTTCAACCAAGACGGACATCAAAGACGGCGGCGACTTTTCGGCAGACACCCCGGAAGGTCGTAACTTGCATTTCGGGGTTCGCGAGCTGGCGATGGGTTGCGCCGGAAACGGCATGGCGCTTTACGGCACGGCGATTCCTTATACCTCCACCTTCTTTGTCTTCAGCGACTTTATGAAACCGGCGATCCGGCTGGCGGCTTTGATGAAGCTGCACGAGATTTACGTCTTTACTCACGACAGCTTTTACGTTGGTGAAGACGGCCCGACCCATGAGCCGATTGAGCAAATCGCGATGTTGCGGACGATTCCGGGTTTAACGGTCATTCGTCCTGCCGAAGCTAACGAAGTAGCACAAGCGTGGGCAGCCGCACTTCAAGCCGACGGTCCGGTGGCGTTGCTCTTGACTCGTCAGGATCTTCGCCCCTACGATGCTGAAACAGCAAAGAAAGTCGATGTCTCCAAGGGGGCGTTTGTGCTTGAAGACGACGAGGATTTCGATATTATTTTAGTGGCGACCGGCTCGGAAGTTAGTCTCGCGCTGGACACCGCAAAATTGTTGCGCGAAACCGATGTAAAAGTTCGCGTAGTCTCCATGCCGAGCCAGGAGCTTTTTATGCAACAGGACCTTGATTACCGCGAAGAAATCCTGCCCTCATGGTGCTTGTGCTGTGTTTCGATTGAAGCCGGTACGACTTTCGGCTGGGAACGCTTTGTCGGCAAAGACGGGCTGACCATCGGGCTTGACCACTTTGGCGCGTCGGCACCTTACAAAGTCTTGACCGAGAAATTCGGCTTCACCCCGGAGGGAGTCTTGGCGCGGATTAGCGAACACTTTATCTGCACTGACGACGATGATTGCAATTGCTCCTGCGAGAGCGACTGCGAATGCGGTTGCAGCGATGAAAAGTGTACCGACCGGTAATCGGCAATCAATTATTTGAGAACGGGACGATGGTCTGCATCGTCCCGTTCCCGTATAATAACCGCGAAACACGGTTCGTACGACGGACGGCGGTGTAGTGTAATGCCCCCGTCAAGAGGGGCATTACAAGCATTCACATAGCAAGAAAACGGTGTCGGATAATCTGCCAACGCAACTCGTCTTTGGAGTCAAGGTAAGCGCGAAAACTCTCAATATCGGCTAATTCACCAATCTCCCGGATTTCAGGAGTGGTCGCTCTAAACAGCACCGGCAACGGGGTTTGCACCCCGAAAAGGCGCAATTTCTTTTCGGCTTTAAATACCCAATGGCGGGCTTTGGCGTTGCGAAAAAACAAGTATCCGGGATAGCTTAACGCCATAATCCAAAACGGCCATACCCAAAAACTCGGCAAATAAAACGATTGAATCAGCACTGCTCCCAGCAGAACAAATACCGGAATCACAAACAGCAACGCATCGCGATCACGGATAAAGCAGTTGCCGATATAACGCCTGAGACGGCTCGGGCTGGTGCGGTAGGCAAAAAACTCCTCCAACGGAACATCGTGCAACGATTGCCGCATCCAGTGACAAAGTTCGTGCGATAGCAACTCCTTGCGATTGTAGAGAAACCAGCGCGGTCGCTTGCGAAACGCACCCCGAATCAAGAAAAATGAGAACGGCAACTCCGTGTCGCTGACCATACACCCGCCCCAAAGCGGACCGATGTTGCGCGATAAAAAAAAGCCCGGCACATGGTCGGAGCGAAAAGCGTACAATTTTTCGGTAAGTTCATCCGCTTCAGCGATAATTTCCGCCGGAATCCGCTCCGACGCTTTGAGCAAAAATTCTCCGAACACCGTGACTTCGCCGTTGGCGGAAAGCTCCTCTTCAAACTCCCGTTGCGCATCGATTACCGCACGAATCCTCTCCTCAAAATCGGCGATACTCTCCCCTACTCCCGGCAAAAAACCGGCGGTGTCAAGCGCGGTATAACGCTCCAAGTCGGGGAGTTCCATGTGCATTATTTCTCCTGTGACACATCTTGGTTTGACGGGCGATTCTCGTTGTTTTGCTCCCGACTATCATCGTTTTGACCGCCCGCGTGTGAACGCTCGCGGCATTCCTGAGTCGGGCGTTCGTTATTGTTGTTAGGACGAGTCCGCGCCGTTTCAGACACACTGACTGTCACTTCGTTGCGGGGCATATTCACAATATTGCCGGTTTCAAGCTGCACGGAAACCGTTTGGGTCAGTAAATTCCGGTCGCATATCCGACCGCGTCCTTGCGGAGTATCGCACCAATTGCCACGTTTGGGCATGTTTTTTTCCAACTCACGATAGCCCTCGTGCTCAAATTTCAAACAACATTTAAGCCTGCCGCAAGCACCGGAAATCGTGGCGGGAGTGAGCGAAAGATCCTGTTCTTTTGCCATTTTTACGTTGATCGAATTAAACTCCTTCAAGAATCGGCAACAACAGAGTTTTTGCCCGCAAATCGCGATGCCGCCATAAATGCCGGTTTCATCACGCACTCCGATCTGGCGAAGTTCAATGCGTGTACATAGAGCACGGGAAAGCTCCTTGACCAACTCGCGAAAATCAACCCGCCCGTCGGCACTGAATTGAATAATCACCAACTTGCCGTCGAGCGAATAATGGGCATTCAGGAGCTTCATAGTCAGCCCCAAATTGCCGACCAACTCCCGCGCTGTTTTCATGGCGTTGCGTGAACGCATATAGTTATTGTTGGCGTCCGCAAGCTCGCGGGTGTTGGCAAGATGCAAAATTACCGGCAGATTACTCAGTTCCGCTTCCGGCGGCAACTCGGTGATTTCACGGATTATTTCGCCGGAGTCAATATAAAAATCACGGCGAAAAACGCACGTGTCGTGAAGTTTAAGCTCAAGTTCGGCGGGTGCTTTGACTTCAAGCTCGCTGCCGTTGTCTAATTTTATAATAAAAAGTCGATCCATTACGATTCCTTTGTGAAAATATTTTCGTATCCCTGATAAATATAGCAGAAAACCAATTTATTGCAAACGGCACTCCCCAATCAAAAGCTCCAAAAAACCGCTCATCGGTGCTAAAATGCGCTCTGGTTTAGCCACAAGCGGAGCGCAAGCAAGACCTTTTGCAATCGCCCAGTCAGAAAGTGAGCGGAAATGCGGCGAAAGCACCAGCGTAAATTTGTTTACTCCGGCACTCTTCAGGTTCATAATAAGCGCGTCAAACTCGGTGTCGTTTTTGACAAACAGCCATTTTTTTTCAAAAAACAACCGTGGTGTCATTTCCGGCAAAAAGAATACATCAGATACGACCACCTCCGGCGTTTTCCCGGCAATCGCCTGCTCCGCCCGTGCCGCCTCTTTTGCCACCCCAAAGAGCATATATATTCCGAGTAACTGCAAAAAAACCGACAGCAGTACAACACTCGTTACGATTTTGGGTATCGGCTTCTTTAGCCACCCCAGCCTGACAAATCCGATCACGCTTAACGCCAATAAAATCGGATAAATCAACAAATAATGCCGGGGTCCCCAAATAATGCCAATGTCACTCCGGGTCAAAATCGCGGGCAGTACGATGCAATAAAGCAAGACCGCCAACGTGATCATTCGTACCGGACGCGAACCGCGACTCAGCAGATTTTTCCACATCAAAAAGAATCCGAGCAATAGCGGTGAGGCGGTAATAAACCCAACCGTTAGCCCAGAATTGCTCACTTTTGCCGGATTACTCATCAACATTCCAAACAAAATCGCCCAGCTGCACAGCGCGGCAATCGCCACAACTTTTTTAAAACACATCGAGCGTAATGCTCCCGCCACCGGCAAAATAAACATCGGCAAAAGCAGTATATAATAGTAATAAACCGTGTCGGGATTAGCGGAGTTGAACTTAAACAGATAAATAAAATACCCTTCCAAAATGCCGACCAGCTGCCCGGTTAACGTCGGCGCGGACTCGGAGTTGTGGGTATAGTACAACGCTCCATGCAGCCCTAAAATATGCCCGTAAGTATAAAAATTATGCATCCAAAGCAATATGGCGCAAATAAAAAATCCCAGCGCGAATTCAATGTAATTTTTCCATTTCTTCGGGTAAAGACAGAGTGCCGATACCCCGAAAAACAGCGCAATCAAATAGAACTCTTCGCGAAAAAAAAGCCCCATTCCCAGCAAAAGCCCGGCAAAGAATATTCGCTTTTTGCGTGCCGCAAGCAATGCCGCCAGCGGAAATACCGCCGAGACTGTCATCTCCCAAAACGTTCCGGAATAAAACAACAACGGAGTTCCGACCAGCAAAATCCCGACCAGCAACGTCTCTTGACACACCGATAATCGCCACGGAGCGATCAATGCGAGAAAAAGTGCCAAAAGTGTCAATGTTCCGACAATCGGGATAAAAAGCAAACCCGCATCGCCGAGCAGCAAGTACCCCGGCAACGCCAAAAGTGAAAAAAATTCCGGATAAATTGAGAAGATTTTTGTGCCGAGGCGTTGAAAATGAAATCCACCGTCGGGAAAGGAACGGGATTCGGAATCGAGCGATTTCGCCGGATTGGCGATTTCCGCGTTGCCTTGCGTGGCAAAATTTCGCAGTATTATGTACTTATTGCCGTTGTCGGTAATCCAAATTGGTATCTTGGGCAACAACAACGCCTCAAGGCAAAGCACCGCCAACGCGCCTGATAAAATCAGTATACGCGACTTTAGTCGCCCCTTTTTGGCAATTTTAAGCACCGGGAATTTTCCTGCCGTCGGATTCAAGCTTCTCAATCGCCAAGGTGCAACTTAGCCTGAAACACCATTTTAACGCCTCAAATAACGGCAAAATCGGGTCATACGTCAAAAGTCGCGCATTTGAGGCGTTCGCTGCGAACCAGTCCAGATAACCTTGGGCGCAATCGGCAGCTAAATTCAACTTTTTAAAGTGTCCGACCAGACGGTCATCGGCGTAAAGCGGTGCTTTGCCGTCCAACATGCCCAATAAATCAAAATTATCTGGTTGTATATTGACCATATTCGTGACTGCCTCGGCGGCTTTGGCGTAAACAAAGTTAAAAAGCGAGGCGATTTCATCTTCATTGAGTGAGGTTTGCCCGTTTTTTCGCCGCTCGTTTATCCGGGCAAGCATTTTTACAAAAAGCTCCTTCTCCGACTCCGATAAAACCGGAGAGGCGATCATCGCGCCCTTGAGATACTCCCCTTTTTGGACGACCTCGATCATCGCAACGGCAACCGCTTGAGCGAGGATGGAACGGCTGAATTCAACTGGCATATCAAATGCAATCCTTAATCGGTCTTAAGCTGATAAATTTTATTCATGGTAA
>JAISIP010000154.1 GCA_031261965.1 Victivallales bacterium | reverse complement strand
GTCAACGTGGTTTTGCCGTGGTCAACGTGACCGATGGTTCCGACATTGACGTGAGGCTTGGTTCTCTCGAATTTTTCCTTAGCCATTTTTCCCTCCTAAAAGGTTTAGAGTTTTCGTCTTAATTTTCCCAATTCACTATAAAATACAAAACTGGAGCCCACAAGCGGACTTGAACCGCTGACCTCATCCTTACCAAGGATGTGCTCTACCGACTGAGCTATGTGGGCACAACCTCATTCCCAAAAAACCAACTGCTCCCGACAAAGAGACCGGCATGTTTTCCACACGCCGGCTCATATTCCTGCATCCGGAACAGCTCAAAACGAGCTCTTAACTTTGGTACTCGAGGGGGGACTTGAACCCCCAAGGATTACTCCATATGGACCTCAACCATACGCGTCTGCCAATTCCGCCACCCGAGCACAATTTTTCTACCGTTGTAAATGGCTTGACAAAGTTATCGCGCCAATCACATTTCCTAATATATTCCATCTGGCTTCATTTGCAAATACTCAAAGCACTTTTTTTTCAAAAAAAACGCCTTAACGTTTCAAACGAAAGCTGTCCGGCCAGCCGATTTTCACGCCTTCATGCTTTATTTGACGGGTTTTCATCGTCGCTAAATCGATCACATCGACTGTGAATTCACCCTTTTTATAACTCAGCAACTCTTTGGTATACGGATCAACGAGAGTCGAACTCGAATAAGCTTTTAGCGAATCGGGAAACATACCATGCGCTTTGCGGTAACGATCCAGCGACAACGCAACTTGAGCGGCACGCAATTTGCGCGACAACATCAGATATTGTTTTACCGCATGATCGGCGTTTCGCAATGCCCCGATCGCCGGAGTTGCACCCAAAGGAAGCAAGGTCAATTTTTCTTCTATTGCTAAAAGCTGTTTAAAATCGGCTACCGCCGATTCGTACATTTTTATCATTTCTAAATAAGTGCGTTGCGAAATATACCGGGAGTATCGCAACGCCGGAAAAATCCGCACCATGCCAAGTACCACCCCGGAAAATCTCTCCAGCTTAGACAGCGGGTCGATTCCCGAAAGCAGATATATGGCACCTTCCCCCTTTAACGCCCAGACTACGTTTGTCGCAAACTCCCGATCACTTCTGGCAAGATCGGCACTTATCTCCGCTTCGGTCTGATCCGAACCAATGCCGAACTCATTGAGCAATCGCTCCAAAGCGGCAATCCGACGTAGCTCCATTGTCATGGCAAATGAACATATCGCCAAAACCGGTTCCGTCTCCAACTGCCGTCGAATCTCCCCTTGCGCTTGAAAACTTTCGCTTACCGCCCGGTCATTGCCCACGCCCGCCGCCGCATAAAAACGCAAACGTTCAAATTCCTCGACTTTGCGATAACGCTGCAAAAGTTTCAACCCGAAATCCCGAGGCACGCCCTGCCTAAATTCAAACCCTAAACGCGCCGCCGAATTTCGCCCGATTTGCGATATTTTTGCCATTATTTCGGAGTGGTGGGAAACAAATTTCTCAAGCTCCCCGTAAGCATTGACCGGAAGATTCTCCATCCAGCCGGACGAGGTTAAATTCGCCAGATGCACCGGCACAATCGGCAAAGAATCCAGTTTTTTTACCGCGTCGACACCATTTTCGCCATCCAGATAGTAGAGGTGTTCCAAGGCTGAATTATTGAGTAAGATTCCGGCGGATTGCGCCTGGGAAATCGCAACTCTTAACGCCTTTTTTTCCCTCTCAGACTGATCGCGAATAATGCTCCAGCTTGCAATCGCCATAATCAGCAGTAAGGCAACTGAAATTTGCGTCCGCGTCAAAATTATCACATCCCTCCCCGACGCAAAACGCGCCACGGCGGAACGCACCAACCCCCCGGTCACATACCACACGATCACCATGCCCGCAGCGACCGTCCAAAAATTCAGCACAGCTGCCAACAACGCCAGCGGCAAAGAAATATAATTCACCCGAAGTGTATTTAAATAGCCCGGAATATTTTTGCGTACATACTCCAACTGGTCGCTCCACAACCGAAACAGCGAAAATACCCCGTAAAACTCCTTGTCCGAATCACTTTCGCGGCAAATCATATTGGCGAACCGCGCTTGACCAAGCAAATATGAGAAACTTAACAGCAAAATCAGTAACCCGGCAAACTCCCCGACGATAATCGCCGCCTTGCTTCCGATTCCCGGAGTGGACAACGCCCAAAAGCCGCCCACTTGTAAAATTATCCACGGCAAAGTCAAAAGCAGCGTCTGGCGCAATTTCACCCGGGATAAAGATTTTCTCAAATCATCCATCACTGCGCTCCCCGTTTACCGTTGTCGATGGTGAGATTTTGTCGCATGTAGGTTGGGACATCCAAATCTTCGTTTTTCCACTTTACCTGCGGACCGCGCTCCATGATGCCTTTGGAGATCGGTTCAAGCGGCAAAGTCAGTTGATCAGCTTCTTCTGCGGTCGCGGTTGCCGAATGCATCCGCACCCGATGCGTTGTCTGTTCATTTTCTCCCCGCAATATTTCAATCGCCTCACCCTCAAAATCGAATTTGACCGTCACCGCCGAAAGCATGATTTTTCCCGTCCACTCTTCGCCCGTGGCGGCACCGATGATAAGCTGGGAATCAGGTTTAATATATCGCCCGACAAGCTCTAAAATCTGCTTGGTTTGACCAAGTGACAACTCCGGCCCGCCGAGTAAGGTCACAATCACCGCGTCCGCATCGTCAAGCTTGTCAACCCCGCCCAACAACGGCGAGCAAAGCAGTCGCTCCAGTGCCGCCTCTGATCTGTTTTCGCCGTCGATTTCATCCGAGGCGATTCCAATACCGATACTGCAAAAACTCTTCTTCTTTTTGAGTAGAGTGATAAAATTGCCGAAATCCGCCGCCAGCAAATTACCGTGCAAAAGCACCATGGTTAACGCCAACACCGTACGCGACAACTCCTGATCCGCCAATTTGAACGCGCTGGAGAGCGGAGTAGTCGATTCCAGCACCGAAAAGAGCAGATCGTTTGGCAGACAAATTACCGCGTCGGCGATGCCGAGCAAACCGTTCTTTACAGTATCTTCGGCGATCTTGCGCCGACTGTGTCCCTCCAAAGT
Source organism: Victivallales bacterium (assembly GCA_031261965.1). Lineage (GTDB taxonomy): Bacteria > Verrucomicrobiota > Lentisphaeria > Victivallales > Victivallaceae > Victivallis. Next base: position 4,539 of record JAISIP010000154.1, on the reverse strand, counting down.
AAATGGCAAGGTAACAACAAACAAGGTCGGGATTTCCAGCCGACGGGCAACCGAAAGCACCACCGGCATTCCACCGGAGGCAGTACCTCGCCCCAAACCGCCGACCACCAGCAAAAACTCGGTGCCTTCCAATAATTTTTCGATTTTTCCACGTTCGTGGGCGATCACCCGCTGACCGTCAAGCACATTGCCGCCACAACCGCGACCATTGCGCCAGCGTTCCCCGGCCAACAGTCGTGAAGAGTCCGGCAAATTGATAGATTGCAAACTATTGGAGTCACTGTCAACGGCGAGCAATTTAAGTTGCGCGGCAAGCGGATTTTCATTCAACATTCCGACGATACGGCAACCGCTGCCGCCAACTCCGAGAACCGTGATTTTTTTTGATTCCATGCTCTGTCAGCCTTTCGATGAACCCTTAAAATTCAACCAGCCGACCCGGGCTCGATTCAGCACTCCGTCCACAACGTCAATCAGATTGCCCACCATGTTGCGCCCGCTTGAGTTTTCATTTCGTGCGTTATAATGCGCGGCAACTTTTAACGCACCCCAAATCGTACTGTAGCGCGGCGAATTCAACCCAGTCAACGCTCCGTCCGCCTCAAACGGCTGACCGATTCGGCAAGACATGTCAAATACCTCGCGAAAAAGTAAAGCGGTCCGCTCAAACAAAGCTCCGCCACCGGTAAGCACCCCGCCCGCATCCAGATTCACCGGAGCTTTTTGCTCGATAATCATCGCCCGGATAATCTCAAAAGTCTCCCTGATTCTCGCATCGATAATCGTCTCAAACGATGGCAACGGAATCCGGCGTACATGCCCGGTGGAACTCGAAAACTCCATATATTCGCGGCGATCGTTGATCGCTTTTTGCAATGTGCCGTCTTCAAACAACTTGCGGCATGCCCCGATATGCAGATCCAAACCCAGGGACAAATCGTTGCAAATATGATCGAACCCAACCTGGATCACCCCGGAAGCCTGTACGCCGGAATTATAATTCACCACAAATTCCGTGCTGCCGGCACCAAAATCAATTAGTAACACTCCGTTTTCGCGTTCTTCGTCCGAAAGAATACCAACATCATCGGCAAGCGGAGCAAAGACCAGCTCAATCGACACATCCTCAAAACCGGATTCACGCACCACCGTCCGAAAATTTGCCAACCGATCGGTAAGCGCGTGTATCACATGCACATGCGCTTCAAGTTTGCTGGCAGCATGGTTCAAAGGGTTGCGAATCCGACGCCCGTCAATACTGAAAAACGATTCCGAACTGTTGATGATCTCCCGCCCGGTCGCAAGTCGCAACACCCGGGCGTTTTCGTGTGCCTCCATACGCTCTTTTTCAGTGACTTTGTGCGCTTCGTTTTTGACGACTACCGAGCCGATTCCGTGAAACGTCTCGATCTCGCAACCAGTCACCACCACCGTCACCGTTCCGCAGCTGCTTAGCAACCCGCCTGAAGAATTTTCCGCATCCTCAAGCGCATTACCGAGTTGCTCAAAAGCAAGATCCATATCCTCGATCTCGCCCTTGATTACCGCTCCGGCGGACGGTGAGGAACCGCGACCGATCACGCTTACACAACCGCCCTCCCCGACTTCACCGACTATCACATTGATTTTGGATGTGCCGATTTCAATCGCGCTTACGATCTCTTTGGTGCGAAACATAAATCCTCCGTTACAGTCCACTACCCCAAAGCGGGCACCGGAAATCAGGCTTTAGGGTATCTCTAAAAACTATGTTGAGTTAAAATTTGGCAGATTCGCAATTTTTAGCCAAATTTCCAGTTTTTTAGAGGTAGCCTTTACTCATCTTCGTTTAAATGCGCCGAACAAATGTTGCAATGACGACAATCCAACCCCTTGGGCGGAATGTAAAGTTTGCCGGATTTTACTGCTTTGCGATAACTCGCATAATTCTTTACCGCTAAAATCACCCCGACTAAGATAAACGCGCCGGGTGCCGCCGACGGCAAGAGAAAATCCGTCGTCCACGCGGTAATGACCTTCGTCTCAAATATCGAGCCGGAACTGAGAAATTCGCGCAACATACCCAGCAAAGTCAAAGTCAACGTAAACCCCAACCCCATGCCCAGACCGTCCAATATCGAGCGAATCGGACCGTTTTTCGAGGCGAATGCCTCTGCACGACCCAACACAATACAGTTTACCACTATAAGCGGAATAAAAATCCCCAGCGCGGTGTAAAGTGCCGGAGGCGCATAGGCTTTCATCAGCAAATCCACAATGGTCACAAACGTCGCAATAACTACGATGTAAACCGGGATTCTCACCTTTTTGGGCACAATTTTCGCAATTAGCGAAATCACCAAATTGCTGCCGAACAAAACCCCGGTAGTCGCCAACCCCATGCCCAGACCGTTCGTCGCGCTGCTGGTCACCGCCAAAGTCGGACATGTGCCGAGCAACAACACCAACACCGGGTTCTCTTTCCAGATACCTCTGGTAAAATCACTGATCATACTCATTTTTTATCTCCTGCCGGGGACAGTTTCGCGATAATTTCGGTGCGGTTGCCGACAAAGCAACCGGCGATCTGGGTTGCCAACTCGGTAATCGCCCGACTCGTGACTGTCGCGCCGGTAACATAGTCGATGTCGCCACCGTCTTTTTTAACTTTCCACACCTCGCCTTTAACCGCCGATTTGCCGTTAAACTGATCTAGAAACACATTGGGAGCCAGCCCCTCCGGGCGTTTTTCAAACAGATTGAAAATCGTTTTTTGAAACCGACGCTGGCAAACATTGGCACCCAACCCCGGAGTTTCGTTCTGACCGGTGATCAACACCGAGCGGATTTTACCGTCGAGGTCAAAACCGATCAATGCTTGCACCGCGCCGGCGTAACCTTTTTTCTCGCCCCGCGCCGCAACCGCAACGAGTTTCCCGTCTTTTACCGCACCCATAAAGGTTATGACCATATCATCGGCTTTTAGCGTCATTTGATTTTCCGAGGGTTGGTTGTCAAACGCCGGAAGAATCTGCAACAATGCGTTATTGGTATTGCGCAACTCGGCTTTTGCAATCGGCTCTTTGACCATTCCCGAAAAGACCGCCAACAAAACCGCTGAAATCAAGCCAAGCACAGCGAGAAAAAGCCCAAGCACCAAAAAATTTTCCGTATTTTTGAGATTCATTGCCGAATCCTCCGTTTCGTCACGTAGCCAAATGGCCGCACCGTGCAGTAGCGGTCGATAAGTGGCACAAGAGCGTTCATAAATAGTATCGAAAAACTCACTCCTTCGGGGTAGTTCCCCCAAATCCTAATCACCGTGGTGATAACTCCGCAACCGAACGCAAATACCACACACCCGGTACCGGTGATTGGGCTGGTGACCATGTCCGTCGCCATAAAAACCGCGCCAAGCACCAGCCCCCCGGTTAAAATATGGAACAACGGCGGAGGCGTGACCCCCGGAAAAAAGTAGTTGACCAACCCCGCGAACAACGCCACCGTACCGATATAAATAACCGGCACGCGCCAATTGATCAAATTGAACAATACAAGCATAATTCCGCCGATCAACAACGCCAATACGCTGGTTTCACCGATACAACCGCCTTTTCGCCCCAAAAAGTACTCAAACATCTGTTCATTGGAGGAGACAGCCGCAAAATTATCCTCGGCGGCGGAAGATTTATCCGTGATTTTTTTCGTAGTTCCGACCACCCCAAGCGGCGTTGCGCAACTGACCGCATCGAGCGCCTTGCCACTCTTGAGCTCTTCGATAGTCTTGGGCGAATACCACAATTTTGCGTTCTCCTGATCGACCGACATGCCTCTGGCGGGCTGCCAGGTCGTCATGATCGCCGGGAGTGCGATCAACAAACCCACCCGCGCCACCAACGCCGGGTTAAACGGATTATTGCCGATTCCGCCAAAAATCTGCTTACCCAGCCAAATCGCCAAAAACGCGCCGATCAGGCAGACCCAATACGGCACTTGCGGCGGCAGATTCAACGCTAAAAGCAGCCCGGTCAAAGCCGCACTGCCATCGGAAATGTTTCCGATTACCGGCTTTTTGGCGAAATAACACCAAAGGGCTTCCGCACCGACGCAAAACGCCATGGTAAACAGCATGACCAACGCCGATCTGAATCCGAAAAAATAGATTCCCGCCGCACAAGCCGGCAATAGAGCAAGGATAACCTTGAACATAATTCGCCGCACACTGTCGGAGTCTTTGATGTGAGGCGAAGAGCTGATAATCAGCCGATCGCCGACCGGGAGTTTGATTTCTTGATTGCTAACTTCTGACATGATGATAATTGATTCCCGAAGGTGTTATTTTTTATTTTGATTTTTGCGAATTTCAGCTTTCGCCCGGCGCATGTGCTGCACCAACGGACGATGAGCCGGGCAGACGTAGGCGCAAGAGCCGCATTCAAGGCAGTCCATAACATGATTTTCGGCCGCAAGATCAAAACGCTCCGCTTCGATCGCATTGCCGAGCAAACATGGCAACAAATTCATCGGACAACCTTGCACGCAGCGTCCGCAACGGATGCA
>JAISIP010000152.1 GCA_031261965.1 Victivallales bacterium | reverse complement strand
TCTTGCAATGCTTTTTGGGGGCTGGAAACAGTTGCGCGATTCATTTTTACTGTTGACGACGCTGGGAGTCGTCGCTGTTTTTGCAGGTTCTTTAGTTGCCGCCGCCGGTATGGCGATGCGTCACCCTATGATGATGATGCCGGAGGTGATTTACGGACTTTACTTTCTCCCGACTTGGTCGATTCTAATCGTCTTTTTCGGGACATTGGGAGACTCCGCACGTCGCTTGGGCTGGAAAGTCAATCCTGCCGGAATTGTACTTGCCGGAAGTATCATTGTTCAACTTGGTGTTTATGTGACCGCAGATCGGCTAAATTTGCCTAAATCGCTGGACAGCGCGTATATCAACAGTATGCCGGCGTTTCGGCGGGCTCTTGCCGATCCGTCACGCGATTTTCGGCGCGAGTTGCTCCCGGTGCGACTGCAATATTTGATATTGCGTTTTCGTTAATCGCCAACCGAGTGGCGGCGTATCAATGTGACATCAAGTCGTACGGTTACTTGTTCGCGTAAATTGGGATTTTCGATTCGCCGCATCATCAATTCGGCGGTGCGTTGACCCATGACCCGAAACTGTTGCTCAATGGAGTCCATATTCGGCTCGGTACTCGTACATAGAAGACTGTTGTCAAAGCCCATGACGGAAATTTTTTCGGGAACGGCAATCCCGGCGGTCTTTAAGCCTTTGATAACCTCATAAGCGATGTTGTCGTTGAGGCAAAATATGCCATCGCATTGACATGCCCGATCGAAGTTCTCTTTATTGTGATTGATGACGATCGGCTGCGTTAATCCCGCATCCCCGAAGGCAACACAAAAACCTCTGAACCGTTCTTGCTCGACAACGCTGCCGTCGTCGGTTGAATAAAAACAGCAATTGTGTCGGTTTGCCTCAATCAGCCGAAGTCCGGCGAGATAGCCTCCCCGATAATTATCGGATAGAACGCAATCGAACCGGGTTGGCGCAAAGCCGCAGTTGTTAAATAACACCACCGGTACTGACAGTTTTTCTAAATCTCCCCAAAAGTCGTCGTCGCCGGGTGCGAGCGAATCTATGATTATGCCGGAAACCTGATGTTCGATTAGTTGCATAATTAGGTTTCGCTCGGCTTTACTGCGTTCTTTTCCCGTGGAACTCGACGGTGGAGAAACGGTAATGGGAATATACCCGTTAGCCATTAAAGTGTGGCGAATGACCTCAAGATTTTCGGTGATGAAGTCGGGCGACAGTCCCGTGGAATGGGGAATCAAAATTCCGATCATTTTGTCGTTTTTTCCGGCGAGGGTGGCTACATAGGTGCCGGAGCCGACGCGACTGGTCAGAATCCCTTCGCTGACTAATTGTGCAATCGCCCGTTGAATGGTCGGCACGCAACTTTTAAGCTCTGCGGCAAGAGTGCGAAACGGTGGTATTTTCATTCCGGGTCGCAGCTGTTTTTCTTCGATAACGGCGAGGATTTTATCTTTGACCTCGGAGCATTTCATAAAGGCGTCCTTTATTGTTTTTGTGTAGAGCCAATTGCAAAATAGTTTTACAATTAGCTCTGTAGTATTACAATACTATACAATTGTAATGTTTTCAAGGTATTGTTGAAAAACTTTTTTCGATTTCGGGAACAAGATTTTTGCATAATTTTTAATTAGATGCGAAAAGTTGATTTGAAAAAAGTAAAAAAAATGGTAAAGTAATGTAACTTGAGCTGAGAAGTTATTGAAAATGAGAAATTTAATGAGAGAACTCAGAGTATTGCGGCGACCAATTCTGTTTTGCTGTGTGATTGGGTTTGCATTTGCGGCTTTTATTACGCCGGTTTGGGGCGAAACGTCGGCGCAAACCGCAAAATCCGGGCGGTTGCGGAAAAATATTTTTGTGGTTTCTTCTTACCGAATTGCTGAGGAAGGCTGGGGTCAAGATCTGGTTTCGGGGTTCGATTCGGTCTTTAAGCAAGACAACTGTAATATTATGCATACCGATCTTGAGTTGATGCAGGAGCAGGGAATCGACACCAGCGAAGAACTTTCGCAATATGTGCTTGAAGTAATCAAGTCTGCCGAAGTCGATATGTTAATAGTTATCGATGACGTTGCTATAGAAAAGTTTATGGAAATCCAGGGCGATCTGCCCAAAGATATTCCCCTGATTCTGTCAGGTCACATAAGCTTGACCGTGCCGAATCTTATTCCACGCGACAATATCTGGACGATAAAAACTCCCATGGAGATCCGCAAGACGCTAAAGTTAGGGATGTCGCTTTTGCCCGAAACCAAAAATGTTGTCATTATTCGCGACCTCTCTTATGAGGGAACTTTAGTGGAGGATCTTATTAGACAGCAAGTCAAGCGGATGGTCGAACTGCCTGCCGACAAAAGAATGGTGGAGAATATAGATAAGTTGAATTTTGTCTATATCAGCGGCGCCGACACCACGACCGACGGCATGTACGACAAATTAGAGGAAATAGCCAAAGAGCCGACGTTTGTGCTTTTTCAGAACTGGGAAACCGAAACCGAATATGACGATCAGAACGTTTATGTCAAGAAAATATCGCAAATTGTCGGCGGCAATGTCTTTGTCTTTTATGACGACACCCTCAACGATGTAATCGGCGGTTATATCTTAAACGCGATGGAATTTGGCGTTGTCACCGGCGAATTGGCAAAGAATATTCTCAAAAAAGGCAACGCCGAAGGCTATGATCCCGAGCATTTTACCAACGCCAAGTTGAGACTCAATTGGGATGTGTTTGTAGACCGCCATTTCAACTTTGCCGATCTGCCTAAAGACGCGATTTTTTATACCCCCCATCAGACGATTTTGGAAAGCTTGGATTACCGGGTGATTTCAGCAGTATTGCTGATCTTTTTGGGGACGGCGGTGACGCTTGTCTTAACGCTCTATAAACAGCGCCGGAAGTTGGAGATGCTAAACGTTAAATTGACCGAAGCCACCCGGGCAGCTCAGGAGTCGGAGCAGGCAAAGGGATATTTTCTTGCGACAATGAGTCACGAGCTACGTACTCCCTTGAACGCGGTTATCGGATATTCCGAGCTTACGCAAGATCCCAAGCTCAGTCACGAAGAGCGTATGCACAATTTGCGCAACATCAATTTCGCCGCGAATACGCTGTTGAGTTTGATCAACGATATTTTGGATCTTTCAAAATTGGAGGCGGAGCAATTGGAGATATTTGAATCTCCGATTAGTGTTCAGGCTCTTGCCGAGGAGTTTGCGCAGATATTTAAATTTTCCGCCAAACGGAAAAATATTTACCTGAAGTTGAATGTCCAGCAAGATATTCCCACATTGATGATGGATACGCTTCGGCTCAAGCAGATTTTGATGAATATTATCGGCAACTCGATCAAGTTCACCATGACCGGCGGAATTACCGTGGATATTTCTTTTGAGTCTAAAGACAATATTTCAGGAAAGCTTTTTATTTCGGTAAAAGACACCGGCGTCGGGATCGACCCGCAAAACCTTAAAAAGATATTCAACCCGTTTAAACAGGACAATAACGGTAGAATGCGTTTTCGCAGCGGCAATGAAGGCACCGGGCTGGGGTTGGCGATCGTGAAAAAACTGCTGGGCAAAATGAATGGAACCGTTGATGTGGAAAGCACGCCCAATGTCGGTTCGACTTTTAAACTTATCTTTACCAAGGTAAAGGTGTCCTCATTGCCGGCGGAGAACATCGAAAACTACAAGCCCAAAGCGTCAAAAGAGAAAAACCCGGAAGATTTCACATTTGACACCACGGTTTTAGTGGTGGACGATGTGTCAATGAACGTCAAAGTCTTGCGCAATATGCTCAAAAAGATGGGGGTAAATGTGCTTGAGTCTCTATCCGGCGAAGAGGCGTTGAAAATTATGGAAGAGACCAGTCCGGATCTGGTGATGACCGACTTGTGGATGCCGCAAATGAGCGGTGAAGAGTTGGCAAAAGCGATGAAGATCAATTCAAGGTTGTCGCATATCCCGGTGGTTGTAGTCACGGCGGATGCCCAACTGCGGGATGATGAACATGTTTTTGACGATATTGTGTTTAAACCTATTACAATGCATGGAATTTTTGAGATATTAGAAGCTCATGTCCCATCCAAAATGAAAGATAAACAGCAGAGCTGACAGTTTGGAAATTAGTTTAGGGTAAAATAAAAAGGCAATCGGTTATGGTAAGGTTTAATGGCAAAGATGCTCCTATCCCCCATGGTTTAGACGAACGGTTGTTTATGAACATGTTCCAGGCGATGGATGCCGCGATTATTTTTACTCCCGGCTCAAAACCGATCAGCAACGCGAAATTCGACGCGCTGATGCCGGGGTGGGCAAAGGTGTTCAAAACCGGGCAAAATATCGATGAAGTGCAAAACTATTTCCAAGGCATTACCGTAAACCCCGACGAACAACTCAAAGCTATTGTCGAATTGCGCAAAACCCGCGAAACGCAAGAAGCGATCATTCGTTTCAAGACCGGGCAAATTTACTCGTCCCGCGGGTTTACTTTTACGTTTGACGACAAAAAAGACGATTTTGCCGAACTTTGGGTTTTGAGCAATATCACCGACCTTGAGACACAATCCAAACTGCTCAACAGCGTTTTCGAGATGATTACCGATCCGGCTATATTATTCTTGCCGGATATACCGCCGATTGGCAACAAAGCTTATTCCGCCGCTTTCCCGGGATGGGAAAAAATATACAGATTCGGGCAGAATATGGATGTTGAGATCCAGCGTTTTTGGAAGAATCTTCTGGTGAATGTTGAAGAAATCACCGCGCAGGTTAAGCGTCTTCGCAAAACCCACGAGACTCAGGAGGAAATCTGGCATTTTAAGACCGGGATAAAGATCCTGTTTAAAGCCACTATCGTCGAATTCGGTGCCGGTCGCTATGCGGAACTGTGGATTTCCCGTGATGTGACCAAGCTTTACGATGCGATCGATCGCGCCAACGATGCGAATCACGCCAAGTCGAGGTTTCTTGCGAACATGTCGCACGAGATCCGAACTCCGATGAACGCCATCATCGGAATGACTATGCTGGCGCAACAAAGCAACGATATTACGCGCATTAAGAGTTTTTTGGAGCAATCCGAAAAAGCGGAACAACGATTGTTGATGCTGATCAACGATATTTTGGATATGGGCAAGATTGAAAGCGGTAAACTTCAAATTGCCGAGAGCGAATTGAATTATGCAAAAATGATCGACGATGTTGTCAATGTTGTTGCCGAAAATGCGCTTGAAAAACACATCAAGATAAAAATTGTGTACAACATGCCGATCACGCATTTGATGTGGGTTGATGAGTTGCGCTTGTCGCAAGTGGTGTTAAATCTTCTTTCCAACGCGGTGAAATTTACTCCCGAAGGAGGTAAAATCACACTTTTTAGCGAAATTATCAATGAAACTCATCTGCGCTTTTCGTGTACCGACACCGGAATCGGAATCAGCAAAGAGATTATGCAAAAACTTTTTAACAGCTTCGAGCAGGCAGATAAATCGATTACGCGGCAATATGGAGGAAGTGGTCTGGGGCTGGCACTGAGCAAACAGATTGTTGAACTTATGGGCGGTGATATCACGGTAAAAAGTATGCCGGGTCGCGGTTCGACTTTCAGCTTTGAGATTCCGATCGAGTGGAGAGGCAAGATTCCCCCGGAGAACACCGATAATAAAGCGCTGTTGGAGAGCGGTCAAAGTGAGGCGATTTTTGCCGACAAAAATATTTTATTGGCGGAAGACATCGCGGTAAATCGAATGATCGTATCCATGCTTTTGGAGAAAACCCTTTGCCATATAGACGAAGCGGAAAATGGTCAAATTGCCGTTGAAATGGCGAAAAACGGCAAATATGACCTGATTTTGATGGATATGCAAATGCCGGTGATGGATGGGCTGACCGCGACCAGGGAGATCCGCAAATTCAATAAAGACGTTCCGATTATCGCAATGACGGCGAACGCATTTAAGGAAGATGCGGAGCGTTGCATCGAAGCGGGCATGAACGATCATATCGCCAAACCGATAAACCGCAAAACCTTTTTTGCGCGAATTGGCGAAATTTTGCTGAGTCGGTTGCCGTTCACGCTGATCTTTTCCTCGCTGGTGATGATCTGCGAAACAATATAGAGGTAGCCTTGAGGCTGCCTCAAAGCGTCATGCCGGGAAAAAGAGAACCTTTTGCTGATCAAGTTCAACCCGAACCTTTTTCGCCATGTCGAACGCACCCCGCAAAAGCTCTTCTGCGAGCGGGTCTTCGATAAAACGCTCCACCGCACGCCGCAAGGGGCGGGCACCGAATTCCGGCTCATAGCCTTTGGCGATGAGGAAATCTTTGACTTCGTCGGTGAGCTCCAAATCAAGCTTGCGTCCGAGCAGACGCTCACGCAACTTGCTTAACTCAACATCGACGATAGCTAAAAGATCCTCTTTGTTCAATTTCCTGAAAACGATAATATCGTCAACCCGGTTGATGAATTCCGGCTTGAAAAACTTCTTGGCAATGCCGAGCAATTTTTCGTCCGAACCGATCGACTCGGCAGTATCGCTGCCGAACCCCAATGGCGCGGAACTCTTCGCAAGTTGATCAGCCCCGACATTGCTGGTCATAATAATAATCGTGTTGCGGAAATCAATGCGCCGCCCGAGAGTATCGGTGATGCGACCCTCTTCGAGAATCTGCAAAAGCATGTGCATAACGTCAGGATGCGCTTTTTCGATTTCGTCAAACAGCACCACCGAATAGGGGTGGCGGCGAACTTTTTCGGTAAGCTCACCGCCTTCGCCGTGACCGACGTACCCGGGGGGCGAACCCACCAGGCGCGACACGTTGAATTTCTCCATATATTCCGACATGTCAATTTGAATTAGAGCATCTTGGTTGCCAAACATGAATTCGGCTAACGCTTTGGCTAATAACGTTTTGCCTACACCGGTAGGACCTAAGAAAATGAATGAGCCGATCGGACGCGCCGGATTTTTCAAATCGGCGCGACTGCGACGCAGAGCGCGTGAAATAATTCCCACGGCGTTGTCTTGCCCGATAACGCTTTTCTTTAGCTCGGACTCCATGCGGAGCAATTTTTTGCTTTCGCCCTCTTCCATTTGCTGAAGCGGCACGCCGGTGAGTTTTGCGACCACGGCGGCGATGTCACTTTTGCCGATGACAGTCTTTTTGTCGGCACACTCCTGTTTCCATTTGTTTTGCAAATCCTGCAAATTGCGCTTAAGTTCGCGTTCGCGATCGCGCCACTTGGCGGCGGATTCAAAATTCTGTTCGACAATAGCACTCTCTTTTTTTGCTCTGGCAGCTTCGATTTCCTGCTCGGCCAAGGTGGTGTCCGGCGGCGGACAGACGCTGCTGATACGGGCGCGTGCTCCGGCTTCGTCCATGACATCGATTGCTTTATCCGGTAAAAACCGCCCGGTAATATAGCGGTCGGATAGTTTTACCGCGACTTCAAGCGTGCCTTTCGCGTATTCGACATGGTGATGTTTCTCATAGGTATCTTTGAGACCTTCGAGAATCTTGATTGAATCTTCTATGCTCGGAGGATTGACCAATATCGGTTGGAAACGGCGTTCCAATGCGGCATCTTTCTCGATCCCTTTGCGATATTCGTCGAGCGTGGTGGCTCCCACGCACTGCAATTCGCCGCGAGATAGCGCAGGTTTAATAATATTGGCGGCATCCATCGCTCCTTCGGCGCCGCCGGCACCGACAATGGTGTGAAGTTCATCGATAAATAAAATCACTTTGCCGGAGTTGCGAACTTCATCGATCACCGCTTTGATTCGTTCCTCAAATTGACCGCGATATTTAGTACCGGCTACCATGAGCGGCAAATCTATGGCGTAAACCAGCTTGTCAGCGAGTAGATCGGGGACTTTTTTTGCTACGATCGCTTCGGCCAGCCCCTCTAAAATAGCGGTTTTGCCGACCCCGGCTTCACCGATAAGCACCGGGTTGTTTTTGGTTCGGCGACAGAGAACCTGGATAACCCGTTCGATCTCATCGGCGCGACCGATTACCGGGTCGAGTTTCCCTTTGGCGGCGAGGTCGGTCAAGTTTCGCCCGAATGCGTTTAGCGCGTTTAGTGAGTCCTGACCTCCTTGCGGGGGGGGAGCATTGCCGTT
>JAISIP010000067.1 GCA_031261965.1 Victivallales bacterium | reverse complement strand
TACCTTTCATCATATTTGCGCGATTAACAACTATGTTTTTTTGCCGATTATCGTTTTGCAAAACGTTTACGGGGAGCGGCATGTCGCGCTTCTGCTGTTAATGAACGTCGGTTCAACGATCGGATTTTGGACGATCGGGATATTGACTTTAACCGGCGGCGGTTCACTGTCAAAAACCTTCAAGAACATTTTTACGATTAACATCGCTGCGGTAATGGCGGCACTCGCGGTTGCCTTGTTGCACATTCCGGTGCCGGAGGCGTTGGATTATACATTCAAATATCTGGGAAATATCACTATTCCGCTGATGCTGATTCTTATCGGGGTGGCTCTGGTCGGCTGTTTTAAAGGCATGGTTGAAAATTGGCGCGACATGCTCTTACTGTCGGCGATTCGACTAATCGTAATTCCGGTGACGTTACTTGTTTTGTTGCGATTGCTGATGTTACCGACTGAAGTTTATCAAGTTACGGCAGTGGTGGCACTTATGCCTGCGGCATCAGTTTCGGTGCTGATTGCGAAACGTTACGGCGGGGATTCGGATTTCGCCGGACGCGCAATTTTAATTACGACTTTTCTTTCGCTCGGGACTATTCCGCTTTTGATGGGGTTTTTTCTGCCGAACTAACCGATTGAAGCTTGAGCGGCGATGTCCAGTTTTTGTATTGTTCCGCTTGACGGCGGTTGATGTCCAACCAGTGACGCGGAGCCCAGAGCCACTGCACGGGGTCTTCTTTGATCAACTTTTCCAGCGCGGAAGCACACATTTGGCAGATGGTTTGAATATCATGCTGCTTGTCCCCGGTCGGGACGTAGCGAATCAAATCTCCGTACACAATTTCAAATTCAAAATTATTGCCGGCTTTACGGCGATTCAGCTCGGGGATGATAGGAATCCCGGTCTTTAGATGCAACAACGCCGGAGTCATATGAATTCGCGCCGGATGCCCGAAAAAGTCACACACAATCCCCTCTTTGCTTGAGGCGTGCTGGTCGATCAGCATAGTGATGTTTCGTCCGGCGGAGGCGGCTCGCAAAATCGGTCTGATACCCTCGTTTTTATCGACTAATTCATGCAGACTTCCCGCCCGGTGGTCGAGAATAAGTTTCCCGATCAAGGGGTTGCCGAAAGGACGCATAAAAGAGGTCATCGGGCGATTTGCCTGTTCCGAAAAGGCGGTTCCCGCGACTTCCCAGTTGCCGTAATGCGCCGTAACGATAATGACTTGACCGCCGACCTTGCCGTCGCCCGGGTCGATATATTCCACCGATTCCGGTGAACCGGCCAGCGAAATCTTGTCTTTGCTGTAGAGTTGATTCATCTTGACGATTTCGACGAGAAGTTTGGCAAATTCAAGATAGGTTTTGCGGGCAAATTTGCGTGCTTCGACCGGGTCGGTGTATAGCCCGGCGTGCATTACATGTTGAACTGTGCGGACGCGGTGGCGGCGATCAAAAACATAAAGCAGCCGAAAAAGTAATGTACTAAAAGCATATCCGACTTTGAGCGGCAGGAGATGAAGAACCCCGTACAGAAGACAAAACGGATAGTATTCCGCGTAAATCCGTAAATTGCTTTTTTCTCGTTTTTCTTTTGCCATATGCGCCACGCCTCAGCCTTGTATATAACATGTGGTATATAATATATAACAATACTGTCTTTTTATCCAGCTTATATTCCCCGATTTTATAAAGAAATCGACAAATTCCCCAAACTGTAGGGTATCTCTAAAAACTGGGTTGCGTTAAAAATTAGCAGATTCGCAATTTGGAGGTGCGATTTTGCAAGTAACTGGCTAACAAAAAAGTTAACCAGTCACGCGCAAGGTCGCGCAAACGAATGCGATATGCAATTTTTAACCAAGTTTTCAGTTTTTAGAGGTAGCCTGTATAGTCGAGATATTGAAAAAATAACAATAGTGTGTTATCTTACAACCAGATAGGGAATCAGGTAAAACGATAAGGAGATACCATGTGTCAAAATCAGATTTCGCTGGACGCGGTTTTAACCGAATCATGGGCGAAAATGCGGCAACTGTTGTTCAAGCCGTTTCGCTTCAATTACTGGTTGATTCTCGGATTTTGCGCGTGGATGACCATTTTAGCCTCTGAAATGGGCAATGTATATAGTCATATTTTCAGATACACGACAAATTCCACGATAAAAACCGATGTAATAATTCCTTCCACTCAGCCCGCCGGCACGCCGGTTGGGCAGCAACTGTGGCAGGAAATCACCCGTGGCATTACTATGAACATGCTATACTTTGGCGTGCTGATGGCAATCGTGGTGATTATAAGTCTTATTCTTTACTATTTCCGCTGTCGGTTTGAATTCATCTTTTTGGCAAATTTAATGCGTAATACCGATGAAATTGCAAAACCGTGGCGGGAATTCAAAAAACAGGGTAACTCCTATTTTTGGTGGACGCTTTTAATCGGGTTAATTATGCTTAGCGTTAACTTGGCGTTCGCCTTCGGTACTATATTTAATGTGGCACCCTGGCTGCTGGAAATAGTAAAGAATCGCAATTTTACATTACCTGGGTCGGTATTTTGGGCATGGGTAGGCGCGTGGATTATTGTCGCCTTGATTATGAGTTACTATTTTTTGTTCTTATATCAGTTGCTTATACCGATTATGTACCGCGACAATCTCACGTTCAAAGCCGGACTTCGGGTTATGAATAAGCTGATTTTTGAGCGGTTCGGAATATGTTTTCTCTACTATCTGGTTTTAATGATCGTTTTATTTGCCTGGGGCTTGGTATTTGTTGCCGCAATATGCGTCACTTGCGGTTTATTTTTGGTTTTGATGATGCTTCCTTATGTGAACGCGGTTGTATTGCTCCCGTTCTTTGTCTTTTACCGTTTGATCGGGGTGAATTTTCTTGAAAAACTCGACCCTCGTATGCCCCCAACCGGGGAGGAACATGCAAGCACCGAATCTCTCTAAAAGTTTTTAGGCTACCT
>JAISIP010000020.1 GCA_031261965.1 Victivallales bacterium | reverse complement strand
AAATTCCAATTAAAAAAGGATTCGCGCCGTTGATCGACGACAAAAAGATCACCGCACCGGAAAATTATAAAGATTTGCTGATTTACGAAACCCCCAAAGGGAAAACCACAAAAAAAATTCAATTCAACACCGCCATGGGGGAGATCACGCTGACCGGCGAATTCCAACTCCGTTTACAAGATGATCGCCGTTTCAATATTGAACGCTACACCATGCGGCTTGAATTCCCGGGTTGTTCCGGCGATATTGAAAAAGCCCAAGTAAATTTTCTGATTCGGTTGGAGACGTTCAATAGCAAACCGATTGATCTTACCAAGGCGGTCAATATGTCCTTTGCCGACGATACGGCGGACGACGGGCAAGGCGGCTGGACCGACCAGGGAGCCGAAAACGATATGGCAAATCTCCCGCCCGGAGTGCTGAACTTAGGTGGAATCAATTTTAACATTATCGATCCGGTTAAAAATCACAATCGCAGTTGTATTGTCGTTTCGGGTCAGCCGACCCGGCGTTATCCGCCGATTTTCGCAGTCACGTTCCCGCGATTGGAGCAACACGCCTATTTGTATTTACTCCACGGCGCGGCGTGGGTGCCTAAAAACGGCGAAGAGGTCGGCGCGGTGATAGTCGATTACGCCGACAACTCCCGCTCGCGATACCCGGTACGCAACGGCATCGATGTCGGCAACTGGTGGCGACCATCGATGTCATTTTCCAATGCGTTTCTAATGTACCGCACCGAAAACGCCGGCGGCGCAGTCGGATTGTTCGTCTCGCACTTTCGTCTCGAAGACAAACCGGTAAAAACGATCTCCTTTGAACCGGTCAAGGGGGTTTGGAGTATCGCCGCAGCATCATTCGCCAATTTACCGCAAACGCAGGCGGCGGAAAAACCATACATTGTAAAAGAAGGTGACAATTGGAGTGCCATTACTTTCGACGGTTCTGTCCTTGCGAATTCGCCGCTGGATTTTTCGTGGCTGCTCGATGCTCCGGCAGGAAAGCACGGCTATATTCAGGCGAATTCGCAAGGACAGTTCATTTTTGAGCAACAACCCCAAAAAATCGTCCGTTTCTGGGGAACCAATCTGGCTCAGAGTGCACTGTTTCCCACCCATGAAGAATCCGACAAACTCGCAACGGCGCTCGCCGCCAACGGTTACAACTCGGTACGGCTTCATCAGTTTGAACGCGGCTTGATCGATCGGAAAGCCAACGACACCCTGACCTTTGCCCCGGAACAGCTCGATCGCTTCTTTTATCTGATCTTTGCATTGAAATCACGCGGGATCTATCTATGCACAGATATTTACGCAACCCGCCCGGTTCGTCCCGGCGATAATATCGCCGAATGCGCCAAAGCCGACGGCATGGAACGCAAGGTGTTGAACTACTTTTCGCCAAGTGCCATGGTTAATTGGAAAGCTTTTGCGCAAAAACTTCTGACCACCCGCAATCCCTATACCCAACTGACGCTCGCCGAAGACCCGGCTCTTTATATGGTCTGTCTCGACAACGAGTCTCCGATTACCGAGACTTGGAATCAATTCCCGTTGGTCGCCCATATCCCCGAAGAATCTTTTCGCCGCGCTTGTGAAACTAAAAACATTCCGATTCCAACGGGCGAAAAATACCGCCTCGCTTTTAGACGCTATCTCGGGGAACGCCAAATCGCCACCCAGCGCGAACAATCCGAATTCCTGCGCAAACTCGGTTGTCGCTTTTTGATTACCAATTTGAACAACGATGCCTACATGGAGCTTCAACCTTTTCGGCAGGAATTGGATTTAATCGATATTCACGCCTATTTCGATCACCCCACCTATCCTCAAGCCCGTTGGGGTTTGCCGGTCGCGTTTCATCAAAAATCGCCGATTGCCACTGAACTAAATGAGTTGACTTCTGTTTCCGTTCCGCGCATTTTCGGTAAACCTTTTGTCGTCACCGAGCTGGACTTCTGCTCTCCAAATCGTTTCCGCAGTGTCGGCGGTGTCCTGACCGGCACTTATGCCGCATTGCAAGATTGGGCGGGGATCTACCGCTTCACCTACACCCATTCGGCGAAAAATTTTCGACAGCCGGGTATTCAACACGGTTTCGACACTATTTTCGACCCGGTGCGGACACTTGCCGACCGTCAGGGAGCGTTGCTTTTTTTGCGGGGCGACGCGACTTCGGCCAAGATCGCTGTCGCATTCGGCTGGAACGCGCAATCCATACAACGCCATTATCCGGCGGATTTTGCCCGACTCGGATTGTTCGGGCGAATCGGTGCCCTGCCGGATTCAACCCAAGGCGATGGCGTGAAAGTGACCGCCTTTTCCGATTGGAAAGCGACTCTTCCGCCGGAATTTAGCCGGGCGTTATCCCAACTGAACCGCGACAAATGCGAAAGTTCCAACGGCGAACTTCTGTTGCTGCCCCAAAAAAATATAGCGCGAATAGTCACACCTAAAACCGAAGCAGTAGCGTTGGCAAAAGGCGATTTCGGCGGAAAAATCCTTCAAGTTTCGGGAGTGAACACTTTTTCAACCGTTTCGTTGCATTCGCTCGACGGCAAAGTACTCGCCTCAAGCGGCGACATGTTGCTCTTCTTCTTGACCGACAGCGCCAACAGCAATATGCGTTTTAGCAACGATGAACGGACTTTATTGGAAGATTGGGGAAAACTCCCTTTGGTTATTCGGCGCGGCAAAGCGCAAATCACCTTGAAGATCAGTGCCGTACCCGGTTTGCAAATCGAACGGCTCAAGCCCAACGGCGAAAGTGCCGGGGCAATTCCATATACTTCAAATAGTGACGGTATTAAGTTTGAACTCGACGCAAGTACCGCGCCGGTCTGCCGCATTTACGTGCGTCACTAACTATAGGATACCTCTGAGAACTACCCTAAAGAGTTTTTGACATCGTCGATAACTTTTTCAAGCGTAAGCTCCGGCTGCCAGTCGGTCAGTTGCCGAATCGCTTCGGTATTGGGCATACGCCGCATCATATCTTCAAAACCCTTGGCGTAAGCCTTGTCATACGAGAGATATTCGATTTTCGAGCGGCTCCCGGTTCGCTCAATCACCAGCTTCGCAAGCTCGGCAATGGTAATTGATCTGCGGCTGCCGATATTGTAAATTTGCCCGTACGATTCGGGTCTGTCAATCAGCAAGCGCAACGCCCTGACCACATCGGTGACATGGCAAAAACAGCGCGATTGAGTACCGTCACCATAAACTTGAAGTGCGTCCCCTTTTAAAGCCCGTTCGACAAAACGGGGGATCACCATACCGTACATCCCGGTTTGGCGCGGACCGACAGTGTTAAAAAAACGCACCACCGTCCCGGGCAAATCCGCCGAACGGTGAAACGCCATAACGTAAAACTCGTCCAAAAGTTTGCTGCAAGCATACGACCAGCGTGAATGGTAGGGCGAACCGATCAGCAAATCGTCACTCTCGGTGAATTCCGGCAAAGTTGATTTGCCATAAACTTCACTGGTCGAGGCAACAATGATTCTTTTATGATATTTCGCCGCCGGCTTGAGCACGTTTTCCGTACCGTGAACATTCGTGGTTATTGTGCGAACCGGGTCTTTGACCACCAACTCCACCCCGACCGCGGCGGCGAGGTGAAAAACCGCGTCGCATCTGGCGATTTCGGAATCGAGCAACTCGGCGAATTCAAGGATGTCCGCTTCGATGATTCGCAACTTTGGATTACCGGCGACCTGCGATAAGTTTTTCACCGAGCCGGTGGAATAATTGTCGATTACCACAACTTCATGACCGTCGCCGAGCAACGCCTCAGTGAGGTGTCCCCCGATAAAACCGGCTCCGCCTGTAACGAGATAACGCATAAATTTCAGCCCGCCTTTCCGATAGGAGACGTTTTCTTAAATGCCCGGAATATCGCAAGTGCCGGACCGGCGAAAATATACAGCGTCACAATCGCCGCCACTCCCGGTATGCGAAATGCCGCGATAATCAGCAACATCAGCAAAAGCAACAGTTCCCGTTTGCGGTTGCGCCGCACCGAAAGCAGCCACTTGGCGGCATGAGTGTAAGGGATCGGACTGACCATAAGTATTCCGAGAATCGCCGCGTATGCCGGGAGAAAAAATGCGTACTTGGTTAAATCGAAATTGCAGTTCCACGCGTAGGCAACCACCACGCAAATGCCAATCGCGGCACCCGGCGAAGGCAATCCGCTGAATTTGTCGCTGGATTTTTTTTCGAGAATCGCGTGAACGTTGTAAGTGGCAAGCCGCAACGCCGCCCCTCCGACGTAGATCGAGCAAAGCAAATAGATCACCACCTCCTCGGTTCGCCCGAGATGATTCGGGGCGCGCAAAGAGTGGGTCATAACCGCGACCAACGTAGCGGGAGCAACCCCGAAAGTCACCATATCCGCCAGAGAGTCCATCTGAACGCCGTGCATACTTGCAGCATTAAAAATTCGCGCCGCAAAACCGTCGAGCGAGTCAAAAATCATCGCACAACAGATAATGACCGCACTCCAAAAAAAGACATCCAACGGGTCGGTGTCGGACTCATATGCCCGCAGGGTAATAAGAATCGCCAAAAATCCACACAGCGAATTGCATAGCGTCAAAGAATTCGGCACGAGCTTCAGCCAGCGATTGGTCTTGAGCAAGTTTTTGAAACGCTGTTTCATTTACCGCTCCTGCTGTCTTTTGCAATCGCCATAACGGTTTCGCCACCGCGAACTGTTTCGCCGATTTTTACTTTGATCTCAAACTCATCGACGGGTAAATACAGCTCGGTACGCGAGCCGAATTTGATCATGCCGTAGATTTCGCCGCGCTTGAGATGCCGACCGGGATTCACCGGGCAGACGATTTTTCTGGCGAGTTTGCCGGAGATTTGGCGAATCGCCATCGGAAAATGTTTCCCGTTGGCAGAGGCAGTTCCGGCGATAGTCATCGCCTCGTTTACAGTGGCGCATTCCGGGTGACGTGCATCGAGAAACTTCCCTTCCCGATAAAACTTGCTCTCCACCACGAAATCCGCAGAAGCACGGTTGACATGAACATTTAACACCGAAAGAAAAATCCCGATTCTTACCGCCCTGCCCTCAAATGGCGGGAAGTTGAAATCATCGACTTCGCCGATGTCACGCACCACCCCGTCCGCCGGACTGATCAGCCAATCGGAGTCGTTTGGAATTGAGCGGCGGGGATTGCGAAAAAACGCCGCAAAAGCGAAGAAAATCACAATTGCCGCGATGCCGATTCCGCCCGCCCAGCCCGGATATCCTCCGCGGTAAAGAAAATAACACCCAACGAGAAGAATTACCGTAAAGATTAAAGCACTTCCCCATTCCCGAATACCATATCTGGTCAAAGTCATTCTTGTTTCTCCGAACTTTTACAAATTTTACGAACAGCGTAATATAGCTGTAAGGCAACACTTTTACAACCCATTTGACAGGCGATTTATCCGCCTTTTTTCCCGCCTTGCCCGAAATTTTATCACCAGATGAATGGTTAGATAGTAAATCGGCACGGAAACAAGAATTCCAAAGAACAGTCCCCCGGCGAAAAAAGAGACTATTAGCGGAGTACCTAACAAAAAAAGCGCGTCGAGCGTCTGCTGTTCAAGCAAATTTCGCAAATTATCTGACAGCGTTTGCCAACTAAGCGGGTTGAAAATCAGATAACTACCTACATAACATTGAATCGGATAAAATAAAAACGAAGTTACGTAATTGCTGTGAAACGTCATGATAAACGCCGGAATTTTCGCCCCTTTAAACAGAAACGCCAGCAAAATCGCCGGAATTGACTGAGTCCCGATCGGCAGAAAAAATCCGACAAAAACCCCGATCGCCGCTCCCCTGGCTATGTACTCCGGCGAACCGCTCTGGTGCATTACTTTAAAATAGTAATATTTAGCGCAACGCCAAAATTTCTCCGGCAAATCGCGCAATTGGTCAGGCATAGAGTTTTCTCCTAAAAAGTGAACAAAGGCATATAACTCCGGCAATAGGCTTCGGACTACGGTAAACATACAGGTAATATCGCGTATTTTCAAGGTTCTTGAGCTTTACTTTTGCACCTTTGTGTAGTATCTTACGCAAAACAACAAAAACAGGAGTCTTTTTTTAGTATGGAAACTGCCCCGCGCTCAATGCGCCTGCAAATAGCCGTCGCCGGCCGCACCAACTCCGGCAAATCCAGTTTTATGAATCTGATCGCCGGGCAGGATGTCGCAATCACATCGCCGATTCCGGGGACAACCACCGATGTAGTGGAAAAACCCATGGAGTTGCGTCCGCTCGGACCGGTTCTCTTTTTGGACACCGCCGGAATCGATGACGACACCGTATTGGGCAATCGCCGGGTCGAACGTTCGATTCGCGCTTTTGACCGCGCCGATGTGATTTTGCTGATCACCGAAGCGGACGTATGGGGAAGTGCCGAGACACGCCTTCTCGCGGCGGCAAAAGACCGTAAAGTCAATCTGATTGCGGTAATCAACAAAATCGATCAAGTTGCGCCGACGAAAGAATTTATCGCGGAACTGAAAGAGGCAACCGGATTCGACCCGATTTGCGTATCGTCCGTCGGCAAAGATGCAGAGCGTGAACGGGTGTTGCCACTGCTCAAAGACGCGCTTTTGGCGGCTTGCCCCGATGATTTTCTTGAACCCCCGCCGTTGCTCGGCGATCTGGTCAAACCGGGACAGACTGTGATTTTGATCGTCCCGGTGGACATTCAAGCACCCAAAGGCCGGTTGATTTTACCGCAAGTTCAGGCGGTTCGCGACGCGCTTGATTCCGATGCGCTTTGCTACGTGGTCAAAGAGAGCGATTATCCCAAAGCTCTCGCTAATCTGCGCGAAAAACCGGCACTTGCGGTTTGCGACTCGCAAGTGGTGGATCTTATGGTACGCGAAACGCCGCCGGATGTGGTCTGCACGACGTTTTCCATTCTATTTGCGCGGTTAAAGGGCGATATGGCGATTTTAGCCGCCGGTGCCGGTAAGATCCGTTCACTGAAGCCGGGAGACAAAATTTTCATCGCCGAAGCATGTACCCACCACTCCAGCGAAGACGATATCGGCAGGGTGAAGATTCCGCGTTGGCTGGCGAAAAAAGTCGGGGGTGAATTGGACGTGACCGTCGGAGCCGGGCGCGATTACCCCGGGGATTTATCCGACTACAAATTGGTCATTCATTGCGGCAGTTGCATGTTGAATCGGCGCGAAACTTTGCGGCGGATTGAGACGGCGCGTAGAAGTGGCGTACCCATAACCAATTACGGCATGGCGATTTCGGCGTGTCACGGCGTGCTTGAGCGGGTGCTTTCGCCGTTCCCTGAGGCTATGGAGGCGTTTCGCAACGCATAATTAGAAAAGATCTATGCAAAAAAAATCTTTCACATTAGTGGAGTTGCTGGTGGTTATCGCGATAATCGCGATTTTGGCCGGTATGCTGTTGCCCGCACTCAATCAGAGCCGGGAGCGGGCGCGAAATATCGCCTGTTTGGTTAACGAAAAGCAAATCGGCACCGCGCTGGCGTGTTATATGGGGGATTGGAAATATACTCCGACGGTCAAAATCACCGGGGCGGAGATCCGTTATACTGATTTGCTCGCCCCCTATCTTGCCCCCAAGGACACGCCGGTTTGGATTTGCCCCGATGACACAGTTCAACAGGCGACCTCGGCTACCGACCCATCGCGAGTCAGCTACGGGGTAAATACTTTCAAACGCTCGACCGACAGTACCAGTTTCTGGTATCCTGTCGCGGAATCCGCAATCAAACAAAGCTCGCGGTGCATTTGGCTGACCGATTCCCAAAGCGGAAAAACTTCATTATGCGGAAGTTACACCAGCTCCCCCATCGACGGATATGCTAAATACGTCTCGTATCGCCACGGCGAAATGGAATTAGCTTTTAACGCACTCTTTGCCGACGGTCACGCAGCGCGACTCCGCTTACCGGAAATTCCGTACCAATTTTGGCACTTGGCGGGGGAGTGGGATGGCAATTAAGCATTTAAGGCTACCTCTAAAAGTGTTTCTAATTGCGCTATTTGCTTCCTCGCTCATGTCAGCGGTTTGCTCCGATGCATCGGAAAACGTTATTTTCTCTTCATCGTCCGCCGCAACGATGCTGCTGCGCAACCTCGGTGCACTCGACCGCGTTGTCGCCGTTGATCGTTACGGCAAGCAAATTCCCGGCACAGAGAAGATTATAGCCGACCCGTCTATGGAAAAGCTTGCGGAGCTAAAGGTGAACCACGCCTTGGTCTGGTCTTATCAAAGTGCGTTGTCTGAACGACTTAAACAGCATGGAATTCACGTTACACTCATTCACCCCATGCGCATAGCGACCTACCCGGAATTTGTCCGCACGATCGCCGCCGTCGCCGGCAAAAAAGCGAAAGGCGAGGAGATAATTGCCCGATTTCGCGCCGCAACGCCGATAAAAAGAGAACACTTCACCTCGCGACCGCGTGTTTATTTTGAGTTGTATTCACCGTTTAAAAGCGTCACTAATGAATCTTATCTCGGCGATTTGCTGGAGCTTTCGGGCGGGGAAAATATTTTGGTAAAAAGCCAGACCAACTCCGCCAGTTCGGAATTTGTAATAAAGAGCGGTCCGGAGGTAATTTTATGTTTGAGCGGCGGAGCAACACCTGAAGAGATCGCCAAGCGTCCCGGATTTGCCGAACTCCCGGCGGTAAAAAACGGGCGTATTTTTACGGTAGATCGGCTAAAAGTCCTTGAGGGTGCCGACCCGACAGAAGCGGTGAATTATCTCAAAAACTTGATTCACCGGGGAGAGAAGTAATGTCGTTTTACCGCGTCACCTACCACGATGTCCGCAAATTTGCAACGTTGCACAATTTCGGCTGTACTTTTAAGTGTCCCTTTTGCAGCTACAAACTTAAGAGCGGTGCAAACGGTCAACCCGGTCACGCTTATCCTCGCCCGGAGCGTTTTTTGACGACCGAAGAGCTCAAAAACGCCCTGCGGAAAGTATCACCCAAGCAGGTCTACTTTATGGGGGGCGAACCGACCACTGCACAGAATATTGCCGAGCTATTGCGCTATGCCAAGCGCGAACTCGGCGCGAATACCCGGCTGGGACACACCAACGGCAGTTGTCTGGCATTGGAGTGTTTAGACGGGGCGAATGTCGGATTTAAAGCGTGGAGCGAAAATTTACATACAGCAATCACCGGGCAAAAAAAATCGCTGATTTACGATAATTTTTCCCGCGCTTGCGATGCAGGATTGAATATGGCAGCGAATATGATTTATATCCCTGATCTGGTAGAACATAAAGAATTCGAGGGGACGATGCGGTTTTTGTCAAACATTTCGCCGGATATTGCCTTTCATATTATGGGTTATATCCCGGTGCCGGGGCAGCCGTACCGCCGTCCTACCGACGAGGAGATGTCGGAAGTCACGGCGTTGTGCCGCAGCTTTTTGCGCAATGTCGGAGTCTCACATTTGACGACCGAGCAGGCTCTTGATCTATCCGTTCGCGACGACCGTTTTAGGGTTCGCACTATTGCCGGTTAACTCAAGGCAACCTCTAAAAACTGGGTTGAGGTAGCCTCAAGTAATAAAAATACCATTTTCTTGGGATAAAATCACTTTGGCAGCTTGACGAAAGCGGGGAGTTGATGTAGGGTAATTCATATTCACTATTGTCAGGGGAATTGCTATGCGCAGTTTAATCGTCGAAGGCTCCGCCCCGATTGGCGGACATGTAAAAATCAGCGGAAACAAAAATGCCGCCTTGCCGATGATCGCGGCACTCTTGCTGACCGACCAGGAAGTCAAGCTGAAAAATGTACCCAATATCCTCGATGTAAGAACCATGCTCGACATCGCCGGGGAACTCGGTGCCGAGTTCACATTTGAAAATCACACGCTGACTTTTCGCTGCACGAAAATCAAAACTACGCAAATATCCCGCGAACTATGCTCGCGAAATCGCACCAGTATTCTCTTTGCCGCGCCGCTTTTGGCTCGTTGCGGTCAAGCCGAACTCTATCCGCCCGGCGGGGATGTCATCGGTCGCCGCAGGTTGGACGGACACTTTTACGGGCTATGCAAACTCGGCGGAGTTATGTCCGGCGAGGATACCTATAAATTTAACGCACCGCACGGACTTGTCGGGCGTGAACTTTTTCTCGATGAAGCCAGCGTTACCGCCACCGAACAGATTCTCATCGCTGCTGCAACCGCACGGGGCAAAACCACACTCTACAACGCCGCCGGCGAGCCGCACGTGCGTGACCTTGCCGATCTCTTGAACGCCATGGGGGCAAAAATCAGCGGAGGCGGAAGCAACACCATTGAAATCGAAGGTGTCGAAACGTTGCACGGTTGCTCTTACACTATCGTCGGAGACCATATTGAGGCAGGCAGTTTCCTTGCGCTGGGTGCGGCAACCGGGGGCGAAATTACCGTGGAGGGGACTCAAGTCCGTCATTACTGGATGTTGCGCCGGGTGTTTGAACGACTCGGAATCCGCATGGAACTTAAAGCGAACCGCATCTATCTGCCCGGAAATCAGCAGCCGCAAATCGAATGTGATTTCGGCGGTCATATACCTCAAATTTCAGACGGTCCCTGGCCGCAATACCCCTCTGATATGATCAGTTGCACCATTGTGGCGGCGACCCAGTGCCGGGGTACGGTTATGTTTTTTGAAAAGATGTTTGAAAGTCGCATCTATTTTACCGACCGACTCATCAGCATGGGGGCGAACGCGATCGTCTGCGACCCTCACCGCGTGGTCATAACAGGACGGGCGCAACTGCATGGGGTAACTATGTCCAGCCCGGATATTCGCGCCGGTATGGCAATGGTTATCGCCGCGTTATGCGCCCGCGGTCAAAGTACGATACACTCCGCCGAAGTAATCTATCGCGGCTACGAAAATCTGGTTGAAAAACTTTCTATACTTGGCGCAAAAATTAAGGAAATAAACTAACTTACGGCAAATCAGCCCAAACTTCGATTGCCTTTTTAATTTACCGGTGTTATAGTAAGTGCTAAAGGTATCTATGAAAACTCATCTTGAGATGAAAAATCAGCATATTCGCAATTTGGTTGCAAAACTCAATTTAAACGACATCAATAATGAATAAAAACAGTGCAAAGCAAGCGGTAATCCCGCCGTTTCCCGACTCCTTCCCGGTGGAAGCTCCCGAATATTTCAACTTTGGTTATGATATTTTTGACCGCTGGGCAAAAAAAGACCGCAATAAACTTGCGATGATCTGGCGCAATCAACAAGGCGATGAGAAATTATTCACGTTTCACGACCTTTCGCGGCTCTCAAATCAAGCGGCGAATCTCCTGATTAAGCACGGAATCACCCGCGGCGATCGGGTTATGATTATGTTGCCGCGCTTGCCGGAGTGGTGGATTTTCTCGCTGGCTCTGATCAAGCTCGGAGCGGTTCAATGCCCTTCTCCCACGTTGTTGACTCCTCACGACCTTGAGTTCCGCATCAAATTCGGCAAATTCAAAATGGTCATCACCGATGCCGAAAACGCCTATAAATTTGACGAAATATACGACGAATGCCCGACGCTTGCGTCGCGTTTGTTAGTCGATGGCGAGCGACCGAACTGGATAAGTTACCGCTCGGAAATCGCCGGGACAAATGCGAAATTTTCGCGGCGTGAGGTCAAAAGTCCGGTTAAGATCCACACCAAATCCGACAGCCCCATGTTGCTGATTTTTACCAGCGGCACAAGTAAGTACCCCAAAATGGTGCAACATACTCACGCTTATCCGCTCGGACATCGAGTCACTGCTGAACTCTGGCACGGACTTTCCGCCAATGATCTGCATATGACCGTCTCCGACACCGGTTGGGGCAAAAATTTGTGGGGCAACTATTTTGGACAGTGGATAATCGGGTGCTGTGTATTTATTTACGATATTCGCGGCAAATTCCACGCCGATGAGCTTCTGCCGCTTATCGACCACTACGAGATCACCAGTTTTTGCGCGCCTCCGACCGTTTATCGGATGTTGACGCTTTCGGATCTTTCGCGTTTTGACTTTTCGGGATTGAAGCATTGCACCACGGCGGGTGAATCCATGCAAACCGAAACCATTCGGCTCTGGAAAGAGAGTACCGGGCTGACCATTCGCGAAGCCTACGGTCAAACTGAAACCGTCTGCATGATCGGAACTTTTAACGGTATGGAAGTTAAACCCGGTTCGATGGGTATCCCCTCGCCCGGTTGGGACATCGAATTGCACGACGACGATGGCAACCCGGTAAAAAAGGGCGATGACGGACGCATTGCGCTTTGTCTTGAGTCGCACCGCCCGATTGGACTTTTTTCGGAATATCTCGACAACCCCGAAGAAAACGCCGCCTCGTTTATCGACGACTATTACTACACCGGCGATCGCGCCTATTGCGATCAGGACGGATATTTCTGGTTTATCGGTCGCAGCGATGATATTATCAAAAGTTCGGGTTATCGCATCAGTCCGTCGGAAGTCGAAGATGTCTTGGCCAAACACCCGTCGGTGCTTGAAGTCGCCGTCATAGGCGCACCCGACCCGTTGCGGGGAGCGAAGGTCAAAGCTTATGTCGTGTTGCGTCCGGATTTTGAAGCTACCGAAAGTTTGGTTCGCGAACTTCAACAATTTGTGAAAAGCGAAACCGCCCCATATAAATATCCGCGTGAAATCGAGTTTGTAGCAGCAATGCCCAAGACGTTTTCGGGCAAAATCAAACGCGATACACTCCGCCGTCACGCGCAGACCGGGCAAAGTTGGGAAGAGTAAGAGCTGCCCCGCAAGAACCAGTGACCATGAGGATAGTTGTCATGTCGCAGAAAAAACGCAACCGTTCAGGCGAACACGGAGCCGCGATATTTGAAGCGGTGGCGGCGTTGCTGGTTCTCTGTCTGATCTTTTTCGGCATGTTGCAGATTTTTCATTGGTGCGTTCAAAATCAGGTTTGTGAATACGCCGCATTTTATACCGCAAAATCGGCGGCACTCGGCTATCGCCCGAACATGTGTTTGCGGGCGGCACGGGTCGCGGCGATCAGCATCTCCGGCAAACGGCGCGGCAGGAGCAACAGCTCCGAAAAATCCGGGGCGGAAAGCTATATGGTCAATGGCGACTCCAGCGGGGTGTACTATCAATATTGGTATCCGCAAAAGGCGAGCGACCCGGAACTTTTTCTCACTGCCGGCACCGGTCCGATGGCTTCCGGCTCGATAACCCTGCTTAGAGCTCCCCTCTTGGGACCTGGTTTCGCGGCATTGTTCGGGATTGCAGAAAACCCCGAACCCGCCGGACGGGTACAAACCTACAACTATTCCAGACTGTATATGGAGTAGTCTATGCAAGCGAACGGTTACGCCAAAGAATCCGGTCAAGTTCTGCTTACCGGGATTATCATGATGCTGATTCTTCTGCTCGGCATTCTTTTGATTTTTGACGTACACAATGTAATTCGGGCAAAATACAAGGTTGAAACCGCACATCAATCCGCCGCTCTGGCAGGTGCCATGTGGCAAAAAGAGTCGCTAAATTTAATCGGTGAAATAAATCTGGTCAAAGCGTGCGAGACCATGCTCGATGACAGCGAGCAACAGTTGTACGAGTTGCAATCCCGGCTCGGCATTCTAACTGAAATGCAAA
This sequence comes from Victivallales bacterium, assembly GCA_031261965.1. GTDB lineage: Bacteria > Verrucomicrobiota > Lentisphaeria > Victivallales > Victivallaceae > Victivallis. The sequence continues at coordinate 4,368 of JAISIP010000020.1, read as the reverse complement.
CCAGAATCTCCTTTCTCGGTCCCTTGATCGGGTTCGCGGCGGCGCAACAGGCGGCAAAGCAAAACGGGCTTAATCCGGGTGGAGTGAGCATAGACCTCTACACTCCGTTGCAAAAACCGTTGCAAGATTACGTCGATTTGCTAAACGAGAGCCAACGCTATATGTCGGTCGAAACGGTCAATAACTTCCGATGGCGCGAACCGTATCGCAATATGCTGCAAGGAATTGTCAATCGCATGGTGGCGGTTTTCCCCAACGCCCGCACCGCAGGCAACCCGATTGTCGAACCCTCCGGCTTGGCAAAGGATTCGCTCTACACCGAAATTTTGTTGCACCGGGCTCAAATCAACGCGTCTGACCCGCCGATTCAAAGTAGTTGGCTCGGCGCGATTTATCCGTTCGTCAAGAATAAATCCGACTCCGACTATAAGGGCAAATGGTGGAATATCGACTACGCTATGTCCTCTTTTCCCAGCGAAAGCGAAATTTTCACCTTGGGAGTGCAATATAGTTCTTCCGACTACAACGACGCCGCTTACAATTATATCCAACACCTAATGCCAAATCACACCGCCCGCAAGCTGGATGAACTGCCGAGCATACGTTTCTGTCTTTTTGACAACTTTTGGTATCCCGATTACTATCGAAAAAATCACAGCGATTACGACGCAAATCATTTCAGCTGGTGGTTTGACTCCGGGGTTTTGCGTAAACCGGTCAAATCGCAATACATTTACGAAGGTCCGGCCGCATACGCCGAGGGCTATGTCTGGTTGGACATGGTATCGCGTTACAGTTTTGACAACACCTCGCGCAACGGCTTGGACTTGGAGCAAAAATTTCAACACAACACCTATCAGGACGACAGCGACAACCAAAACCTCTTCCGCCGTCGGGTCGGGTCGCGTCGAACCACGACAGTTGTGGGCGAAAACAATAGCGACTACCGACCGGGAGCGATCGCCAAGGCGTTAGGCGAACTCAACGGAGGCACACCGCCGGTGGCAATCCCGGTGATTTTGCCGGTTTTTAACAACACCACATTACTGCCGACTTATATGCCGTTGCCTTACGGGTTTAATGTACTTCGCACCGTTAACTCCTCGCTGGAGCGATTTTTAAGCTGGCTTTCGCGCCAAGATTCGCTCTTTGATTACGACGATGCTCCCCAACCTGATCTCGAATTCTATCTGCGTGCCTTGCAGTATCTGACCGACGGACCGGGGTTTCGCTATTACGGCTGGAATCCGTCGTGGGATGCCGATTCCTTTGATCGCGCCTGGGCGAACAGAGCGAACGCGCTGTTTGAGAATCGGAGTTTTGTCTATTCAAAAAACAACTCATCAGGGGCGGGCTGGTTGCAAGAGCCGCAAGTTTTCAGCGTGTTTACAGCAGCGGAAAAGGGAGTTACAGAACTCACCGACCACATCAACGGCGGAATCGCCCACCGATTTTTTCGCACTGCCGACAGCAGTGAATATTTTGTAGTTGACTCCACCGGGCATATTGTTACCAATGACGAGCAGGATCCGACCGTGCTTTATGTCGCAGGGGGGTATCCGGGCGGTGACGGTCCGGGATTTCAGGGGACGCAAACCCGCCCGGACAACCAACCCGGGCCGCCGAGGATATAGCACTATGAACAATACCTCACAACAATCAGGGCAAGCGATGCTGGAGTTGACCGCCATGTTGGTCGGGTTAATCGCGATGACGCTGGGGATTATTTTCGTCGCCGGACTGAGCTTGGCGGATAATAAAACCTTGCTTTCGGCAAAATCCGGGGCGGAAATGGCTGCGCATAACGATGCCGGGCCCAAGGCGGGGTTGGTCGAATTATCGGGGTGGAGTTATTCCGGAGCGGACTCAAGTCTCGGAGAAAAAATCGTCATTCCGTTTTCGGCACACGACTACAGCGTCAGAAACCGACTCGGTTCATCGCTCGACGGAGTGGACGCGGTTTTTGAAAGCGTTTCTTATAGCTCATCAGATGCCAATTACCTTTATCGTTGGTACAGCCCGAGATCCTTTGACACTAATCTTGACGGCGATTTCTCCGGGGATCTGACTAATGCGTTCGATGCGGCAAAACTGATTCAAGCCTCGGGAAGCTACGCGATTGACCCGGTGAGCAACTTCGATGCCGGGTACAAGACCAACGCCCGTGAACCCATGCGCAATGCGTTTCACGAATGGTTCGGCATTAGAATCCGCGAGAATCGCTTGCTCAACAGCCCGGCGAATCAAGTTTACATACCGCTGGCGCAAAAAGACCAATAACGAGGTTAAGCGATGATACGACTAAAATACTCCAAATACGGCGATGAGAAATATTTCCCGATTTCCGTGCGGATTATGGATAAAGAAAATACGCCCAGCGGTCAGCATGAATTGCACTCTCATGAATTCTCCGAGCTTGTTTTTATCGCTGCCGGAACGGTTTCGCATATTTGCAACGAGAAAAATCAGATACTAAAAAGCGGAGACTTTTTCATTATTCACCCGGGTATTGAACACGGTTATTCCGAAATCGACGATGGAGCCCGTTGCTACAACATTTTGTACAATTCAGACATTCCGATTCCCATGCTGATGTTGACTTCATTTGCCTTTGTCCACGAAGTTTATCCCGACTATAAAACCCAAAATACCGGGTTCTCCGGCATTCTGGGTACAGTTGCACCCCGCGATTTAGCACGCCTTAAGTGCTACCTTGACGACATGTGTACGGAAATTGAACAGCGCGAGCACGGACATCAAAATCTATTAGTTTCGCTGTTTATGGCGGTAATTATTATGCTCTCACGCTATTATCATGATGAAAAATCACTCGAAGAAACCTGGAGCTTAAATAAAGTCATCGGCGCGATGAAAGTGAGCTGTCAGAATCGTAGCCTGACGGTAAAAGACTACGCCAAAGCCTCCGGCATGTGTTCGCGAACCTTGCTTCGGCGTTTCAAAAACATGTTTGGCATCGGTCCGAACGAGTACCTTCAGCGGCTACGAATCAACCGGGCGATAGTGCTTTTGCAAGACACCGCGCTATCCGGCGAAGCGATTGCAACTCAGTGCGGTTTTTACAACTCCGGGCATATGTGGAAAGCCTTTAAGCAACATTTGAACGTCACCCCCTCCGAGGTACGCTCCGGTCGACATATCTCGAAAGCTTTGTCAGTCAAAGAAATTTCGCGATAGTTTCAAGGGTATCTCTAAAAACCGGGTTGAGGTAAAAATCGACAGATTAGCAATTTGGAGGCGTGATTTTGTAAGTAATTGGCTAACAAAAAGTTAACCAGTTATGCGCAAGGTCACACATACAATTGCGAGCTGCTATTTTTAGCCAAATTTCCAGTTTTTAGAGATAGCCTCAAGCTGTTTCAGTGGCGAGCGGATTGCCGGGGTTATTTCCGGGGTGAAAACGGCAAGCCGGCACTCCTCAAGGAGCAACCAAAATTCATAATGTTCCGGCTTTAGGCTTATGTCTTCCGAACTCTCAACGGTCAGATAAAAACAATCCAGATATTTTGCAAGGGTTTCAAGTTTCGCCTCATCACGGGAGGGAGAGTCCAAAATCCGCTCGCAACGCAATTTCACCCCGCGCAAAAAGCGACTGTAAGACTCAAATACCGCGGCACGGCGCAAAAACTTCGGAGCAAAGAGAAAATCGAGCTGCCGTCGCAAATCAATATAACTGACGTTGCCACGCAACTTGATTTTATTTGCCAGATCGTCAACTTGGCGATAAACGGTGTAAAGATTCTCCAATTGCCGAAACAGTTTTATTTCAATTTCGCCGATGTTTTGCTTGGCGTTTAACGCCAGCGTATTATAAGTGTCTGAATCGCGAATCTCCCATGCGTCACGACCGAATGCCTCAAGCATGGCGCGACCGAGCAGGTCATCGGCGTAATCGCGGTAATTGAGAAACCAGCTCAACTCCATTTCACGCGAAATATGGATTGTCCGCTTCATAAACTTCAGTTGGCTGCCGTTTTCAAGCTTAAAAAGTTGTAAAATTCCGCGTTGATGCTGCAATTTCGCCTCGGACTCCTTGAGGAAGAGCACCGCGCCGACTTTGCCGTCAACTTCGCACAGCGCGGGGAATGCTTTACGCTGATTCGCCTGAGATAGTTCCACCTCGTAAGGTAACTCCCCTTCCCCCGGCCAGGAATCCCCCAAAGGCGTGTTAAATTCTTTTGACCCAACAACTTCACTGCTTAATCTTGAGCCATTATGAAATTTCTTCGGGAGTTCATGGTGTAGTTTAACGGTCGCCCCGCAAGCATCGACTTCAAGAACTTTTAAGCGCAAATATTCCGGCAATCGAGAATCGTCAAAATCCGAAACTTGGAGATTTTCACCGAAAAT
>JAISIP010000170.1 GCA_031261965.1 Victivallales bacterium | reverse complement strand
TTGTGAAAAACACTTATAATTTCCAACACCGATAACGACGTTGCCGATAATGTCCATTCGTTTTTGCCGGTAGTCCTCCCATGCTCCAGCATTTATCAGTGTAATTTTCATTAGACGATTTTATCTCGTATATCATATTTCATGCTCCAATTGCATGGAGATGTTACGACTGAATCGCAGAAAAAGGCAAGTTAAAGGGAATGCAAAAAGGCAGGAGGATAATGCGGAGTTAGAGGAAGCTAACTTGCTTGCTTGCTTGCTTGCTTGCTTGCTTGCTTGCTTGCTTGCTTGCTTGCTTGCTTGCTTGCTTGCTTGCTTGCTTGCGCTCACTGACGTTCGCGCAAACTGTTGTTTTATCCGGCAAGTTATCGGTCATTTTCGTTATCCAAATAAAGGCTACTGCTAAAAAATTTCATCCCCAATTTAATTCATGTTTTGAAATATAGCATCAAGCGGCTAAAAGTCAAGGGTATCTCTAAAAACTCACGTTGCGTTGAAAATCAGCAGATTCATAATTTGGAGGTGCGATTTTGCAAATATATGGCTAACATATAGTTAACCAGATACGCGCAAGCAGTGCGCATACGAATATGAGCTGCAATTTTTAGCCAAATTTCCAGTTTTTAGAGATACCCTACAATATTCCTTTTCCGGGTGGATAATGAAGGAAATCTTTCGCGCTTTTCGCGTGCTTCGCGGTTATTATACGGGAACGGGACGATGTAGACAAAAATCCCCTACATCTCCGTCCGTCGTACGGACCGTGGTTCGCGGGTGTTATGCAAGAGCGAGAGAGCGTGGGATCATGAAATATCACCGGAGCCGACAAGAAATGTTTTTTGCCCTTTCATTCAGGGCGAAAAAACGCCGAGTTAGATGATTCGCGGCTTGTCAAAAGCATGTATTGAGCTGCTTGGTTCCCCACCTGACTCGGTATACCCATTTGACAACACACGAGATCCAACTCGGCGAAAAAATCGTATCCACAGAGCTGATTGCAAAACTACCTTTTTGCAATTAGCCCTATACAATACTGTACTCTGTTTTTAGAAAATTTCAAGCAGAAATTCAAGTTCTTTCTTGAGATTTTTGCGTTCGACCACTCGATCAATCAATCCTTTGTCCAACAAAAACTCCGCCGTCTGAAACCCCTCCGGGAGTTTGGAATTGGTCGTCTCTTGAATCACCCGCGGTCCGGCAAAGCCGATCATCGCACCAGGTTCGGCGATAATTACATCGCCTACCGCCGCAAAACTCGCCGTGACTCCGCCGTAGGTCGGGTTGGTCAAAATTGCGATATAAGGCAACCCGGCTTCGCTGTGACGGGAAAGTGCGCCGCAAGTCTTCGGCATTTGCATAAGACTCAAGATACCCTCTTGCATACGCGCCCCGCCCGACGCGGTAACTAACACCACCGGAACTTTTTCCGACGTCGCCGCCTCAACCAGTCGCGCAATCTTTTCGCCGACCACCGAACCCATTGACGCACCCATAAAGCGAAAATCCATCACTCCAAGCATAAAGGGTTTACCGCCGAGGGTCGCCTTGCCGCAAACAATCGCATCGCCCAAATCGGTTTTTTTGACACTCTCATCAAGACGATCGCAATAGGGTTTGCTATCGACGAAATGCAGGGGGTCAACACTGCGCAAATATGCGTCCATCTCGATAAAGCTATCGGGGTCGGTCAAGTTTTCAATTCTTGCCTGGGCGGTCATCGGCAAATGGCAGTTGCAATACCAGCAAACCTGCAAATTGTCTTCCAAGCGGTCGGTATAGAGGGTTTGAGCGCAACTTTTGCACTTCACCCACGAACCGTCCGGGATGACCATTTTTCGTTCTCCGTGAGCCGGCATTCGCAAGGTGGAATACTTTCCGCTACTGAATAGTGCCATATTAAGTTTTTAACTCCAGTTAGAGACACACAATCCGGATCAGATTATAGCTACCTATAAAACAATGAGCTGTTGGCAAATTAATTTTGCAATTAGCCCGCGTATCCTTCTAATATAGCCTAAATCGGCGAATTTTCAATACCCCGCCGATTTGATTTGCTATACTTTCAATACGCCGCCGGTGTCGGCACTGGTTGCCAAGGCGGCGTATTTTGCCAAATACCCGGTTTTGATCTTCGGCTCACGCGCTTTCCAGTTTTTGCGACGCTCGGCGATGACCACTTCCGGCACGTCAAGCCGAATCGAACGGTTCGGAATGTCGATTTCGATCAGATCGCCGGGTTCAATCAAGCCGATCAGCCCGCCCGCCGCCGCCTCCGGGCTGACATGCCCGATACACGCGCCGTGGGTTGCTCCCGAAAATCGCCCGTCAGTGACCAACGCCACCGATGAACCCAAACCACGCCCCATAATGTACGATGTGGGTGCAAGCATCTCCTGCATACCCGGCCCCCCCTTGGGACCTTCGTAACGAATCACGACCACGTCGTTTTCTTTGACTTTGCCGCCGAGAATACCTTCGCACGCCTCCTCCTGGCTTTCAAAAATCACCGCCGGACCTTTGTGAAGCAACATCTTGGGATCAACCCCGGCAGCCTTGACCACGCAACCTTTTTCGGCGAGGTTGCCAAAAAGAATCGCCAGACCGCCTTTTTCGCTGTAGGGATTGTCCAGAGTGCGAATCACCGTGCCATCGGCATCGGGTACAGCTGCGTACTGTTCCTGCAACGTCTTGCCGGATACGGTCGGAGCCGAGCCGTCGATCATGCCCGGCTTTTTGGCGATCTCTTTTATAATCGCCATAATTCCGCCGACACGGTTGCAATCTTCAACGATATGGAATTCTCCCCGCGACGGCGACAACCGGCAAATATTCGGGGTTGCCTTGGAGATTTCATCCAGCATTTTCAGATCGATTTTCAGCCCCGCCTCGGTCGCCACGGCAAGCGTGTGCAACACCGTGTTAGACGAGCCGCCCATCGCCATATCCAGCACCAGAGCATTGCGGAAAGAGTTCGCCGTAACGAAATCTTTGGCACGCAAAGAATTCGGGTCTTTTGCCATTTCCACAATCCGAAACGCCGCCTTTTTCCAAAAGTCGATGCGTTCGGGGCTGTCCGCCGCGATCGTGCCGTTGCCGGGCAAAGCGATTCCGAGAGCTTCGCAAAGACAGTTCATGCTGTTCGCGGTGAACATGCCGGAGCAAGAACCCGGACCGGGGCAAGCGGTACACTCCAACTCGTGGAGTTGCGCGTCGTTGATTTTGTCAACCACCCGTGCCGCCACTCCCTCAAAAATCGAATTCAAATCGGTTTGGCGGTTCGCTCCGGGGGTATTACCTGCCCGCATCGGACCGCCGGAGGCGAAAATCGTCGGAATATTTAACCGCATCGCCCCCATAAGCATACCGGGAATAACTTTATCGCAATTGGGTATGCAGATCATCGCGTCAAAAGGATGAGCCGCCCCCATGGTTTCGACGCTGTCGGCGATAATTTCGCGGCTGGCAAGCGAATACTTCATACCGGAATGTCCCATGGCAATGCCGTCGCAAACCGCGATGGTGTTGAATTCATAGGGAACGCCGCCGGCTTCGCGGATCGCGTCGCAAATAATTTCGCCGACTTTCTTTAAATGACAATGACCCGGCACAATGTTGGTGTAGGAGTTGCAAACTCCGATAAAGGGTTTGTCAAAATCTTCGTTTTTAAGCCCGGTGGCACGCATAAGACCGCGGTGCGGTGTACGCTCTATGCCTTTTTTCATAATATCGCTGCGCATGTGTTTTCACTCCCTGTGAATATTGTGATCATTAGAGTCAATTGCAGAACTACTTTTTTGACATGATTTTTACGGTACTATTGAGAATTTTGTTATTTTGGCAACCTTCAAAGCGCAATGGCACTACGCAAAAAAGCGAGTCAAAGAAACAAAAAAATCAATAGGACTCAAAAGCAGGAAAAATAGTTTTGCAATTGGCTCATTTAGATAAAATACCATGACTTGACGTGTAAAGCAAGGGAATCTCAAAAAATCGGCTTGACGTTGAACGGGAATCAAGATATATTAAGTTGTGATATATTTAAAATAATAAAGTTATAATCCACAGGAGTAGAAATGTTCGAATCACTCAGCGATAAGCTGCATGATGTTTTTCGCAAACTGCGCGGGCAAAGCACCCTCACTGACGAAAACATCTCCGATGCCATGCGAGAGATCCGGCTGGCTTTGCTCGATGCCGATGTGAACGTCAAAATCGTCGGAGAGTTTATCGACGCGGTCAAAAAAGAGTGCGTTGGTCAAGAGGTCATCAAAAGCGTAACTCCCGGTCAACAGGTCGTAAAAATCGTCAACGACGAGCTGGTCAGGCTTTTGGGCGAAGAGGCCTCGGAGTTGGAGTTCAAATCCAAGCCCACAGTGATTATGCTCGTGGGTCTTCACGGCAGCGGAAAAACCACCACCGCCGGGAAATTGGCTCTGCTGCTGAAACGGCAAGGCAAGCATGTACAACTTGTGGCAGGCGATGTCTACCGTCCCGCCGCCATCGATCAGTTGGAGTTCATCGGTCGCGAAATCGGAGTCCCGGTTCACGCCGAGCGTACAAGCGTAAATGTCGCGGCGATCGCGGTGAACGCCGTGGAACAGGCGCGCTCCACCGGAACCGATGTGGTTATTATCGACACAGCCGGGCGATTGCAAATCGACGAAACCATGGTGCAGGAACTGATTCGCATTCGTCAGGCGGTACATCCCGATGAAGTTCTGCTCGTGGCGGATTCCGCACTCGGTCAAGAGGCGGTTTCGGTGGCGGAACATTTTCACAAGGCTCTCGATCTGACCGGTTTTATTCTGACCAAACTCGACGGCGACGCCCGCGGCGGTGCGGCACTTTCGATTCGCAAAGTCACCAATTGCCCGGTAAAGTTCATCGGGGCGGGGGAAAAACTCGACAGCCTTGAGGTATTTTACCCGGATCGTATGGCGAGCCGTATTCTCGGCATGGGCGACGTGGTCTCTCTGGTCGAAAAAGCCGCCGCCGAAATCGACGAAAAC